>NZ_JBBODA010000002.1:0-434022 GCF_038002705.1 Paenibacillus sp. FSL H7-0716
GAGTTCCGCGCGCTGCTCCTCGATAAGCGATGGCAGCTTCGCCAGCAGCTCATCGCCAACTAACAGCGCAGCGCGGCGGAATTGGCTCTTCAGATCTGCCGCAAGTGTGCGGCAGAAATTGAGCAGCGCCTCGCCGCTATACCCCGTTCCCGGCTTAAGTGCAGCCGCCAGCCATTCCTGGCTCACCGCCGGGAACCCTTGCTTCAGAGTCGTCTCTGCCTCCTCTGCCCACAGTCCGAGATTCTCCGCCCATTGACGTACCAGCTGAATCAGATGCCATTCCAGCTGAGCGGAAACCTCTCGGACCAGTAATCCTTGCCAGGCTTCCAGTCGTTTGCCTTGTTCCTTCTCCCGCCGTCCCGCTGTAGAGAACAAACCTAAGCGGAAGCCTGGGCTGACACTCTCCACATAGCTCCCTGCCGCCTCTCTAACATCCGCAGGCATTAAGTTAGCATTATTGAGTAAGGCATCAAGATCACTTCGCAGGCTAGCTCGTGATTGCTGAGGCAGCTCCTCAAGCAGTGCCTTCTCTTCCTCCAGCGATTTCAGCTCATCCATCACAACTGTAACCTCTGCACCCTCTAGCTCAGCTAAAAGAGTTTCCCGCTCCTCTTGCTGGTCTTCACGGAACGCGGTCAGCGAAGAATCTGCTGTATGATGAATGGAACGTGACAAGCTATATTGAAGCAATTGTTCCCTATGCTCCAACAGCTCTGTTATAAGGTTCAGCAGATTATCCCAATGATTCAATGGGTGCTCTTTCATTTTGAGTGAGGTAAACAGAATCCCCGCACAATGAATTCCCCACTGTTCAAAAGCATTTTCAAGCTGGCGTTTATATTCTTCAATGGAAATTTCTTGTTCTCTGTGCTTGTCTATCTGATTAACAATAAGATAGAGCGGTTTGCCCCAGTCACTAAGATTTTTGGCAAAAGCCAAATTATTCTCTGACTGTACATGGTTATAATCCATAACATAAAAGACGACATCAGCTAAATGCAGCGCGGAACGAGTGGCCGCCTGGTGGCCATCATCCGTCGAATCCACGCCAGGCGTATCCAATAGAACACCATGCTTCCCTAGAAGTGGAATCTCATTCCAGACTTCAATCGCAGAATATTCTCCGCCATTTCGACAATATTCCTGTAATCTTTCTGGTGTTGTCTCTACAGGGGTAGATTCATTTTCACTTCCCTCAACCCTTGGATAGATAAGCACTCGTGGAGCCCCGCTGCGGATAGAAACAATATTGGCACTAGTCGGCACAGGTCCGGAAGGCAACACTGAGCTGCCGCATAAAAGATTAATCATGCTGGATTTCCCTGCCGAAAAATGCCCACAAAAAGCAAGGGTCAGTTCATTCCCACCCTCTTTATTTTGTAAATCTTCATATATTCGTTCAGCACTCTCATCGCCCCAGTGGCGCATTAAATCTTTCAGCCGGGAAAGCTGCGATGCTGTTTCACTTAATGTTTCTCTCTGAATTCTAACCTGTTCCGCTCCCACAGACCTTCCACCTCCACAGATACCTTCTAATCATGCACTGATCTTAATCCATTCATGAATACTGATTTAAGCTCTTTTTTATGCAATACTTATATAGGTGCAATTTCTGAAATTTAGCGCGGAACATTTTTATAAATAATAATTACAGTTTATCACCAGTTTGACACAAATTAAATACACACTACTTACAAAATAACCTATCATCTCCTACGAAATGATACCAAAAAAAGAAGCGACGTTGTCGTCCTGTAAAGCCAACCGTCGTTTCTCGTAGAAATATAAGGATATTAAATAAAAAAAGGAGCCAGCCCCAAGGGCTGACTCCATTTCAGGTCACTTCTCAATTATGCAGTTTCCAAAACAGGCAACAGAATTTCAAATACTTTTCCGTGCTGCAAAATAGTCAATCCACGAGATTTGTCTCTCATTACGACAACCTCTGGTTTTACAGACATACGCTCCAGATAGTGCTCAGGCACATCACCGGAATGACTGATCGTGATGCCCTCTACTTCTTGCTCTTCATTTTCTTCCAGCGGGCTTTCCACTACGCGGTCAAAAATATCCGAGAATACCTCAAAATTATCTGTGTATACAGAAATGCATTTCATCTCTATCCCATCCTCTTCTTCAACTCTAACTTTTAACTTTTTGGCGTATGATCTTTAGCTTTCCTGACGACAGCCGTTTTCATACGTTTTTTGCCCTCTCGACATACATCAAGGAGCGGGCAAACCTGACATTTTGGATTCTGAGCTTTACAGTGATATCGTCCGAAAAAGATTAGCCGGTGATGCGTGAGCGTCCATTCATCACGTGGCACAGCCTTCATCAGCTTTTTCTCCACTTCCAGCACAGAATCTTTCCAGCCTGCCAATGCAAGTCGTTTAGCAACCCGCTCCACATGAGTGTCCACAGCAATGGCAGGAACTCCAAATGCGTTGGATACTACTACGTTAGCGGTTTTACGACCTACTCCTGGCAACGTTACAAGCAAGTCATGTGCCTCAGGCACTTCTCCGCCATACTGTTCTATGAGTATAGAGCACAGGCTTTGGATATGCTTAGCTTTGTTACGATATAAGCCGATGCGCCGGATATCCCCCTCCAATTCCTCCAGCGGCACAGAAATATAATCGATGGGGGCTTTGTACTTTTGGAACAGGTCCTCGGTCACTTTGTTCACCGTTGCATCCGTACATTGGGCTGACAGCAGCACTGCTATGGTTAATTCAAAAGCGTTACTGTGATTCAGCTCGCAATGTGCATCCGGAAACAAATCTCCAATCGTATCCAAAATGTGGCGGACGTCTGCAACTTTCATAGTGTCCCCTCCACGGAGCAAAAACGCTCAGAAAATTCTATCGAGCGTCTCACCTCAAATGTTAGAAATATAAGCAAAGTATGTATTATAACGTATGGATTCATACATTTCAACACATACGATACTGGCATTATATTTCAAGTATTAACGCCTTGAGTGTCCTAATAAGAACAGTAAGCGTTTAAGCGAGAAATATAAGACATACAGTATAGAAGCAATACTTATACTTTCTTATATTTCAAAAAAAACGTCTTGACGCAGGTAAAGCCCCTGTGTCAAGACGGTGATTCACTCAGAAATCCACCATTGCAACTATTGTTTCACAATTTCAACCAAAATATCATTATTGAAATACATTATAATATTATCATTTTCTTTCAAAGATTGCACGGATAAAGTCGAATCTCCCTGATGAATATATACATTAGCAGGAACAAAGAATTGATATTTATCGTTCAAATTAGGTCTCTTCGTCACTAATGAGTTTGTTGCACTCTCATAACGTGAGAATGTTCTACTGAGCTGAGACATAATACGAATCGTTGTGGACCCATCCGGATCCTTGCGAATCTCTACTCTGTCCCCTGCCGTCAAGTTGCTAAGCGCAGTCGTTGTCGAGCCGTCACGAATGATTTTGACTCCTCCACTTACCGCTAAGGTCTGTGCAGCTCCAGCATAATCCTTCACGACTACATTATTCCCAGCGGCATCTACAGAACTTACCTGACCTGTTGTGAGCTTAACTGCTTGAATAGCCAGCGGTGTGCTACCATCAAAGGTCACATTAAGATAATCTCCCGCTTTTAAATCCGTTAGCTTAATGCTCTCACCAGCTTCATTGGTCAAAGGGATTGCCAAAGTATTAATATCACTGGTTCCCCCATTCCATTTGATGCCCAAACGGTTGGTTCCAGAATTCACGGTTGCCGCTTCAACTTGCAGCACAGTCTTCACTTTCAATACCGCTATCAGATCCTGACCTGTAGTCAGTGAAGCCGTTACATTGCTTCCAATAGGAATATCACTTAGGGAAGGACTAGTCTTACCAAAGAGATCAACAAGTTGCGGATAAGGCATCGTTAAACTTTGTCCATCATTAAGCTTCAAAACAAGAGTTTTCGACGTAGAATTAACAGCCGTTAAAGTTCCTTCGTACTTTGTGACAATTTCCAAAGACAAAGCCCGCTGTCCTATTGCCTTCAGATTAACTTTGCGGTTCTCGATAAGTTTCGCACCCATATTAGTTAAGTTAGGCAGTGCACCTTCATAAATCAGCTTTGTTTTCTCATCCAACTGAACCACATGGGCTTTTTTGCTGCTGTCCATAACTGTAAGGAGCTGTGTTTTGCTATTATAATCCACAATTGTTGCTCCACTATACTGCTCAATTTGGCGGCTTAACACTTCAATTTTGGTGACTTGATCGCTGCTGTTTAGGGTAACCTGAATCTTGTCCCCACCTACTGCATCAGCAATAAGATCATCAGCTACTGCTCCACTCATGTTCGGAATAACAATCGTCGGTTTAGTGCCAAGCAGTTTAACCTCACGATTTCCGTCCGCTTTTTTGTAAACAACTGTGGAACTAGTCAGCTCGGTAAGTACCCCATCAACTGTCCGTTCAACACCTTCTGTCACTTCTACAGTGCGGATCACATTATCTTGAATCGTATATTTGACAGCATTACCTGTCTTCAAATCTGCAGGTTTCAGCACTGATGCTTGGGAGCTGAATAATGAAGTCCCCTCTTCCCATTTAAAAGTTTCTACTGTACCCGCGGTATTTTTGAAAGTAATGCTTTTACCAGTAAGATCTACACTTTGAATAGTGCCTGTTGTTGTTTTGTTAACAACCCCTGAAGTCACTTGAACCATTACTACTTTATGCGAACCACTGTACGTTTCACGTTGCAGTGAAACTACACTGTCTGTTACCAGCGAAGCAGGTTCAATTCCAGCTCCATTTGCATCCACAAAGGAAGTAGTCTCATCGTAGTAGTATTCAGTGAACCCTGTTGGTGACTTTAACCAAAGCTTATTACCTGGAGCTACCATGGCGAAGTTTCCTGACAGAGTCTCTACTTGTTGTGTAGGGTCAGTCACTTCAACATAAGCCGCGTTATATGTCGCACCAATTACAGTAACCTTAGTGTAGGGTTGAACATCACTTAGATTGATTCTGCTTTCAGAAGCACTTGTGTAATAAGCAGTGCTTACTCCCAGGGTATATGTAGAAGTCTTTCCGTTGTTATAAACGGATAGTTTCCCATCTGCTAATTGACTGATCGTTCCTGATACCGTGTTGTCGTATTCAACCGTATTGTGAGCTTCAGCGCGACTGAAAAAAGTCGCCAATTGCGCACGTGTTACAGCGCCTTGCGGATCAAAACGATTGCCGTCAAGTCCATTCGCTAGGCCTAAATTAACAGCAACGTTGATGTAACCACGTTTGTTGGCAGACACTTTGGTATCATCCGCAAAGCCAGTTGGCTCACTAGCGGCCCCTGCTGCATCTGCGCTTTTTCCAAGGGAGCGGATTAACAGCTCCGCAATCCATTCCCGGGATGCTTTACGCTCTCCCCAAGAAGTCTTCAGATTATCTGGAGCCATTTCGGTTGCCTTATCGAGTAATCCTTGTTGAAAAGCCAACACAACATAATCCTTGTAATAATTCGTAACTTTAAAATCGGTAGGCAAGGCTACCGCAGAAGAAGCATCCACTTTATCCTGCAACTTCATAAACCGCAGGGCCATAAGCACTGCTTCCTGCTGAGTTACAGAATCTCCAGGACGGAACAATCCATTATTCCCAACCACAATTCCTTGTGAAGCGAGTTTGTAAATATGTTTTTCAGCCCAGAAGCCTGTCTTCACATCGCTAAAAATCCCTACAGATTGAGTAGTGGTTGATGTCGGTGTAGTGGCAGCTGTGTCTGCAAACACTGCACTTGCACCACCAAAAACCATAACGCCAGCCATAACAGCCGACACCGCTTTATTAGAATAAGCCTTCAATGGACGTTTTGACCTTTTTTGCGCGGACAATAGATATTCCCCTCTCTATGACTCAAATAAATAGTATGTTTAAAAATTCGTCAGCTAGATGCCTAATTCCTTTGTTGCATAACCAATTAAGAATTATCTCTAGTCATAGGATGCAATAGATCCACATGGCCCATTAGACTTTCTACCTTTTCACCATCAACTAAAACTTCGATACTCTTTACTTCCGCAAATTGAAAATAAGTTTTGGCAAGTGAAGTAATGGCAAAGGATTCTCCACCCGCACCAAGCTGAGCTTCATCTGGTTTGTGAATATCCATTACGATTTGACCCTCTACGAATTTTAATGATTTCAGCTCAATTTTCCCCCACAAAGGTACAAGATCTGCATTCTCACTACTTTGCAGTGCTTTGAACGTCTCTGTATATTTCTCAACATCGTCAGAGTAGTTAATCGTAGTCTTAGCAGGCACTAAATCCATAATTTGCGAATCAGTGTAATAAACTTCAATACTCTGGCTTTGCTTTTGTGTCTCATTTTCTACCGGCTTCGAAGACGGCTGAGAATCTGCATTAGTATTATCTGCTGTCGGTTGCGGAGTGCTAGCCACTTCGGTTTCCTGATCATCAGACGGAGCTGGGGTACTTTCTCCCGCACCACTTACAACGTTTGTAGTCTCTTGCTCCACTCCATTAGCAGGAGCTGCAGTAGGCTTATCTCCACAGCCAGCAATCACTAGTAGAAGCAGCGCAGCAACCCCAACCATAGTCCATTTTTGTTTAAACATTAATAAACGCCTCCTCTAGATGAATACGGGCAGACAGGTACCGCAAAACCACTTCTTGCCTTTTTATAGATAAAAGCAGAAAGCTGACTTTGCGGCGCTCGTCTGCCACTGGTCTGTTATTTTATACCCAAATATTCCTTGATTCCACTCACTATTGAAGCAGCAACTTTGTTTTGTAATGCTTCCGTAAAGAGCAATGTCTCATCCTTCTTATTGCTAAGGTATCCTACTTCAAGTAGAACGGCAGGCATTTTCGTTTCACGAATGACATGAAAATTCCCGTATCGTACACCGCGATCACTAAGCCCAGTAGCCTCAACAAGATACTTATGCATTACTTTCGCTAAGGCCTTACTGGCTTCCCGCTGATAATACGTTTCTGTACCGCTTGCCGCAGAAGATGCGGAACTGTTGGCATGTACAGAAATAAATAGATCTGCTTTTAAATTATTAGCCATTGCCGCTCTATCTTTGAGCTCCAAGAATGTATCGTCACTGCGTGTCAGTACGACATCGATATTACTTTCTTTTTTCAGCAATGCTGCTGTCTTAAGTACTATAGCTAAATTAAAATTCTTTTCGTATTTTCCTGTTACTCCTACTGCACCAGAATCTTTAGCTCCGTGTCCTGCATCCAGTACTACGAGCTTCTTGCCATCATTACCTGGCTGTGTTGAAGTATCATCCGTACTTTCTGCATTCAGGTCAATGATGACCAACTTAGAATCCGTGCCAGATACGCTGATGTTATAATTCTTAGGATAATTCAAATCAATTACAAAACGTACAGTGTAAGGATTCGAGCTATAAAGCGAATACCGGACACCTGATACATCAGGATAATCCTTCACTTCCAGTTTACCATTCAGATCAGGATCAAGAACTTGTCCCGTACCAAACAGATCTGAAAAAGTGGCATTTGGAAAATCAATAACTAACCGATCCGGCCCTGTCATTACACTTACTTTTGGCGTGGAATTACCTTCCATCGCAATGCTCAAACGATTCTCACTAAAGCTCAAACCATTTATCATGGTTAAATTCTTAGTAGGATCTACCGGCGGAACAACCTCAGATCCACCATTTCCAGAGTTTCCATCTGAACTTCCGTTTTCATTTGAGGATCCTGGGGTAATAAGGTACACGATCTTCTTTGCATTATCCCAAGTGACGGTGAGACCAAACTGCTCACTAATGAACCGTATAGGTACAAGTGTCGTATCACTCCGCAGGACAGGCGCAGTGGTAAGCTGTACTGTTTTGTCATCAACCGATGCTGTCTTTTGATTAACAATAAGTTTGATGACCTTCCCTTGCTGTTCAATCGTCACCGTTTTGCTTTTTTGATCCCAGCCCACGGTATAACCAAGACTCTCGGAGATCAATCTCAACGGTACCATGATAGTATCATTCACATTTTCAACCGGTACTTTTTGCCCTGCAGTAATCTCTTTGCCGTCCAGATAAATCTTGCTATTCGCGGCAGCAGCATGTCCATGCTCAGGCAAAACCAACACAAAGAGCAACAAAAACAACATCAAACTGAATTTCTTCATTCTTCACCTCTAAGAATCTAGTATTCGCCTGTGAATGGCGATCGTGGTGCCCTGTCTCCGTCAACCTCAGACCTCTATTAGACGCTGGTAATCTATAAAGGTTGCGAATATATTCCATAAAAATTGAGAAATCTCACCAACCTCAAGTCTTAAAGCCCCAGATATTCCTTAATTCCGGCAACAATTTCTCTCGCTAATTTCTCTTGAAGCTGCTCACTATACATCGCCGATTCATTGCCTGAATTTGTAAGATATCCCACTTCTAGCAAGACTGCTGGCATTGTGGTTTCCCGTGTAACATGAAGGCTTTTCGTACGAATCCCGTTGTCTTTAAAACCAGTAGCGGCTAATAAATGCTTATGCATAATCTGAGCAAGCGGCAGACTATCACTGCGAGAATAATAGGTTTCACTGCCATTTATTTTATCTCTATTCGGATAGCCGACATCTAGCGAATTCGCGTGCACTGAAATAAAGAGATTCGCTTTAGCAGCCTCCGCAATTTTCACACGATCCTGAAGCCCCAATGTAGCATCGTCAGTTCGAGTAAACACCACGTCAACTAATGCTTCCTGCGTTAACAGCGCTTGTACTTTGCGGATGACGGCCAGATTGAAGTCTTTTTCCAGCTTACCTGTGAGACTGACAGCTCCGGATTGAGTTCCGCCATGACCCGCATCTAGAACTACAATTGGCTTACCTAACGTTCCATTAGCCCCTGTGGTGTTGCCTCCGCTGTTAGTTACATTCAAATCAATCGTAACCAACCCGGTGCTTTCATCCGTACTAAGCTGGTACGGTTGATTTCCAACCGTTTGAATTACGAATCTGACAGTGGACGGACTCACACTGAACAGTGCATACCGGATCTCAGAAACAAGCGGATAGCCGGCAACGTCCAGCTTACCTTGTGGACCGCCAGCGGTGGTAACACCCGTAAGACTTCCAATGAAATTCGGATCGAACGCAGCACCCGGAAAATCTACGACGATTCGATCAGGGTTGCTCATTTTAGTAACATTTGGCTTAGTAGCCCCCGACACAGCGATAATAAGTCGGTTCTCAGTAAATACTGCCCCGTTTACTAGAGGGCCTGTTGGGATTCCTGTTGGGATTCCTGCTGTGCTTCCCGGTGCCGTAGTTGTTTGTGGAACTGGTGTCGGGCTTGGTGAAGTTACTACACTGCCAGCAGTTGTCCCGTTGTCACTTCCCGGCGTAGCACTTGGAGTTGGAGCAGGTGTAATAGTTGCTGTTGGATTGGTAGTATTCCCCTCAGGTGTCATTGGAGGATTGCTAACTTGTCCACCTGTCAAATAGACGGTTTTATCAACATTATCCCAGCCCACCTTTAAACCGAACTGCTCGCTTACGAAACGAATGGGAACAAGTACTGTGCCGCCACTCTGCTTAGGAGCTGCATTTAAATCAAATGTCACCCCATCTGCATCAGCTGTTTTCCGTCCTACCGCCAGCTCAATGCTTTTACCATCCTGGAGAACGGTTACTTTCCGGGTCTGCTGCTCCCATAACACCTCGAATCCAAGATTCTCTACTACCACTCTGACCGGAATCATAACGCTTCCATTTACATTTTCGAGTTTAATTCCTTTTGGCAAAGCAAGTTCCTGATTGTCCATAATAATTCTGCCTGTGCTGCTAGCAGCTGCGGCAGCTTCTTGTCCGGTGGATGTTAAAAATAATAATGGCAGTAACAAAAGCAGCAATACACGAAGCCCAGCTCTTCTCATTCTCATTTTCCGCTCCTTCTGCAAGTAATAGATCCTAGATAAGTATTTAGACGACAGAAATCACCAAATGTTTCCTTAATGACCAATGAATATATCGATTATAGCAAAAAAACTTCTATTTCCGACACCCGGAAATAGAAGTTTTGCGTATTTTTTATAAAGTTTAAGAGTCAGACCAGTTATATCCTCTTTTTAAGAGAATAGCTTTGCAGCATGAAGCTCTTCATAAGCAGCAATTTCATCCGCATGTTGAAGAGTCAAACCGATATCATCCAAGCCTTGCAGCAGGAATTGACGACGGTGCTCATCCAGATCAAAGCTGATGCTCAGTCCGAATTCATCTTGTAAAGCGTTGTTCTCAAGATCAACTGTCAGCTTGTAGTCCTCATGCTCAGCTGTCCGTTTGAACAATTCATCCACTTGCTCTTCCGAAAGCTTGATCGGCAAAATGCCGTTCTTAAAGCAGTTATTGTAGAAGATATCCGCATAAGAAGGTGCAATTACAACTCTGAACCCGTAATCCATAATCGCCCATGGTGCATGCTCCCGAGAGGATCCGCAGCCAAAGTTAGCGCGTGAGATCAGGACAGAAGCCCCTTGATAACGTGGTTTATTCATTTCGAAGGCTGGATTATCGTTACCTTCTTCATCAAAACGCCACTCATAGAACAAAAACTGTCCAAATCCCGTCCGTTCAATCCGTTTCAAAAACTGCTTTGGAATAATCGCATCCGTATCTACATTTACCCGGTCAACTGGTGCAACAATTCCTGTTAATTTTTTAAAAGCATCCATAGTTTTATCCTCCCGTGTTCTCTCTAGTTCTATGAGCTGACGGCTTCCGTCTTATAATTCCAATCACGTACATCAGTGAAACGACCTTTGATCGCAGCTGCGGCTGCCATAGCTGGAGATACCAGATGTGTACGTCCTCCGCGTCCTTGGCGTCCTTCAAAGTTACGGTTCGAGGTAGATGCACAGCGTTGTCCAGGCTGCAGAACATCCGGGTTCATGGCCAAGCACATGCTGCATCCCGCTTCACGCCATTCAAAGCCAGCTTCAGTAAAGACTTTATCAAGTCCTTCTTTCTCAGCCTGCATCTTAACACGGCCCGAGCCTGGAACAACAATGGCAGTAACCTTTTCAGACACCTTATGGCCTTTAGCTACCACTGCTGCAGCTCTCAAATCTTCGATCCGTCCGTTAGTGCAGGAACCGATAAATACATAATCAATCGGAATTTCAGAAATAGGTGTTCCAGGAGTCAAATCCATATATTCAAGCGCTTTTTCAGCAGCTTTACGTTCATTTTCAGTGGTGAAGTCCGCCGGATTCGGAACGCTGGAGTTGATGTCAGTTCCCATGCCCGGGCTAGTACCCCAGGTCACTTGTGGAATCAATGTTTCCACATCAAATTCAACAACCGTATCGTACTGTGCGCCCTCGTCGCTTACAAGACTCTTCCATGCTTCTACAGCAGCATCATAAGCTTCGCCTTGCGGTACGTATTGACGTCCACGCAGATAATTAAAAGTAGTTTCATCAGGGGCAATCAAGCCAGCTCTTGCTCCACCTTCGATCGACATATTGCAAACAGTCATACGTTCTTCCATCGACAATTCACGAATAGCTTCGCCTGTGTACTCAATTACATAACCTGTGGCAAAATCAGTACCATACTTAGCAATAACACCAAGGATCATATCCTTTGCTGTTACGCCAGGGTTACGTTTGCCTGTAAAGCGTACTTCCATAGTCTTAGCTTTGGATTGCTGCAAACATTGGGTGGCCATTACATGTTCAACTTCACTAGTTCCGATACCGAATGCCAGCGCGCCGAATGCACCATGCGTGGAGGTATGGCTGTCGCCGCAAACGATAGTTTTGCCAGGATGTGTCAAGCCGATTTCAGGACCCATTACGTGTACAACGCCTTGATCAATATCATTCAGATCGAACAGTCTTACACCAAAATCAGCACAGTTCTTAGAAAGGGTATCAATTTGCTGCTTGGAGATTGGATCTTTAATGTTAAAACGATCTTTAGTTGGTACGTTATGATCCATCGTTGCGAAGGTCAGCTCAGGACGGCGAACCTTCCGGTTGCTGAGGCGAAGCCCTTCAAAAGCCTGTGGAGAAGTAACTTCATGAACTAAATGCAGATCAATATAAATAATGCTAGGTTTGCCTTCCTCTTGATGAATAACGTGATTCTCCCAAATCTTCTCAAACATTGTCTTGTTGCTCATAATTTCACCTCATTAATAGAATCGTTCATTGGAAGAGAGCGTGGAGTCTCTCTTGAATGATCTAAATATAACACCCCTGTCTTTATAATTCCAAGATATGATATCTATAAAAGTGATAGTCTGAACCTATAAGCTGAGTTAGGGTGTGTTGAGGCGCAATATGTAGGAGCGTTGCGCAAGCCTGAGGTGTAAGAGCGATACGCGAGCTTGAGGTGTAGGAGCGAAGCGCAAGCCTGATGTGTAAGAGCGATACGCGAGCTTGGAGTGTAAGAGCGATACGCTAGCTTGAGGTGTAGGAGCGAAGCGCAAGCCTGAGGTGTAAGAGCGATACGCTAGCTTGGAGTGTAGGAGCGATACGCTAGCTTGAGGTGTAAGAGCGTTTAGTTGTATTTTGTACAGCTATATTCCTGTGAATCTTTCGTTAATGAATATAACTGTATTTTGTGCAGCTATTTTCTTGAATTATCGCCCTATACCTGGGAACTCTCGTTTTTAGTTGTATAGAATACACTTAAAACCAAAATGATCCCTTTTGCATACGAAATAGCTGCACAGAATGCAGTTATCTCATAAAAACCCTCAAGATTCGGCGTAAAAAATATACTGTGAGAGGATTTCGGATACTTCGGTCAGTGTACAAGGGTTACTCTCTTAAAATCAGGCCCAGCAAATTCTGGGGAGTGATGAAGTGAATGCTCCTTCGGTTTGCCTATACAAAACTATAATCCAATAGGATATACTTATAAGTAAATCATTTCTCTAAGGAGTCCATATATGGAACTGAGACAACTGCAGTATGTGCTGCAAATCGCAGCCGAAAAAAACTTCTCACGTGCAGCGGACAAGCTGCATATTGCCCAGCCCTCGCTCAGCCAGCAGCTTTCCAAACTGGAAAAAGAGCTCGGCGTAATGCTTTTTCAGCGTAATACCAGCTCAGTTGAGCTGACCTACGCAGGTTCTAAATTCGTTGAACAAGCCCAGATTATCATTGACGCAGTGGAGCTGCTGCGGCAAGAGATGTCCGACATTTCAGAACTGCGTACTGGACGTGTAGTTGTGGGCAGTATGCCGATTACAGGTGCACATCTTCTGCCGCATGTACTTCCAGTTTTTAAACAAAATTATCCTGAGGTAGAAATAACGCTGCTCGAAGACTCGTCAATGAACCTAGAGAAGCTCACGGCAAGTGGCCAAACCGATTTAAGCCTGCTCTCCTTACCCCTCGAAATTCCTGCACTAGCTTATGAAGAGCTTGGAGAGGAAAGAATCGATCTCGCTGTTCCTCCTGAACACCCACTCGCTAAACGAATCCTAGATGGAACACGGACCTCACTTGAAGAGCTTAAGGACGAACCTTTTATCGTACTTAAGGAAGGTCAGGGCTTCCGCAAAATGACTGTGGAACTATGCCGGAAAGCCGGATTCGAGCCACGAATCGTTTTCGAGAGCAATAATATGGAAACCGTTCAATCTCTAGTGGCAACAGGTATGGGCGTGACTCTTGTTCCTCGTTTTATCGCTCGTGCACCGCGGAGTGAATTTGTTCCAGTCTACTTACCGCTTGCTGATCCAGTGCCTAGTCGTACGCTAGTTGTAGCATATCGACGCGGACGATATTTGTCCAAAGCCGCAAAGGCTTTTGTAGAAACATTCAAATCAACCGTGTCTGAATTAACGGAAGAATAGAATATATACAAATAAAGTGCCCCAGTAACCATTCGTGTGGTTGTCGGAGCACTTTTCAGGTGAACCTCTTGTAACAGTACTAGATTATTTACGCAAATTACGCTGTGTAATCAGGCGGTTCTGATCATCCGACACACGTGCTTTACTTGAATCAGCCAATCCCTTATCAACTGGAGCCCCGGTGTGCTCTTCCACAAATTCACGAGTCACACTATTCTGAAGCTCTGCAACTTCGTTTGAACCTTGATTCTGTCCCTGCTCGGCTTTATTGTCTTTAGTCAATTTAATCCACCTCCTGGTAACAGATTATAAGTTCTTTACCCCTTCTCTTTGAGGTTAAACATAATATATAGAGCTTTCTGCATGAAGAAATATATCCTACGTTTTCCCTTTGCAATGCAACCAGCTCCATGGTATTCTATTGAAAATAAGTGAAACGTGCAGACGGGACCAGTAAGAATGAGTCTAACCGCGCCTAGAGAGTAGATTCCGACAGGCTGAAAGAATTTACCGCGGTTTTCGTTCTGAATCCTACCCCCGAGCGGCCTGTATCTAACAGGACGGATCCTCCCGTTATGAGAATGAAGTCGGATGATCCCTCATCAATGAAGGTGGTACCGCGGAAGTTTATAAGCTTTCGTCCTTTGCTAAGTCTAAGGATGGGGGCTTTTTGTTGTTTTCAGGACTTAATAAACGAAGAGGATGTGGATAGAAATGACGACGCGAATCGTGGTCAAAATAGGCAGCAGCTCGCTGACCGGACCCGAGGGCGGTTTGAATCGTGAAGCAGTCTCCTTTTTCGCCTCAGAGATTGCTGAGTTGAAGAAAAACGGCTGTGAGGTGTTGTTAGTAACCTCTGGTGCGGTAGCCGCAGGCTTCCGCAGTATCGGTTATCCAGCACGTCCGAAGCTGCTGCATGAGAAGCAGGCCGCTGCGGCTGTGGGTCAGGTACTGCTGATGCAGGCTTATCAGGAAGCTTTTGCCCAGCATGGAATTACTACCGCGCAAATATTGCTGACTCGCACCGATTTCTGCAGCCGCAGAGCCATGAATAACGCTATGATGACTGTAGAAGAGCTACTTCGCCAAGGAGCAGTACCCGTATTTAACGAGAATGACACTGTCTCCGTAGATGAACTGAAATTTGGCGATAATGATACCCTCTCCGCGCTCGTAGCCAACCTGTTAAAAGCCTCTAGACTGCTTGTCTTAACCGACATGGATGGTTTATACAGTGGAGATCCTCGCAAGCATCCGGATGCTGTCCGCTATCAGTTCGTAGATGACATTACACCGGAGATATATGCTATTGCTGGTGGAGCTGGCTCTAGTGTTGGAACGGGCGGTATGCGATCCAAAATCGATGCGGCCAAAATTGCTACTCGGGGTGGTGTTCCTGTCTTTGTCGGAAGAGCCACCGAACCTGGTGATTTACAGCTTGCTGCAACGGGAGACGGCAGGGGCACTTATTTTGCAACGAAGCTATCCTCTCTTCCCGTCAAAAAACAATGGCTAGGCTTTATGTCTACCCCTCTCGGCTCCCTATACGTGGACGAAGGGGCTGTAGAAGCTTTGCTACATGGCGGACACAGCCTGTTGCCTGTAGGCGTCAAACAGACAGAAGGTAGTTTTCACGCAGGAGATGTTGTAGAAGTTCTTGGACCCGACTCCAAATTGCTTGGACGTGGGATTGTAAATTACGATGATGCTCAGCTGCGCAGCATTCAAGGTCTGCCAAGCCGTGAAATTGTACCGAAGCTGGGAGAAGTACACCGGCTTGAGGTCATTCACCGTGACGAATGGATTACACTGAGATAAACATTTTTTTCAATTCAAATATAGGGAGGAAACGTCATGAGTGAAGTTATTAATAAGAGTAAATTAGCCAAGGAGACAACAGGAGTTCTAGCAAGCTTAACAACTGGCCAGAAGAATGAAGCACTGCTGGTCATGGCCGATGCACTTCGCCGCGAAGCTCCCGCCATTATCACCGCCAACGCGGAGGATTTGGAACGAGGAAGACTTAATGGGACTCCGGAATCCATGCTCGACCGGCTGGCTTTAGATGTGGGCCGGATTAACAGCATTGCCGAAGGCTTGCAACAAATCGCTGTATTACCGGACCCTATCGGTGACACGCTAGAAAGCATTGAACGTCCTAACGGCCTCAGCATCCAGAAGCTGCGTGTTCCGCTTGGTGTGATCGGCATCATCTACGAAGCACGTCCCAATGTTACTGTTGATGCTGCAGGTCTATGTCTCAAAACCGGCAATGCTGTTGTGCTGCGAGGTGGCTCCTCTGCCCTGTCCTCCAACCGTAAAATTGTCGAGGTTCTGCACAATGCTCTTGCTGAAACCTCAATGCCGCCTAACGCGCTTCAGCTGATTGAAGACCCAAATCGTTCTTCAGTAGATGAAATGCTAAAACTGAACGGACTTTTAGATGTGATCATCCCGCGCGGAGGCAGTTCTCTTATTCAAAATGTAGTCCTTAACGCAACCGTTCCCGTAATTGAAACTGGAGCAGGCATCTGCCATACTTATCTCGACGCAGCTGCCTTGCCAGAAATGGCACAGGACATTAGTTTAAATGCCAAAGCTCAGCGCCCTTCGGTATGTAACTCTATGGAAACACTACTCGTTCATCAGGATTACGCGAGCAAATATCTGTTATCCTTAGCCGAAGCCTTCCGTGAGGTTCATGTAGAACTTCGTGGCTGTCAACAAACCATCTCTCTTGTTCCATGGGTATTACCTGCAACTGTAGAAGACTATGCTACAGAATACAATGATTATATCCTTAATATTAGAATCGTCAGTGATTTGGAAGAAGCTATGCAGCATATCGCACAGTATGGCACGAAACATTCGGAATGTATCGTAACGGAAGATCAGGAGAACGCCACACGCTTTTTACAAGAAGTGGATGCTGCCGCTGTTTATCACAATGCCTCAACCCGCTTCACGGATGGCTTTGAATTTGGATTCGGTGCAGAGATTGGTATTAGTACCCAGAAACTCCACGCTCGTGGCCCGATGGGTCTGCCTGCACTAACTTCAACCAAATATAAGATCTACGGAACGGGACAAATTCGGGGTTAGTATACACGTTTAAGTATTCTATCACACAACTTTTAGGAGGATTTTAGCCATGTGTCAGCAACCTTCAGTTCCACTCATGAATCATAATATTGTTTTTTATGGCGCAGGCTCCATGGCAGAAGCCATCGTTCGCGGGATGATTAGCCGCAATATCGTGAAGTCCGATAATGTCATCATGCTCAATCGCAGCAGCAGTGAACGTCTGGCAGAACTAAAAAGCCGTTATGGTGTAATAGGCACAAATGATCCCGAACAAAAAATAGAATACTTACGGAACGCACCAGTAATAGTACTGGCAATGAAACCTAAAGATGCTGCAGAATCCTTACGCGGACTAGGTCCACTTCTTTCTCCGGATCAGATCGTAGTTTCTGTCATTGCAGGTCTATCTATTCGCACCATGCAAGGTCTACTTGGCAAAGCACAGCCTATTGTTCGCACAATGCCTAACACCTCCAGTTCCATCGGTCTGGGTGCCACGGGTCTAGCCTTCTCCAAAGAAGTAGACGAAAGAGGCCGTCGCCTTGCTCTTAATATCTTTGAGGCTGTCGGGCTTACAACAGTCATTGATGAGGAACGTATGGAAACCTTGACCGGAATTTCAGGCAGCGGGCCTGCGTATATCTATTACATGATGGAAGCCATGATCGCCGCTGGTATCCGTGGTGGGCTGCCACTTGACCAAAGCACCGAGTTAACTGTTCAAACTGTGCTGGGAGCTGCCCGAATGGTACAACAGACAGGAGAAGAACCCGCAGCACTTCGTAAGAAGGTTACTTCCCCTAACGGTTCAACACAAGCAGCTATAGAAGTGCTTGAACGAGGGGAATTCTTTGAAACTGTGATTGCAGCCGTTAACCGATGTGCCGAGCGCTCACGTGAAATGGGTGCTGCCCTAGAGAAAGAGCTTCGTTCTTAACCAAAAAAGATCGCAGCCCATCCCCTCATCGGGTGGGAAGCGATCTTTTTTTATCTTGTTACAACATTTCCATAATTATCTCTTACGATTACCTTTAGATTTACAGGAGCCGCAACGGTCACGTTCAACGCATTCCTGGAGTTATCAAATACTAGATGTCTAGGTATGTCTCCTAAAATGACGTAAAATGTGTCTCCAACTTGTTTAGTTTGCAACAGCCGCTTCTCTTGCTCTTGCTTGAGTTGCCCTTCTGCCGTGGAATAACTCCCAAATACATTCAACTCATTCCCAGCCGTTCGATCAACCATAACTCCATAAGGTTCGGCAGCCTGGATTATAAGTGTGCCTACACCCTGTGGAACATTCCCCTTCCATTCCGGCAAGGAATAATTCTCCTCCGTAGATGAGATCACATGTCTAAGTTCTTGTGTTAATCCTAAAGAGCTGACTCCTGCGAATACTAAACAGCACACTGCCAGAAATCCGACGAACAGAACACTTAGCACATCATAGTACATTTTCCCTTTACCACGGAACCATAAGGTGTAAATTACAATTTCTAAACCAAGTAAGATAAAAATGAGCGGCCACCAAGCAAGCGTTGTCTCGAACACATCCGCTCCTTTCCACTGCGACACCATTATTAATGCCCCGAGAAATAAAAGGCTCAGCCCCATCGACAGCGTACCTACACGCCAACTTCTAGATTTCCTTTCGTTCACTGGAAACTCGCTAGTTACCATGACACCCGGCTCTACTTCTATTGGATTATTCAAGATTAACCCCCCGCCCCTTTTCTACCCTTATTATTCTTACTTCCAGTCATCAGCTTCACCCCGCCACCAATCAATAACACGGAGACGACAATGGTCTTAAAATATTCATTTACGCGATATTCCAGCCGCCATTCTGGAAATCTGATATCGATGGCAGGAACTGCGACATTCACAACAATAAAGTATAATCCGAGACACATCAGGACTGCTCCGAGCCAGCCTTGATGATTTAAGAAACCTTCGATAACCGGCTTATCCTGCAAAGGTTCACGTCCATATCGGCTAACTAACTGTAAGCCATCAAATAAGCTATAGAACCAAATGACCGGGATGAGGAAAAAGAGCAATGTTAACCGCAATAGATCCATAACATAAATACTTCCTAAGAAAAGAAGCATGAGCTGGAGTCCTCTTTTTTGCAGTCCCAGATACATCTGTCCAGCACCAGGAAATGCGGAGAGTAATGTCGCTAATACTTTGCTGCGTCGACCTTCCTCACGTCCAGCCTCCATCTCTTCGAATAATGTGCGGTCAACAAGCATTTCTCCTGCTTGTTTACGATGGATCAGCTGAACTGCATCAAACATGCAATACAGCCAAATTACTGGCAATACTCCAAACAGCAGCAAAAATGCATCACTCGAAGTAATTCCGGCCAAGAACAACATAACGGTCATGAATCCGAAAAAAGAAATCAGAAAGGATAGTCCACGCTGCATCAGCCCCATATGAAAATGACCCAATCCAGGAATGAAAGACAATAAAATGACATGTACACGTTCATTATCCTCCGTCTTTACGGGCATAGTAGAACTAAAATCCGGCATTGATCCATCAGGCGCTACAATTGGAGTGGGCATTTGCAGTAATTTAATCACCAGATGAATCATCGAAAGAATCCATAGAAGTAAGAATCCGATCACTCCCAATGCCAGAATTCCCTCATCCCCTTCAGCCATAGCGATTAAGAATGACATAAATAACACACCCAAGCTTAGCAAAAAATAAACAATCCCTTGTGGGCGTCTTCCCATATAATAATGACCTGCTCCAGGAATCATATTAAGAAAAAGACCCTTAATTTTATTACGCTGCTGTTGCATTGTTCATTTCTCCTCTCATTTCTGTCTTCCGTCCATAATCCGGCTCAACCATCCGCTGGTGGCTTGCATGAATTGTTCGCTATAAGATGGCACATTATCTTTCTTAGGGACAACAAGCTCCATTTCACCCGTGAGTAACTTATCAAACATCCCGGAAGACATAATCAACAGCGTTAATGAAGCAGCAACGGCATAATGAAAGATTGTTTTTTCATACCAGGGATATCGCCGTGATCCTTCTTCTTGCCCAGCTACTTCTTCTATGACTACTGAAGATCTCACTGTAGCCACCCAATCTCCCATAACTCTCTCTGTAAAAGCAGACGAATTCTCCAATGAAGGCAGATCCTCCTTTAGCTCATCCAGCATCTCCATGTACGAAACAAATGTGTCTTCATCCTTGAGCAGCAACTGTTCCCATTCATCTCGCTCTATACTATCTTCTTGCCCTTCAAGATAAGCTTTTGCCTGCTCGCGGCGAATTAGGTTTTCTCCACTCTTCATCATAGCCATTCGTCCTCCTTCCAATGTTTTCGCATCCATTGTCTCGCCCTATATAGTCTGGACTCCACCGTCTTCAGAGTAATTTCATTTTCAGCAGCAATTTGCTCATATTTTTTATTTTCCAGATAATAAGCCACCATAATTTCCCGATGACCCTCCGGTAAATTGTTGATCTCACCCGACAGACGATTCATCCGGTCACGACGGACAACAGTGGCTAGTACATCCTCCTCATTAGAAGGTGTCTGGCTCAGCACAAGCTCATAGTCAACAGGCAACTCTCGTAGCCGATCACGTTTACGTTTGGCATCAATAGCCTTATTTAAGGCGATCCGTGTAATCCATGATTTTAAGCCTTGATAACGGTAGTCAGGGAGAGATTTATACATCTGAAGAAAAGCTTCCTGAGCAGCGTCTTCAGCCCCTTTGGCTTCACGTAATACAGAATAGGTGATTTTGTATATATGCTGACTGTATGTATTTACAAACTGGCGAAACGCATCTTCGTCTCCTTGGCAAATCCGCTTGATTAATAGCTCTTCCTCAATGACTCTCCCCTCCTTCCCACAGCAATAGACGCTGAGATCTTCGCCTACCCCTGCACTTATCTAAAAAAATAAAAAAAGAACCGTACAGACTCTAGCAATAGCTAAAGCAATACGGTTCTCTCCTAAACGATCTATCTTCCACCATTGCGGAATTTTTGTGTATACGTCTTAACATCCTGAGCGTTCTTGACCCGGTTACGGGCCCATTCCAGCAATATCCGGTCGATATAACGAAAATGAACCTTCCCCGCAAATACGGATTCCTTGAGTGCTAATAGAATCAGCTCTTCAGGATATCGGTCTTGATCCACCCAGCTGGAAATCGTCTCACATTCCATTGGAGACAGCGGGCGCCCGAATTCCTTCTCGAAAATACTGAATAGATTCCGGCTCTCCTCTTTATCTCCAAGTGAAGAAGGAGATGTGGGGGGAGTTCCGAATCCTCCACCTGACGCAGCAGCCCGGGGAGCTGATGCCCCATATGCTCCCTTATCTTGCTCATTTTCTTGTACAGCTGTCGCAAGATAAGCACCGAGCTTTCCATATAGCCCTGAGAAATTGTAGCGTTCATAATGGATATCTCTTAGCTCATCGTTGTCTCCATCGATGCTAATGAAACCTTCCTTCATGAGCTTCTGCAATTCTCCGGCGAGAACGGAAATGCTACGACCAGTTACGACCTGAAGCTCCTCCAGAGAAGGGAACTCAATCCCTTCCACTTGCCTGAAGGAGAGCAGATGAATCAGCAGCATCGCTTCACTTCCGCTTAAATTCAGCTTCCGGTAATACTTCAGTAGAGCGTAAGGTATGACGGCCATTCCGTTCTCCAGACCGAAGGAGACGCCTTCGCTCCAGGTACTCCATGTCTTGCCGTCCATGTGCTTCCCCCTTTGTTCAAATCCTAAGAACTTATGGGTAGAGGCGGTACAGTGTACGTGGGAATGGAATAGTCTCACGTACATGGTCAAGACCACAGATCCAAGCTACAGTACGCTCAAGCCCAAGTCCAAAACCGGAGTGAGGTACAGATCCGTAAGTACGCAGATCCATGTACCATTTATAAGAATCCATCGAAAGATTGTGCTCTTTATAACGCTCTTCAAGCAGCGCAGGATCATCGATCCGCTGTGAACCCCCAATAATCTCTCCATAACCTTCAGGAGCGATCATATCAGCACACAGTACGACTTCAGGACGATTTGGATCAGGCTTCATGTAGAACGCTTTGAATGAAGCAGGATAATGAGTAATAAATACAGGTTTATCGTATGCTTCAGCGATTGCTGTTTCATGAGGTGCACCGAAATCATCACCCCAAGCAATATCTTCAAAGCCTTTATCATTCAAGAACTTGATTGCATCGTCATAAGTAATGCGTGGGAATGGTGCTTTGATATTCTCCAGCTTGGAAATATCGCGGCCTACCGCTTCCAACTCCGCACGGCAATTCTTCAATACGGATTGCACTACGAAGCTAATAAACTCTTCCTGAACCTTCAAGCTTTCTTCATGATCTGTGAAGGCCATTTCCGGCTCGATCATCCAGAACTCGATCAAGTGGCGACGAGTTTTTGATTTCTCCGCACGGAAGGTTGGTCCAAAGGAATATACACGGCCTAGTGCCATAGCTGCAGCTTCCATGTATAACTGTCCGCTTTGGGTCAGGTAAGCATCCTCATCGAAGTATTTCGTGTGGAACAAGTTAGTAGTTCCCTCTGCTGACGTTGGCGTCAGAATCGGAGGATCCACCTTTGTAAATCCGCTCTCGTTGAAGAACTGTTGGATTGCCCGGATAATCTCCGCACGAATAACCAGAACAGCCCGCTGCTTCGAGGCACGGAGCCAGAGGTGACGGTGATCCATCAAGAAATCAACGCCATGCTCTTTCGGAGTAATTGGATAATTCTCTGTAAGGTGCAGAACTTCAATTCCGGTAACAGTCATTTCAAAACCGGATTGACTGCGAGGCTCCTCACGAATAATACCGGTCACATACAATGAGCTTTCCTGTGTAAGGCTCTTAGCTGCATCCCATACCTCTTCAGGCACTTCTGATTTCACTACAACTCCCTGAATATAACCTGTACCATCGCGAAGCTGCAGGAACTGAATTTTACCACTGGAGCGCTTGTTGTTTACCCAACAACCGATAACAACACTTTCTCCAACATGTTCATTCACGTTCTTGATTACACTCTTGTTAGCCATGCCTTCAATCTCTCCTCTAATTTAGCCGTTAATTCCTTGCACAATACGGTTTGTATCACGTGCGATGACAAGCTCTTCGTTAGTCGGAACTACAAGCACCTGCACTTTGGAATCTACCGTAGAGATACGACGCGGGTCACCGGAGCGAACTTTGTTAGCTTCAACATCCAACTCAATACCCAGGAACGTAAGGTTATTTAGCAATTTCTCACGTAGCAATGAAGCATTTTCACCAACACCAGCAGTGAATACGATAGCATCTACACCGTTCATAGCAGCCGCATAAGAACCGATATACTTGCGCAAGCGGTACTCATACATTTCAAAAGCTAGCGTGGAATTAGGCTCACCTTTTTCCATACCCTCAATAATATCACGCATATCACTGCTTACGCCCGAAATTGCTAGGAGTCCACTATGTTTGTTCAACATGGAGTTAACTTCGCCCACGGACAATTCTTCCTTGTTCATTACGTAAGGAACAATTGCTGGATCAAGATCACCACTGCGAGTCCCCATCATCAAACCTTCCAGAGGAGTCATACCCATCGAAGTATCCACAGACACTCCATCTTGAACAGCAGTTACACTACCTCCGTTACCGATATGACAAGTAATGATCTTCAGATCTTCCAATGGACGCTCCAAGTACTCCGCAGCAGCTTTGCTTACGAAGTCGTGTGATGTACCGTGTGCGCCATAACGACGAACTTTATATTTATTGTACAGTACTCTAGGAATCGCGTACATATACGCTTTTTCAGGCATTGTTTGGTGGAATGCAGTATCGAATACAACAACCTGCGGTACACCCGGCATATTTACTTCAGAAGCCGTAATCCCCATCATTGCTGCTGGGTTATGCAGGGGTGCAAGGTCAAACAATTGACGAATTTTAGTCTTGGCATCAGCGTCCACAAGTGCGGAAGCTTTGAAGAATTCACCACCGTGTACTACACGGTGACCCACAGCATTGATTTCTTTAATGGATTCAATAACACCATGCTCTTTATCCGTTAGGCAAGCTAGAACTTTACGAATCGCTGTGTTATGCTCCAAAATTTCACTTACTTCTGTTACTTCAGGTTTACCAGTAGGTTTATGGTTCAGAATGGAGGAATCCATCCCGATACGTTCCACCAAACCTTTAGCCAAAACGGATTCATCAGCCATATTGTACAATTGATATTTTAAAGAAGAACTACCGGAGTTAATTACTAGAATATTCATATACGGTCACCATCCTTGTCGTACTGGAAGAAGCCTTCGCCTGATTTCATACCCAATTGTCCTGCACGCACCATCTTCTTAAGGATCGTGGAAGGACGATATTTCAGCTCACCATATTCACGGAACATATTTTCGAGTGCAGCAAGAACCGAATCCAGACCGAATCTGTCAGCCATTTCAAGCGGTCCATATTGGAATTGATAACCAATACGCATAGCATCGTCAATATCCTGTGCAGAGGCAACGCCCTCTTGCAGCACATGCATAGCTTCATTGATAAACAAGCAAATGAGGCGTGATGTTACAAATCCTGGGGATTCATAAATCATTACACCTTTTTTCTCAACAATTTCATCAACAAAGGATTTTGTATCTTCAAAAGTAGCATCTGAAGTTTTCAGACCGCGTACAATTTCAACAAGATCCACTTTAGCTACAGGGTATATGAAATGCATTCCGATCACGCGTTCCGGATACATTGTAGAACTTGCAAGTTCAGTCAAGCTAAGTGTTGACGTATTGCTGGCAAGAATAATGTGGTTTGGACATACTTGATCCAGTTGATTCAATATTTTTTTCTTTTCTTCTAAATCCTCAACGATTGTTTCGATAACCATGTCACAGGAGCTCAGCTCTGCGAAATGTGTCACTTTTTGAATGCGGCTAAGAATCAGCTTCTTCTCAGCTTGAGTGATCGCCCATTTCTCCAGTTGCTTATCTAGACTTGTCTCGATCATTTCGTAGGAGTAGTCCAGTTTCTCAGGGGTTTTCTCCACCAGCAATACATCCAGGCCCTTGGCTGCCAGCATTTCGGCAATCCCTTGTCCCATTGTGCCACCGCCGATGACACCAATTTTCTTGAAATTCATAAAAAAGTCTCCATCCTTTCAGGTATCTATACTTTTGTATTGTACCTTGTCTGTCGCAAAAATTTATAAAGCCCGACATATAATGATATCTTAGCATGCCTGAAAAGTAAAAAAAAATAACCAGCATAAATATTTATGCTGGTAAACGCACGCTGTCACGAAATTGACATCGAAATTGCTCTCCAGAGAGCACTTCTTCCTTCATTAAAATGTCAAGGGAGTAATCAAATACATTTCGTTGCTTTTCAAGGTGGTCGTGAGTACGTACCATCAACTCATCCAATATTTTACTATTTTCCTTCATAAGCTCTTCAGTGGTAACCATTTCCAGCTTGGCGATACCCAACGAAGTCAATCCGGATTTCATCATGGTTTCGACAATATTCAGGGCCTGATCAAAATCACCACGTGAACCTGTGCTTCGTCCGCCATAATACATTTCTTCTGCAGCCGCTCCACCAAGTGCGATCATAATCTGATCTTCTAAATAATCCTTGGTGTACAGATACTGCTCTTGCTGAGGATTGTGACGTACATAACCAAGGGCTTGCCCCCGCGGAGTCAACGTAACCTGACTAACACTTCCCGGACGAAGCAGCTCTGCCATAATGGCATGTCCCAATTCGTGAATCGCCACACGTTTTTTCTCTTCGTGGTTAGTTTCTCTGTCCGTTTTTTCCCCCATCATAACCTTGTCAATCGCCATCGACAGATGCCGCTGCTCAACCTCTGTCAATTCCTCACGCATCATATAAATTGCTGCCTCATTCATAACACTTTCGAGCTGAGCACCGGAAAAACCATAGGCTTCTTCGGAAATTTTGTCGAGGTTCACATTTGCATGAAGCGGCTTATTTTTGGCATGCAATTCGAGAATCGATTTGCGGCCTTTTTTATCAGGCATGTCCACTTGAATATGACGGTCAAACCGGCCAGGACGCAGCAATGCTGAATCAAGCATTTCTTTTCGGTTAGTGGCTGCTACCAGCAAAATACGCGGTGTTTCGTTGTTATAGATCCCGTCCATCTCGGTCAACAGCTGATTCAAGGTCTGATCATATTCTCGCTGCTGTCCGCCTTCACGCTTACCGCCAATTACGTCAATTTCATCTATGAAAATAATAGCGCTTTGCTTATTTTCCTTAAGGGCGCGGGTACGGGCATCCTTAAACAAATCGCGGATACGGCCGGCACCGACACCTACGTACATTTCTACAAACTCACTGCCTGATGCTGCTACAAATACAGAGTTCGTATAATGTGCTGCTGCTCTAGCCATAAGGGTCTTACCTGTTCCTGGAGGGCCTGTAAGCAGAATCCCTTTCAAAGGCCGAATCCCGAATTTGCTGATTTCCTCATGCCGTATCAAAAAATCCAACGCTTCACGCAGCTCCTGCTTTGCATTGTCTTGCCCGCCAATTTCTTCAAAAGTAAGCTTTGAAGGTCCATCCTTCTTGCGTTTCTTCCCCGCACCTGCATTTACCGCAAGTCCGCCTCTTAAATGAGCAATGATAAGTAAAGCCGTGAGCATCCCAGCAGCAATTACAATCGGGAATATATTAATGCCTAAAAAAGCCATAAAAATAAACAAAACAGGAACAAATCCGATTAGAATTTCTTTAAGGTATTTAGGCATTATTCCATACCCCCAATGTCGCAGGTTTACGCGGCAAAATAATAAATTTGCTTTCTTTTCCATTACTCAAGCTTACATAGACATTATTGTCGTCAATTTCTGTTGAGGCTATCACATTTTTATATTGCGGATATTGCGCTTTGAGTCCATCAAGTTCTGTGGGTATAAGTGTATATTTACGGCTCTCCATGGCTTCAGCTACAGAGAACATCGCTTTATCCCAGTATTCATCCAGCAGTTCACTGGAGTTCTGTTCTACATCAAGTTTTAGTGTACGTCCATCAATCATCGATTTTCCTTCTTGGGAGACGTACTGAACCAGTTCACGTAATTTCGTGCCTGGCTGGAGATCAAGTTTCAAAGTGACCTCATTGCGGTTAATACTGATATGAGAATTATTGACGCCCTCATATTGAGATACAATCTTCTGAAGTGGTTCCTGCATTGCAAACTGACGATATAAAAAGAAGCCACCAAACAATAGAGTAGCCGACAGTAGAGACGTTATCAGCACAGGTACAAGACGTAATTTCAAGAAACGTCCTCCTCTCAAAGATGACAAAATATAAAGCTCAGTATAATAATTTATAGCTACTTGAGAGCTCATCAGAGAGACTGAAGTCTCTTATTGCTGTTCTAATTACAAGTAGTAGTATATCACAGGTGTATATACTAATTTCAAAATAAATGTGAATATATTTAAAATTTAATTTTTTAAATATTTCCATCAATACCAAATATATTCCTCACTTTCGACAAAATCGGCCTTGATTTTTAATCAATCGGCCTATTTTTGTGTATGAATTTAAGAGAATATTCGGTGATAACCACCCATTCAGTATATCACTTAGTATATCACTTTTGTACATCAAATAAATGTAAACAAGCGAACTTATACTAAGTTCGCTTGTTTACTATGCCACCCTTAATTTCCTTATGTTCAGCTTAACTTTTAGGTAAACTGTAACCTTCGCCCATTCGGGACCCATCCGAAAAGCGATAAAATTGATAATAATACCGACCGCTTTGTTTATAAAAAAGCTGCCAAGCATACTCTCCGTTATATACTCCCGGCAGCAAGCGTTCAATCGTTATGTCCGGAAGATCAGCTTTGATAATGCCGCGTATTTGGGCTTCCGAGGTTCCTTTACTTAGTTCCTCAGCAAACACTGCATCGTCGCCTTCAGCAAATTTTCCATCTACCGTAAAGCGGACCCAGACCATAAGAGCAGTCCCGGCTTCATTTTTCCCTGTTAATACCCAGTACACTGCATTTTCATCCCAAACCGATTTTTGTGCTTTGGTTACCTCTGTTAGACCCGCTCTGGTTTTGGCAACATCCTTAGCGATATCACGCTCGTTCCATTGATCTTTCATAATATAGGCATAGAACTGGATAAGTCCAAACCCCAGGAGCAGAATCAGAACTGACCCCAGGAGGATCCATTTTTTCCTTTTCTTCAAGGTACAGCTCCCTTTCTAGTAATATATCTTTTTTGATTATATAACACACCCGCGTGTTTATCCAAAATTTCATAATTTTCTAGCTTTCCCAGCCTTAAAAATACACAAAAGGCCGCAACTTTTGCTAAAAGCAAAAAGTCGCAGCCTTTTATTTATTCGTTATTCTCCAGACTTAACGCTTCAATAAACCTTCGAAGGCTTCTTGCGCTTTACGCCGGATAGCTTCCTCATCCAGGGTTAAGCATTGTCCATGCTTGATGACCTGTTTACCATTCACCCACACATGCTCAACATCCTGAGCGCTAGCAGAGTAAACTGCATGAGACAACAGATCTGTGTGTGGCAGCAAATGCGGCTGATCGATATCAATAGCAATGAAATCAGCTTTCATCCCTACAGCAAGTCTGCCTACATTATTTAAAAAGATGGACTGCGCGCCATATTCTGTAGCCATACGCAGAGCCTCTGGAGCTGGAACAGCCGTTGGATCACCGCTGACACCCTTATGAATGAGAGCTGCAAGCCGCATCTCTTCAAACATATCCAAGTTATTGTTGCTTGCCGCGCCATCCGTGCCAAGAGACACCTTCACACCAGCTTTTAGAAGATCAGTAACCCGAGCCACTCCGCTAGCCAGCTTCAAATTACTGCCCGGATTATGAGATACACCCACATTATGGCGAGCCAAGATCTCAATCTCTTCATCATTTAAATGAACACCATGTGCAACTATCGAGGGACGTGTGAACATTCCAAGCTTCTCTAAGTGAGCTACAGGACGCAACCCGTAATCCGCCACATTTTGTTCCACTTCACGTTTCGTTTCGGACATATGCGTATGCATCGGTAAATCCAGATCATGCGCTGCCTGCACGAACTTAACCAGGAAGTCCGGAGGGCAAGTATAAGGGGCATGTGGCGAGATCATAGTAGTAATTCTACCGTCAGCCTTTCCATGCCAGTTACGGGCAAAAGAAATCGCTTCCGCAAGCTTGTGATTCTGTACATCCTCTGGACATAACCCGATCACACCACGCATCAATACGGAACGGATACCTGATAACTCAGCTACCTCGGCTACTCGGTCCATATGATCATACATATCGAGGAAGGTCGTAGTTCCACCCTTCAGCATTTCCAATACAGATAAGGAGGTTCCCCAGTATACATCATCTCCGGTGAACTTTTCCTCCATCGGCCACATCTTCTCCTGAAGCCACACTTGTAGCGCTAAATCATCTCCATATCCACGCAGCAAAGACATCGCCGCATGACCATGTGTGTTTACAAGTCCAGGCATGAACAGCAGACGGCTGCCATCAACCACTTGCACTCCAGCTTCCATCTGAGGCTCTTCTTTTCCTATGTAAGTGATTAAATCATCTTCAATAGTCATATATCCACTCAGAACCGGCTCATCCGTTCCCGGAGTCAGAAAATACCCGCCCTTAATTATCGTTTTATTGTTGTTCATGTTCGCTTTCTTCCTTTCCATCCCGCAAGTAATAAGCAAGACTTTGCAGATCAGTTGTAAAATCAGCTGCATGCACCCGGATATTCGGTGGTGTCTTCAGAATCACAGGGGCAAAGTTCAAAATCGCTTCAATCCCAGAAGAAATGAGAATATCTGCTACATTTTGAGCTTCTGAATCAGGTACGGTAATAATGGCAATGCGAATACCTTGCTCACGAATCGTGCTGCCTAGTTCATCCATCGGTTGCACAGTAAGGGAGTTGATCTTACGTCCAACCTTAGGAGCGTACGAATCAAATATAGCCGTGATTTTCATAGTATCTTTAAGATATGCATTGTAATTAGACAAGGCATGTCCGAGATTACCTGCTCCAACTAAAGCTACATTAAGCTGTTGATCCAGCTTTAGGATATGACGGATTTTCTCAATAAGATACGTTACATCGTAGCCGATACCTTTTCTGCCGAAGTCACCAAAATATGCTAAATCCTTACGAATCTGTGCGGGATTAAGATCAAGCTTTTGTCCAAGTTCCTGAGAGGAAACTGTTAATATTTCGCGATTCTGGAGATCATTCAAAAAACGCAAGTACACAGGTAGTCTGCGAACAACGGCTTCTGATATTTTATCCGATTTCATATTTTTCCTCCTAAAAATAATAATGTTCTTGTGTAAATCCATATTCAAACGTCTACCTCTCCTTACTAAGGGCGGTACTGTAACAGACCGCCCTTAAGGATAAGGAGGAGCTAAACTGAAGACGAGCGTTTTAAGAAGCGCCGCCATCCTCTAGCCATTCCGCTATGCGAGGGACCATTTGATCAGTAAGCATATGCTCCATTTTGGGACCAGGCAATGAATAAAGGAAATACTTTCCGTAATGAGATTCAATAACCCTTGTATCATAAACAATAACTATTCCGCGATCCTGCGCCGTGCGAACCAGTCTTCCGAATCCCTGCTTAAAACGAATAACCGCTTGAGGAACTGATAATTTCATGAACGGATTCTTCTTCTGGGCCTGCAATAACTCCGACTTCGCTTCCGCCAACGGGTGATTCGGCGGTTGAAACGGAAGTCTCACGATGGCCAGGCAAGTCAGTGCTTCACCTGGAATATCTACACCTTCCCAGAAGCTGCTCGTCCCCAGCAGAACGGATGCTGCACTGTCCTGAAAGCGGCGGATCAGCTTACTCCGGCTGCCACCTTCCACGCCTTGACCAAGCACCGTAATCTCTTGTGAGGCCAAAGCCTCTTTAAGCGGATCATATACCTGACGCAGCATTTTATAAGAAGTAAACAGAACCAGCATCCGCCCACGTGTTGTTTTAGCAGCTTCCGATAATGACTGTACGAGTGTATCGACAAATCGAGCATCGCCCACACTGCCCTTCACACTAGGAAAATCACGCGGTATAACTAACAGTGCCTGCTCACGATACTTAAAGGGAGATGGAAGGAGTGAGGTCATTAGACGTCCCTCTTCCGCAGCTTCGTTAAGTCCGAGATTATCAATCATAAATTGAAAAGATTTATCTACAGACAGCGTCGCCGAGGTAAGCACGATGCTTTTTTTCTTATCGAAGAACAACTCTTTAAGCTGGCTGCTAACATCCACAGGGACGGCATACAGCTGTAGTGATTTGCTGCGGTAATTTCCATTTGCCTCCAGCCAATATACTACATTATCGTCATTCAGCCCCATAAAGAATCTTACTTGCTCACGGATGGAAGCCAAATCCTTAAATAAACCGCTAATATCAGTAACAAGACTGTCTGCTGAGGATTGGCTTTCCTGGTCACGCATCTCGTTAAGCATTTTATCACCCTTACGGATGATGTCGCTTAACGTCAGATTCATAGTGTTCTCTAGCGCAACTAATTCATCCCAATCCTTCGGCTTACGGGCGGGAAGCAACCGCATAACCAGTTGTCCCGCTTCCCCCGCCCCTGCATCACTGCGTTCCGGCAAAAGGCTGAACAGCTTGTCGCTGAGTGCATCCCAGGTTTCTTTGACGGTAAGCAGATCCGGGTAAATCCGATCGATGACTCCGCTCCATTCTGAAGCCTCTTCACTGCCTGACGACTGTAATATCTGGCGCAGAGCAGGAAGCTGTCCGTTTCGGCTATCTTTATACAGTCGCGATAACGTGTGTGCCACAGTGAAATGCTTCATATGCATGCCAAGATGTTTACCAGCCACATCTTCTAAATGATGTGCTTCATCAATGACAAGATGCTCGTAAGCCGGAAGCAGCTGGTGCCCAGCCTTAACATCTGCGAATAGCTTAGAGTGGTTTGTAATGACCACGTCAGCAATCCCAGCTTCATGCTTAGCCCTATGATAATAACATTTGCGGAACCACGGACAGGAACGGCCCAGACAGGAGTCGGTATCGCTTGCCACCGTCTCCCAGAAATCACCACCCCGGCCGCTTAAATTCAGCTCTTCATCATCCCCTGATTCACTTTGAGTGAGCCATACGATCATCTGAGCGGCAGTAAGCGCATCTTCCCTTGGGCTTATAAAGTCCTTTTTATTAATTTTATGCTCAAACTTACGCAGACACAAATAATGTCCTCTTCCCTTAAAAATAGCAGCTTTAAACGGAAAAGGAACTACCTGCGTTAACAAAGGGATATCCCGCTCGCGCAATTGGTCCTGCAGATTAATAGTATGAGTGCTGACCATGACTTTTTCATTGGTGCGAACGCTTTGATAAATGGCAGGCAACAAATAACCGAGCGATTTACCGGTTCCTGTGCCCGCTTCGATCAGTAGGTGTTTGTCTTCGGCAAGTGCCGTCATCACCTCATTGATCATAATATCCTGAGCTTCCCGGCTTTCATACTGCGGTAATGTGTCTTTAAGTCGTTTGGTTACTTCGTCCATATAATCAGTAAAAGATAAATTCGCTAGCGGATTCTCAGCATGCTCATCTCTAGGTGGCGCTAACTCCGTCCAGTCTCCTACTGCAAGCGCTAATTGACGATAGAAAGTCAGATCACCTTCAGGCTGTAGCGTCTCCGCTTCCCGCTCTCGCAGCAGACCATCAAAGTACCAGCCCAGATCACTATCCTCTTCAGTAAACAGCTCACAGAGTCTCTGGATCGTAAGCAGCGGCAGCTCGTAGAGCTCCTCCAGACATTTCAACAGCACTAAAGCAGTCGCAAGTGCATCACTATCTGCCTGATGCGGACGATCATGCGTCACTCCAAAATGAGCACTGACAGAGCCTAGCTGATAAGATGTGAGCGAAGGAAAGCAAATTTTGAGAAAATCAATCGTATCCAAAATCCGCCCTTGAAATGGCAAATAACCACAACGATCTAAAGCATTTTGTAAAAAATGGAAGTCGAAAGCGACATTATGCCCTACGAGCACAACATCATCCAAGAGCGGAACAAGCTCCATCATCATCTCATCCAGCTCAGGCGCATCCTTCACATCATCATCAGTAATCCCCGTCAGACCTGTTATAAAAGGAGGAATCGGCGTTCCGGGCTTGACATAGGAACCATATACCCGGGAGATGGACCGGTCTTCTTCTATAATTGCAAGGCCAACCTGGATAATTTCACCCACGGATTGGGTTCCTGTTGTTTCAAAATCAAGCACGGCAAATTTCATTATAATTCTATTCCCTTTCAATTGAGACTCTTAATCAGCATAACAGAAGTTGCGAAAAAAGGCGATGCACACCACTGGTTCAGGGGATGCATCGCTTGAATGGAAATTTCCAAAACCGTTATTCTTTTACAAAAGGGAAACCAGCTGATTTCCAAAGTGCAGCTTCCCTCCACGACGGCGGCATACCTCTAAGTTAACGTTTGGTTCCGGAAGCGCAGGGTCATGCTGCAAAGCAAGATCAAACAATTCCTGCGCTTCATTGAAACGTTCCTGTGAGGCTCGTATGCAGCCTAAAGCATTATAAACCATGGCTTTCAGCTTGGTTTCCCGTATCAAGCCCAGCATATGGTTCAGATGACTCCAAGCGGACTCACCGTCACCTTCCTGCAGATAAGAGATGGCTAAATATAATCGAGCAGCCAAGCTATCCGGGTATTGCGCAATAACTTCTTTAAACTGATCAATACACTTTCCATACATCAGCAGCTTATAATACCCCTGACCTCTTACAAAGGAATCCATACACAGCTCTGGTGCTTCCTGTTCCGGCACTTCCTCTTCGACCACTGCTGTAAAATCCGCACTTTCGCGAAAGGAACTAAGCTTCTCAGCGAAAGCGAGCCATTCATCCATCACTTTATCGCTCAGTCTATGCAGCATATTATAATTGCATAAAAGCTCGTTCCGGCGGGCACCCTCCGCTGTAGGGTAATCTGTTACGATCTCCTGAAGCACCTTGTTCATTTCAGCAAACAAATGTTGAAACATGGGCGATCCCCCCTTACTGAAGATGAAATCAGTTCAGCTTGCCTGACTTCATTTTCTGCGAGATCGGGGTCTTTCATCCCTGCCATTCATTACATGGCGTAAGTCCATACATTAAGCGATTGTAGCATGCAATTCATGATCAGCCAGCTTCACTGGTTTGTTATTCTCATCCACGAATACCACCGTTGGCTTATGTGACTCCAGTTCTTCCGAGGACAACATCGCATACGAAATGATAATTACTGTATCGCCCGGCTGAACAAGACGAGCTGCGGCACCATTAAGACAGATCACTCCGCTTCCACGCGGTCCAGGGATTACATAGGTTTCCAGTCGCGAACCATTATTGTTATCCACAATTTGAACTTTTTCATTCTCAAGAATGTCCGCGGCTTCCATCAAGCTCTCATCAATGGTAATACTGCCAACATAGTTCAAATTCGCTTCCGTTACTGTTGCGCGGTGAATTTTGGATTTCATCATATGTCTAAACAAGTGCAGCAACCTCCTTTGGAATAAATACATTATTATCAATCAAACGTGTTCTACCAAACTTCACGGCGAGCGCTATAATAATTTCCCCATCCACTTCTGATAAAAGAGCTTCATCCTCTAATCCTTCAAGATCAGGGAATGTTAGGATCTCCGCATAATCAATCACCGCAAGAGGTGAGCTGGAAATAACCGATGTCAACAATTCCCGCACTTCAGCAACGGTTCTTACTTTTCCTTCTTCAATAGACTGACGTGCTTCACGTAAGGAACGAGATAACACCAATGCCTGACTACGCTCCTCTGGAGACAAGAATACGTTACGTGAGCTGAGTGCAAGTCCATCCCCTTCACGAATGATCGGACAAGGGATAATTTCAACATTCATATTAAGATCGGACACCATTCGGCGAAGCACTGCAACTTGTTGAGCATCCTTCAGCCCAAAGAAAGCATAATCCGGCTGTACGATATTGAAGAATTTATTAACCACTGTGGTTACACCATCAAAATGCCCAGGGCGGGAAGCCCCACAAAGACGGGTAGTAAGCTCCGATACCGAGACCGTAGTCCGAGTAGGCTGCGGATACATTTCTTCCACACTGGGGATAAATACAATATCTACTCCCTCACGTTCAGCGAGTTCCAAATCACGACGCTCGTCACGCGGATAGGAATCATAATCCTCGTTTGGCCCGAATTGCAAAGGATTCACAAAAATGCTCATTACCACTGTGTTGCTCATTTCTCCAGCCCGGCGAAGCAGACTGGCATGTCCGTCATGCAAATATCCCATCGTAGGAACGAACCCAATCGGGGCGTGGCCACCTTGTCTCATATACTCCAAAGCTTCGCGCAGCTGCTCAATGCTTCTGACGACTCTCATTTATTTCCCTTCCTTTCTTGCAGCGCCATATAAAGATTCCAAAACCGTTTCATCTGCATTAAAAACGTGACTTTCATCTGGGAAGGAACGTTCCTTCACTTCCTTCACATATTGGCTGATGCCCTCACGGATTACATTACCCACATCCGCATAAGTTTTGACAAAACGTTTCTCACGGTAAGGTGAGGCGTACCGCAGCAAATCATGGAAAACCAATACCTGTCCATCACAGTAACGGCCTGCACCGATCCCAATGGTTGGGATACTAAGCGCTTCAGAGATCGCTTGGGCTACTTCTTCCGTTACTAGCTCCAGTACGATCGCAAAAGCACCCGCTGCCTCAAGCGCCTTAGCTTCATCCATCAGGCGTTGCGCATCTTTGGCATCTTTGCCTTGAATCCGGTAACCACCAATCATATTCACGGATTGAGGCGTAAGACCGATATGTCCCAGTACAGGGACTCCCGCAGCTACAACCATAGCTACAGTCTCACAAATCTCAAGTCCGCCTTCCATTTTGACGGCATGAGCCCGCCCTTCCTGCATTAATCTGCGCACACCCCGCAGAGTTTCATCTACACTTCCGTGATAAGTCATAAATGGCATATCCGCCACGATAAAGGTGCTCTGTGCTCCTCGAGTTACCGAGCGGGTATGGTAGACCATATCTTCAATGGTTACCGGTAAAGTTGTATCGTATCCAAGGACTACATTCCCAAGAGAGTCACCAACCAAAATAAGGTCGATACCTGCTTCTTCTGCAAGAACTGCAGACGGATAATCATAAGCGGTCAGCATGCTCAGTGGCACACCTTCTGCTTTCATTTTTTTCATTTTTACAATATTTAGCGCTTGTTTGTTTGCCATTTCTCTTTCGTCCTCCTTTTTCAAGTAACCTGCCCGTAAAAATCGCAACAAAAAAACCTTTTAGCAATCATTTGCTAAAAAGGTCCGAAGGGCAAAAAAGAGTCACTTGCGATCGTCCCTTCTGTCTCGGTCCTTACGGCTCAGAGCAGAATCCAACGTAACCGTCAAACGCAGTTATGAAGGTATTTCCAATAATAAAAATATAAAAAAGTTCTTCCGTTCAAGAGTACAGTTCGATAAACGATACCGCCTCCGACCCATAGTATAACAAAAAAAGCTCGGAATTACACGAAAAAAATATGACAAGGGATGATACCCTTGTCATATAAAAAATATTATAAAAGTTCAATCTCGCCTGAGCATACGTTAGAGATCTCTCCCAAGCTGTTTTTAAGCAGCAGACCACCTATTTCATCCAAACCTACTACCACACCTTCAGAACGCCCCTGAGGGCTATTCAGTGCGATCTGGCGACCCAAAGTCACTGACATGGACTCCCAGAGCTCTTTGATGGGTTTAAAACCTTGCTTCATGTACAAATTGTAATGCATCTCCAGCTCGTCCAAAACCGCTTTTACCAGCTCAGAACGGTCAACTGGAGCACCTCCCCGCTCGATCCGAAGTGAAGTCGCGACCTCCTGCAGATGACCAGGATAATCTTCCTCTGTCAGGTTCGCGGAAATGCCAATTCCAGCAATACAATAATGAAGCTCCCCTTCTCTTAGAGAAGATTCGAGTAAAATCCCGCAAATCTTACGACCGCCTGCGAGCAGATCATTCGGCCATTTGATGCCGGCATCTACACCCGTTACCCGTCGAATTGCCTTACAGACGGCAACCCCAGCCAGCAATGTCAGTTGTGGAGTCTCCGACAAGGGTAATTGGGGCCGTAACACAATACTCATCCAAATGCCCTTGCCACGGGGAGAAAACCACTTTCTTCCCATTCGGCCTCGGGCACCCGTCTGTTCCTCCGCGATGACAGTTGTCCCTTCCGGCGCGCCGTTTTCGGCTAAAAACTTAGCTTCTTCTTGAGTGGACACCACAGTTTCCAGCAACTGAATGTCGCCTACCCAATTCGAAGCGGAGGTCTCTCGCTTCAGCTCAGTTAGCGACAGCGCTTTATCAACGCTCATGTCCATCCATCCTTTTTGCTTCAAGCAGCAATAATTGTTTATCGTTAGGTAAATCACCTGAAGCGACCGCTTGCAGGAGTCCATTTAACATTTTGCCTAGCCATGGTCCCGGACGTTTGTCCAAAGCCTCCACCAGCTCATGGCCTGTAATCTCAAGCTCTGAAAGGCTGGTTAGCGGCATTTGAGCGATCCATTCTCTTGCCGCTTGTACATTTACAGCGGCAGGTGAGGTTGAGGCCTCTGACGATTCCACGACGGAAAAGACAGAAGAGGCCGCAGTGGGAAGAGTAGGTGCGGCGGCTGGCAGGATCGCCAGCAGCGAGAGCCACCCTTCGGCGGCTTCCACGCCGAAGGCCAGCACCGCGGCGATCCATTGCCGCCGCAGACCTTCCATGCCGCCCGTACCCGGCGGCATGGCCTCTATCGCAGCGGTCCAAGCTTCGCGGACCCGCAGCACCTGGACGACGCCGCTCCGCGTCGTCCCCGAGAACGTCCATGCCCGCAGCAGCACATCGGCCTCTTGGGCCGACTGCTTCAGGGCATGGAGGAGAAGCGCCCACCGCAGGCGGGCGCTCTCCAGTTCCCCGATCCCGGCCGTTAAGGCGGCAGCAGCCGCCATATCGGTTCCGGTCCAGGGGAACGGGGCTTTGCCGCGCGCCAGCAGCTCGCAGCGCGCTAGCATGCCGAGGCCGCGCAGAGGATGCGGCCCCTCGACGATGCGGTCCAGCTCCGCGCGGACACGCTCCACAGCAATATGCGCCAGCTTATCCCGCTGGCGCATCAGGCCCCTCCACGTGTTCTTCGCGATGGAGAAATCCAGCACCGATGCAAAACGAATGCAGCGAAGCATGCGAAGCGCATCTTCGTCAAACCGCTCCTCCGCATCGCCTACACAGCGAATCACCTGCAGCTGTAGATCCTTCTCACCCTCAAAAGGATCAATAAGTTCCCCATTTAATCCACAGCAAATCGCGTTGATCGTGAAATCACGACGACGAAGATCCTCCTTCACATCGTTGACGAAAAAAACATGCTCAGGACGACGATGGTCTACATAACCACTCTCTGTCCGGTATGTCGTCACTTCAAACCCACAACCATCCTGTATCACGGTGACCGTACCATGAGCTAATCCTGTTGGCACACTGCGCGCAAAGATAGCTATCACTTCCTCTGGCAGTGCTGAGGTTGTAATATCCATATCATGCACTGGCCTACCCAATAGCTCATCGCGAATACATCCTCCAACCCAATAAGCCTCGTGGCCATTTTGGGTTAACTCGGAAATTACAATCTCCGCTGCAATTGCCATCGCAGAAGGTGCCATTGTCCATTCCATATATGACTCCTTACCCCCGAACTGGGTCCAGTCCAAGTACCTTGCGCCCCAGCACCCGGTAATAAATATCTTCATATTGTTTCGTTATTGAATCCTTACAGAAATCTTTGCAGGCTGTTTGTAAACAAGCTTCTCTGAACTGTTGCACCATACGTTCATCCGACAGGAGCTTAACTGCATATTTAGCCATAGCCGTTGTATCGCCAATCGGTGCAAGGAATCCAGTCTTCCCATGCTCTATAAGCTCAGGAATGCCTCCGGTTTGCGAGCCAATCGTCGGTACGCCACAAGCCATTGCTTCCAGAGCAACCAGACCAAAGCTTTCCTTCTCGGAAGGTAGCAGAAGCAGATCAGCTAAAGAGATCACCTGAGCGATTTCATCCTGCCTTCCCAGAAAACGAACTTTATCTTCCAGACCCATTTCGCTAATTTTGGCTTGAATTTTGGGAAGATCCGGACCTTCACCTACAAGCAGGAGGCGTGAAGGCAGTTCACGATTCACTTTGGCAAATACGTCAACAACATCGCTGACTCTTTTTACAGGACGGAAGTTACTGATATGCATCAGAATCTTCTCATCAGGCGCTGCGAAATCTCCCCGCAGATCCGTTACATCACGCGGATAATAAACCCGATGATCCACAAAGTTATAAGTGAGATCAATGTCGCGGGTAATATCGAGTACGTCCCGTGTTTCTCTAATAAGATCCTGAGAGACCGCCGTAACGGCATCACTTTCATTAATCCCCAGACGAATCAAATCTTTAAGCGATTCATCCTGACCAAGCACCGTTATATCCGTACCATGCAAAGTCGTTACAACCTTCATATCGTTCCCTAGCATTTGCTTTGCAAGGAAAGCACACACTGCGTGTGGCACTGCATAGTGGACATGGAGAAGATCCAGATTTTGCATTTTGGCAACCTGAGCCATCTTCGTAGCAAGCGCTAGATCGTACGGGGGATAGCGGAATACATAATAATCGTTTACTTCTACCTCATGGTAAAAAATATTTTTCTGAAACGTTCCCAACCGGAACGGGATACTATGTGTAATAAAATGAACTTCATGACCCTTCTCGGCCAAGAGTTTACCTAATTCAGTCGCAACTACGCCTGAACCGCCAAGAGACGGATAACAGGTAATTCCTATTTTTAGCATACGATCCATCTTCCTGTCTCCTTCTTCTCCAGTATTGATTCGTGTAATGAATCATCTATTGTTTGTCGGCCGCTTTCAAAAAAGCGAAAGCGAACACCGTTTCTTTCAAAATCACACAGGACTTCATTTCTCTAAGCTGTTCAAAAAAAGCTCTCAGGAGCGCATTGGCGTTAATTCCAAGCGCTCCTGGATCAATCATAATCAGCTTATTATATTATCATACAAACTTCGTTATATCCGTTCCTTAAGTAAACAATTCCACCGTATGAGGTACCTTGGTTGCAAACCCTTCTGCATAAGGAATCAGTCTGCGCTGGCCAAGCAGCATATCTCTCGAACGGACTCGTTCAATGTAGCCTTCCGTTAACGGTGTGGATACAGTATCCGCACCCGGAGGTTTGGTGAACTGGGAGCGATAGCAGGACAATGCCTGCTCCTTCAAGCCATATTGTTCAGTAACATCAACAATAAGATCGGTACGTCCTAAATCATTGATAAAATAGAAGTACAGCTGTGGAGCAGGAATTGCCGGCTTGTCCGGCATATATTTACGTAGCTTGGCATTAAAAACAGCCTCTTCCACCAGCTTGCTACAGGCGATATGATCGGGATGACGATCCTCCCAATAAGGAGCAAAAACTATTGTAGGAGAAAAGCGGCGAATTTCAGCAGTCACAGCCGCCACATGCTCTGCTGTAATAAAAAGCCCTCTATCTGGCAGACCCAGGTTTGTCCGCACGGATGCTCCGAGAAGGTCTGCAGCTTGCTGCGCTTCTTGCTTGCGAAGTTCTACTGTACCGTTCGATGACATTTCCGCGGCTGTTAAATCACAAAGTCCCACCTTAAGTCCCGCAGCGGTATGCTTTGCAATTGTTCCTGCCATACCAATCTCAGCATCATCTGCATGCGCACCAAATACAAGAATGTCCAGCTTCATTCATCAACACCTGGTTTGTATTTGTGAACCAGTGCACGCCAAGCAAAATCACCACGATCAATCGCCTTCACAAGAACCTCCGCTGTGGCAATATTCGTAGCTACCGGTATTCCGTATACGTCACATAGACGAAGCAGTGCTGAAATATCAGGTTCGTGTGGCTGCGCCATTAATGGATCACGCATGAAAATAATAAGATCCAGTTCATCCTGTGCTACCATTGCACCGATTTGCTGATCTCCACCTAATGGACCAGACATGTAACGATGAATTTTTAAGTTAGTTACATCCATAATCCGTTGGCCAGTAGTCCCTGTAGAAAAAAGTTCATGACCTTCAAATACATGTTCATAAGCTAATACAAAATTTACGATTTCATCTTTTTTACGATCGTGGGCAATAAATGCGATCTTTAACATGGTGTTCTCTCCTGTCTATTCTATAAAGTGCTCGAATCCATAGATCAAGCCTGTATATCCCATTACCTTTTCAATACCCATCTTAACGCCTGGCATATATCCTGCACGCTCATAAGAATCATGGCGAATCTTCAAGGATTGTCCGAATCCACCAAAAATCACTTCTTCTTGAGCAAACACACCAGGAAGACGGACACTATGTATCCGGAATCCGTTATAGTAACCACCACGGGCACCTTCAATGGTTTCTTCCTCTTTAGGATTACCTTGACGAAGTTCCTCACGAACTTCCGAAATCATTTCTGCGGTTTTGACCGCAGTTCCGGATGGAGCATCCAGTTTCTGGTCACCATGATACTCTATAATTTCCAGATGCGGGAAGTACTTTGAAGCTTGTGCCGCAAATTTCATCAATAGAATAGCTCCAATGGAGAAATTCGGAGCAATAAGTCCGCCGATTCCCTGTTCTTGACACTGCTTGTCCAGTTCCACCATCTGCTCCGGCGTGAATCCGGTTGTACCGATAACCGGACGCACTCCGTACTTAATAGCTAGCGCTGTATTCGTATACGCTGACTGCGGTGTAGTGAAATCCACAAGGACATCTCCGTTGCTTCCCGCGAGGGCGGCCTCAAGATCAGAAGTTACAATAACGCCTGAGTCTTCCAGACCTACCAGACGCCCTGCATCAATATCGCCCGAAGAACGATCTACTGCTGCTGCTAACTCCAGCTCTTCGTCCTGCAATACAAGTTTAACAACCTCTTTACCCATTCTTCCGCCTGCGCCGGATACAACGACCCTGATCTTGTTATTCATATTTTTTCCATCCTCGCTCTCACTAGTTATATAGTTATTGCATATACGATTGTATGGATTTCTGAAGGTCTCTCATCAATTCCCGCAAGCCAGAATCATCCGGATGTAACGAAATCACTTCTTTTAAGGCAGTCATAGCCTGTAAATGTTCATTCACTCGGCTATGCGCGATAGCAAGCCATACATAAGCATCCCCATATAATGGATCAAGGGTAATCGCCTCTTTGAGCAGTGTAATCGGATGATAAGGGTTGCGAGTTTTGTTGTCTTCATCTTCTATCAACCGTTTGGCTTCCTGTACATGCATCATAGCCTGCAAATGCTGCAGATGCAGACTATACTCAGGTTTGCTGGTGTCCAGCTTTACAGCAGCCTGAGCATGAACTAAAGCTTTATCTAGCATACCACTGCGGGCATACGTTATGGAACAACGATATCTAACCTCGGCATCAGCAGGGCTTGCTGCAATTGCAGACTCGAAGCAAACAATAGCTTCGGCAAAGTCACTGCGCAATATCGAGCGGTAGGCCTCTCTTACATAATCCTTATGATCCATATACACACCATCCTCACGGCTAAATCCCGTTCGTTTGGTACAGCATATGTTATAGAGGCCTAATCGGTGTCTTTCGGTGTCCAACGTCCCGCATCACGGGTATTAAATTTATGCATTACCTTATTATGCGCTTCCGTCAGGTCTATCCCTAGAGAATTTGCAAAACAAACGGTAATAAACAGAATATCTCCCAGTTCAAGTTCAATAGAATTCTCAGCTTCATCAGACTTCTTAGGCTTCTCGCCGAACTCGTGATTAACCTCTCTAGCCAGTTCTCCGACTTCCTCGGACATGCGGGCCAGCATAGAGAGTGGACTGAAGTACCCTTCCTTAAACTGCGATATATAAGCGTCTACTTCACGCTGTATGTCACCAAGACTTTTGTCCATAAAATGTAACTTCTCCCCCTCTGTATATCTTGCCTTCTGTTTGCCCCTATGTTATCGTAAAGACGTTTTGAAGACAATCTTTTTTGAATATTTTAACACACGCAAGAAAAGGTATACTTATTATAGGAAAAGAAAAACTGCCTACAAAAGGCCTAACGAGGGATTTCATGAATTCAAAAAAGGTAATTACAATCAGCAAAACAGTCGCTCCCATCTTGCTCGGAGCCGCAGTATATGCCTTCGGGCTACTGTATTTCATCATTCCTAATCAGTTGATGGAAGGCGGCGTAACCGGGATCACACTTCTCCTTAATTATGCCTTTAGTATTCCCATCTTTTTATCCACACTGCTGATCAATCTTCCTTTGTTTCTGTTGGGCTGGAAAGTTCTAGGCGGGCGGCAAATTGTGTATACAGGTGTAGGGATTGGAGCGTTGACCTTTTTCCTGTGGGTTTTCGAACGAATGATTACTGCGGGATGGATTATCCCCTTCAGTACCGAACACGACTTTATTCTTGCGGCACTGTACGCAGGAGTAACGCTTGGAACGGGGCTTGGACTTGTATTCCGTTTTGGGGGTACAACAGGTGGTGTTGATATTGTCGCAAGAATTCTGGGACGGAATTTTGGTTGGAGCATGGGGCAGATTATTTTGGCCATCGACATTATTATTATTGGCTCTTCCATCCTCTACATTCCTAAAGAAAAAATACTTTACACACTCGTCGCAGTTTTTATCTCATCACGAGTTATAGATTTTATCCAAGAAGGTGCCTATGCTGCCAAGGCATTTACGATTATCAGTGATGATGCACCGCAAATTGCCGATCTGATTACAGCCGAAATGGACCGTGGTGTAACCCTCATCCCTGCCATTGGTGCTTATTCCAAGCAAGCCAAATATATGGTGTACTGTGTAGTCTCAAGGCAAGAAATCCGCCGGCTAAGTCTGCTGGTCAAATCCGTTGATCCACGCGCCTTCGTAATTATTAGCGATGTACACGACGTACATGGAGAAGGCTTTCGAGAAACCTAAATAAAAAGGAGTGTAGGCCATTTCAAGCCCACACTCCTTTTTATCGCTTATAATTTCACTTTACGGAATCGGCTTCCAATTCTGATTCTGACCACGGTACTTGCGATAGGCTACATAGGCTAACGCAGCTATAATGAAGCTTGCGGCTAACCCTCCCCAAATCCCAAATTCTTGCGATGCCAGCGGCAAGGACAAAGCAGGTTCATCCTTCTCTTTTCCAAACATCACTCTTACCGTATCCTGACCATAAGATACAATTTCAAGCAGGCGGGTACGCTCAACCTTTTGTGAGGACGAAGGAATGCCTGCCGCATATGAGAGCCAGGAATCAAAAGCATTCACAACCTCAGGCTGGCGGGAGACAATCACTGCCGGCCGGATGTTATCATACCTGCCCTGCAGTCTTTCCAGAGCTGTTTTCCAGCCCGCCAAATCATTTGCAACCGCACTTTGCTCCATCGCATTTAGATCCTCACGAATCAATTTGTAGTACTGAAGCCAAATAGGCTGCCGCGGATGATTAAGACTGTTGGCGGCTAGACGTAGCTTGGCGGCTGCCGCTTCCCATTGCTGTGAATTTATTTTTGCGCCTGCCACGGTAGCCTTCAGGTCCATAATGACCCCTGACAATGCATTAATACCCTCCACAGAGGTCATTCCTTCAAAGGATGAGGACACAAAGATCTTGGAGATCGCTTCCGTCTCCTGTCGGACCTTCATTACATCCCCTTCCAAAACATACCCATACAATGCCTCAGCGGCTTGTTCCAGCTGCTGCGCTCCAGTCTTTCCGCTCATTGTTGCCAAACCGTCGCCCGAACTAACGTCGGCGCTTTGCTTCGAAGCTTTGCCAGACCCTTCACCAGCATCCCCTAGCGCTGCTGAAGCCTTTACAACATCCATACTGGACAATAGCCAGCAGAATACTAGAACAACCACTACATAATATCTCCCGCGGAGCATGAGACATCCCCCTCCTACTTAAGAAGAAACGACGTTCGTTGTCGTCTTTTAAAGACGATATTCGTTTCTCGTAAAATTATAAGGATAAAGCATAGTATAAAACTTATACTTCTTATAATTCTAAATGTATGGCAGGGGGACAAGGGATAGAACTGCTTACTAACGTCTATTCTTGAACTGATAGATTGACTCTACCGGTCTTTGTCTTCTACTAAACAACCAAGCAGCTGCAACACTAAGCAGCGTAAGCGCCATTGTAAAGTACTGTACCTGTATAACATAATCGTCCAAAACAGAAGGTAACCACGGATAGATTCCGTAAGAATAATCCAGCATATCGTTGGCGAGTGTCCAAAGCAGGGCTAATGGAATCATTTTGCGGAAAGAAAAAAACCTTGCATAAATCAATGCCTCAACTGCCATCCCCGTATGGGAGATTACCAGCATCCAATCTTTCCAAACCAAAACATCACCGTGATAACCCCCGGCAAAAATAATGCTCACTGCCCATATCCCGTACTTCACTGACGTAACAACCGCCAAAGCCTCAATAAGTTCCCTTACATTGTTTCCTGTGTAGCTTTTCGGAGGGAAGAGCATCAGCAACAGAGCCAAGGTAAAAAACAAACTTGCGGTTGGGCTATCCGGAACAAATGGAAGCAGCCAGTGTGGATAATTAGCCGCAGTGAACTCCAGTTGATTGCCATACCATATGTAACCATAAATTGTACCCAGGAAATTTACGATAAATAACAACCAGATAATTCCCCGGTTCTTAAACAGTTTGTTAAACCAATGAACTGGCATACAGATTATTAACCTCCCCAAGTAATGGCACTTTGCATTTAGACATACAAAAACCTGACCGCATGCACGATCAGGTTGCGTTATCATTATTTTACTGTTCGCTTTTTTGTTTGGCAAGCCAGCCGGCCAAGGTATCGATATCCGCTTCTGATAGACCCGCTCCCAAGGCGGTATCGTACATTTTCGGCATCTGCCCTTGACCCTCTTTTATAATGGTAAGGATTGCTTCTTTGTCATGGGTGTCCCCAACTCCACGAAGAGAAGGCCCGCCCGCCCCTTTCAAATCCGCTGCGTGGCAGGAGATACAAGTGGCTTGCTTGAAGAGCCCCATAGCAGGATCATCCTTGTCCACAATCGCTACTTCTTTTGGCTTAACGGCACTGGAGGTTGGAAGACCCTTTGCCCTGTTCTCCGCCGCCTTTTCTTCCCGTTGAACATCTTCAGGAATCTGACCCGTTTCAGCCATTTCATGTTTGTATTCAGTCCAGGCTGTATTGGTCAAATAAACAATTGCTGCAAGCGACAAGAACATTAAAGATGAAGCAATCGGCCTACGGTAAAAGCGACGCTCTCTACCCGTATCCAGAAAAGGAGCCAACAGAAGTGAACCAAAAGCCACACCAGTAACTCCTAGTGTACCCAGAACGATATAATCACCCGAAGCATATGGGAGCTTCAAATACTGATAGAGGAACAAGAAATACCAGTCAGGAATCGGGATAACCGTAGCACTAGCATTTGCTGGAAACCCCAGCGGAGCTGGCTCTGAAATAGTAAGTACTAATATTCCTACGAGTACAACGACTCCGACCATCCATTCCTTCAGTAGAAAGTTAGGGATAAAGGCTTCCGATTTGCCGGGGTAAGCTGTGTAGTCCGGAGGTGTGATAAATCCGTTCCCTCTGCGAACTCTGGAATCACCGACATATACAACCTTTTCCTTAGAATTGTTTCCATGCGCCATCCGTATTCCTCCTCTCTCAGATTATCTTACAACGGTCCGGAAATCCCTTGTCTGCGGATCATAATAAAGTGTCCTACGAGCAGACTAAGAAGCACCGCTGGGAGGAAAAATACATGTAATGCGAAGAAACGAGTTAAGGTTTCGGCACCAACAATCGTTCCACCTTGCATCAGTTCCTTCAGCACCGGCCCCATCACTGGAACAGAATTGGCTATTTCAAGAGTTACCTTTGTTGCGAAATAAGCTTTATTATCCCAAGGCAACAAGTAACCTGTTAAACCAAGTCCCAACATTACGAAGAAAATCAGCATTCCAACTACCCAGTTCATCTCGCGTGGCGCTTTGTAAGAGCCTGTAAAGAAGACGCGCATCGTATGAAGGAACATCATAACAATTACTAGACTTGCGCCCCAGTGATGCATCCCGCGGACAATCTGTCCAAATGCAACACTTGTCTGCAAGTACTCAACACTAGCATAAGCATTAATAATGTCCGGAACATAATACATCGTTAAGAACATACCTGATAAAATCTGAATGACAGTAATAAAAAAGGTCAGTCCGCCAAAGCAATACACGAACGCAGAGAAATGATGGGCCGGATTAACATGCTCAGGAACCTCGTGATCGGCCACGTCTCTCCAAATCGGCGTAACATCCAGACGTTCGTCAATCCAGTTATAGACATTTTTAAACATCAGAACTACGCCTCCTCACGAGCTACTGTATTTGGCACAATGTCTCCCAAAAGCACCCACCCGTTATCGAATTTCGTTTTATACTGGTCAAGCGGCTTAGGAGCAACTTCAAGATTTTTGCCAAGCTTTGTATAACGTGCACCATGACAAGGGCAGTGATATTCGTCCGGATGAGCTTTATCGTTGTTCCACCCGACCGTACATCCCAAATGTTTACAAATCGGTGAAAGCGCATAAATATCACCCTTTGCGTCTTTCCGGATCCACGCAGTGAGTGTCGCTGTACTGTCGTACCATCCGTCCTTCTGTTTCAATTCAAAAGTAAATTCCTGGGGCTCTTCGGTGATTTTGCTTATCTCAGCAACCTTGATAAAATCTCCAGCACCCTTCTTATGTAATATCGGATCCACGACAAAACGGACCATGGGGAGAATCATACCCGCCCCCATAAAAGCAGTAGCGCCACCAAGTGTGTAGGTCAAAAATTGCCTGCGCGACATCTCATTACGGCTGGGTGGTTGTTCAGGCCATGTCTCCTGTTGTTCATTATGGCTGCTCATACTGTTATATAACCCCCTTCTCAAGATATAAGAAAGTATCTGTGGTGTCCGATCAGAGATGTCTCAATATAAATAATCCGTTTTCAAATCTTTTCAATGAAATACATCACATACCATTTGGATTCAACCTAATAATAGCTTAGGCTCCAAAACCCGTCAAGAATATTGTCTAATTTGTGACAGGCCAAAAAGCGATTTCAACCTATAATTGTTGATTTTCTGTCACATTTATAAGGAGATCACCGCCGCCACATGTCTTGAATTTTCATACTAATTTCACTGTAATTCTTCCCTTCCTGAGTAGCCTCAATGATAGGCAGAGAGAGAACTAAATCGCTTTCATAGATTTGGCTTTCTTGGAGAGGTACATCCGCTGTCAACACCACTACATGCTGGAAACCACTGGATTTGACTTTTTGACAAATCTCATTTATTAAATTCACATAGCCCTCTCCAGCGTACTGAATGGCTGGGTAAGTCACGATCCGCCCCTTGAACGGTATTTCCACCATATCCATGAAATTACGTAATCTTTCGAGTGCCTGAACGGTCTCAGGAGGACTCTCCAGTCCCCTCAATCCTGTAAAAGGAATGAGACATGTATCATAGAATTTTCGATTTTCTTCCCAAGTGTCCACTTCAAAATCGCTGAATTTCATTCCCATTCATCTCCCTATGTATAATTGTTAATTTTACCGGTCTTTCGCAGAACTTCCTGAAGTTATAGAACCCATTATATTGAAGGAGGAGGAGGAACGTCCAGATTTAGATTTTTTATTTTCGTCCGATTAAGCAAATTGAGTAGACTATAAGCAAAAAAAGAAATGCGCTAAGCGCATTTCTTTATGCCAAACTTTTAAGTTCCTCAGTAAGATTTCGGAAAGCCATCTCATCTCCGGTAGCCAGCGCCGTGTCAATCTCACGGTGCAAGATGTCGGAGCGACGCTTTCGCAGCGCTTCATCCCACACCATTTCTGCCGCAAGTCCTAGCATCACTTCATACGTAGCCTTCATTTTGTCCATTCGATACACCTCCGCTGTTTAAGAGATCCTTTTTTCTTGTTATTTGATATTTTGATATTCATCAAGATGATTATGTTTTCGGTTTCAAGAGAATCGGCACCTACTAAAGCATATTCATCAATCCTGTCTTCGTTCTACATATTCGCCCATTCCGCTCAATACTTCCTCTATTGTACCCATCAGCAACAATAACGGATTCCTACTTCTGCATATGTAATCCCCATAAGCATTCATACGCGCACCTCTACCGAAGATACTTAGGCACGGCTGTCTCTATCCCCCATGGTGTCATCATCACAGCGAGTCCACCAGAAGTCTCACCCAGTTTAAGCATGCCTAGGTGCACCATCATCCGTATTATACGTTGCTCTAGAATAGAAGCAGCACTGTCATAATAAAACGGTTTAATTAGCCACCCCACACCATCCACTAAAGAAGGTACTGTCACCCAATTACCGGCGCTGATGCTTACCCAATACACAAGTGAAGGTAGATTTGGCACAGCCCCTTTATATAGTCTTAACCAAAAAGAGAATATCTGCATCAACGAATCACATTTTCCATCGTTTAACACAGCCTCACCGGTCGCAGTAAGCCTTAGCCGGAAGCCTTCCTCAGAGATCCAGCGGCGGTGACGAATATAGTCATACAAAAGCGCAAATCTTGGAGGATAATGCTCACAAGCTCTCCCATAACCAAACCTCCAACCGCCTTTGCTAAGAAGCTCCTCCGGAATATGAAGCGCGTTCATCACACCTTGCTGATATCGCCTATACATTGCCCCTTCCTGATTCAGTTCTGGCTCATTGTCCTTAATATATCTCAGCAGCATTACCAGATCACTGATCATTAATTCTCCTTCACTGCGATACATCACAGGTTCAGGGCTAGTTGCGACACTCTCTTTGATATGTGCACTCATCGTCTCCCGAAAACGCTCTTTTAAATCTTTGGGTACCTGGTACAAATATCTGGTCTGCTGTGAGGAACCACTAAAGAGCCAGCCTCCACTTTTGAAGCGAGAGACCATCTCCCGGAAACCTCCAGTTTTTCCTTCAGGTGCATCAAAAGACGCTTGCCTTGCTACAGCCAACAAATCTTCAAGACTAAAGTAGGTGCGTTCATCAAAAAGCAATGTATTCAAAAACCGTAAATCCTCCGGAGCGCATTCCCGGATATGAGACTCCATAAAACTTCTGCTTCCAAGCATAATCAAAATACTTTGGATCAAGTCGTGTTTGGAATTCTGTTTGCATTCACACCGGTAGCGGCCCGCTATGGCGGTCAGCTGTCCAATATCTGCATAAGTAAGCATATCCGCCAGATTCATGTTTTATCGCCTCACCGTTTTACTACCATTATGGGGAATACTGCCTATTTTATTCCCTTTATTGCAAAAAAAATAACCCGAAGCCCGGGTTAATGCTGATTTTGCAGGATATGGCGAGTACAATTATATAAAATAGGGTTCCATTCCCGCTCTTTCTTCTCCAGAATCGTCAAGGATAGATTGCCAATTCGTTCAGAATACTTATCCTTGTAAAGAGCAGTATACAGCTGAGCAAGAAATCCTCCATGGGATATGACGAGTATATTCCGATTGGGATGCAGCGCAGAAATATCTTCCATAAAAGCAAGAGCGCGAGCCTGAAGCTGTTCGTCGGTTTCTTGACCGAGGGAGAGCTGGCTCCATTCCTTGCCCCACTTCTCTTCACGTTCTGCGGCAGTAAGCCCTTCTACCTGCCCGTAAGCACGTTCCCGTATACGCTGATCAGGTTCTAACAGCGGAATTCCTAACTTGTCAGCAATAATCTTACCGGTCTCAGCAGCGCGGGAAAGATTACTAGTAACGCAGTAGTCCCAGTTGTACGGTTCCTGTAATAAGCGGTCAGCAAGCATTGCAGCTTGCATCCGTCCTTCATCATTAAGTGGAATATCACTTTGTCCCTGTATTTTCCCTATCGCGTTCCAGTCCGTCAATCCATGGCGTATCAAGCCGATTAGCATGTTGCCTCCCCCTTTTCAGCAAAGTATTTGTCTCTTAATGTAACATGGATGAAATAAAAAGTCTTCTTTTTATGAGTTTTACAATGCAAAAAGCCCCTCATTACATGAAGTAAAGGGACTCATTCAATGTTCTGAATAGTATAAACAACGGAAGCAAAGACATACGTCTAATAACCCTCTATGATCGGCGATAACGATTCAGCCTAGTTAATGAAAATACTGCAAAGCCTACACCTAACATCGATAACATCATCCAGTATTGAGGATGAGTGGGTCCCATACTTACAACAAGGGGTTCAATGATCCCACCTTCAGCGCCCAAGATTGGATACGTTGATTGCCATTCCATCGAGGATCCAGCGACACCTGTCTCCACAATTCCACTCTGAGCAACAACGGCATCACCTGGAGTTCTGAACATCGTAAAATAAAGAACGCTGGACAGAAATATTGCCAGAAAGCATGCGATCCATAAGCTAAGCCGATGGCGAACAATAGCAGAGGTCCCAGCAGATTTCCCGTCACCGGGCATCAACCATGGACTCTCTAAATAAATCCGCTCCATGACTTTAACATTTATAGCTTCAGCACGCTCTTCACTGATCTCTTCCCTCAAATCTTGCATAAGCAGGCTGCTCTCTTGCCATAGAGCCCATTCTGCAGCGCAGTAAGGACAAGTTTCGATATGTTTTTCAAGCAAAATCCGCCTAGGATGTGTGGGGGGAGCGTCCCACAAGAGCGGAATACATTCTTGCGCTTCCCTGCAATTCATTCGCCTTACACCCTCTCAACCTGCTCTTCAACTTCAGGCTCATTGAAATAGGATTCGAGTTGAAGCTTCACACTACTCCTGGCACGAAACAATAATGATTTCACTGAGCTTACACTCTGATCTAAAATTTCTGCGATTTCTTGATAGTCCATTTGATCATATTCACGTAGGATAAGTGCAGAGCGTTGCTTTTCGGGAAGATTATTTATCGCCTCACGGACCAAATTCATCCGTTCATTGCGCAATGCAGCCTGCTCGGGTGCAACTTCAAACGGTGCTACTGGTGTGTATCCACTCTCTTCGAGAGATACATTACCGGCACGGTTCTTGCGAAGCTCACTTAGCACAGTGTTGCGGGCGATAGTGTACAGCCATGTTGAGAATGAAGCATCTACCTCTCGAAAGGAATGCAAGCTACGAAATGCCTTGTAGAAGGTCTCCGAACAAAGGTCCTCTGCGATAAGCTCCATATGTGAATTTCTAAGCATATGATATACAAATGCTAGTATTTTACGTTGATAACGACGCATTAATTCTGAATATAATTCTGTGTTTCCTTGTTTAATTTGCTGGATCAACTGGGAATCCGTCATGGTGAGATTGGCCCTCCTCGCCCTTGCACGTCTTTTCCCATCCGGTCCGTACTTATTATACCGGTTTGGGCTTTAAAAGTTGCGGTGTTACTGCAAATTTTTAGTTTTTTTATGAAATACACCTATGTATATTCAACTACCCGATAATTAAGGCATGATGTATATGAAGAAGACAAAAAGAAATAAGGCATACTTCTAATTTTACATAAATATAGAAACGAATCTAGAAACATACCTGCTCTATTGTACCACATATTCTCATAGGATGACATTAATAGACTTAAGATAGGTCCACTCGCCAGCAAGACCTGACATTGGATTTCTGACTTAGAATCCGGCTTTAAAAATAACACATTTATCAATTTTTAAAAACTGTTGACAAAATGTAAACGTATACATATAATAAAAGTACAGTATGGTTTCTCTCCACTCCTATCCAATACTTAACGGTTCCAATTTATTGTGAACTGTAGCCGCTTACTTTGTAAGCGGTCTTTTTTTGTCCTGAAAGCGCTCTACCTTTTATTAGATGATCTATATTAGATTATTTTACTTAGCAAGCGAATTAGCTTCCATAAATCCCCACAATTATCTATTACCCCGTCTACGTCCACTTGAAGAGGGATATGCTCATTACGTTTCCAAATGTCTTGCAGCCCTGCGTTACGGCTCGCTTGTAAGTCATTCATTGGATGATCACCTACAAATATAGCCTCCTCAGTGCTCACCCCATTGGTATCCTTTCCTTTTTGCAAAAATAAAGAATTAAACCGGGGACGGTGATAAGCTTACGGGCTGGTTCGTTACATAGACGTCAGATTTTGTATAGCTGCGTGTGTAATCCCCCCTCTAATCCTAATCGTATGGAAAAGAGTCAGGATAAACAATATACTAGCTATAAAGTTATTTGTTGAGGTGAATTTGAAATGGATGAAATCGATGACTCAAAACAACTGGTACTACAAATCGGCGGTGCCTTAAAAAAGTACAGAAAAGAAAAAAACATGAGCTTAGATGACTTAGCGGAATTAACAGGCGTAAGCAAACTTACTCTGGGGAATATCGAACGTGGCGAGACAAATCCAACTTTGGCGATAATATGGAAAATTTCAAAAGGCATATCTTTGCCCCTATTAGCTTTGTTCAAATCTGAAGACCCTGTTAGTTTGTATCGAGCAGGCGAAGGTCTCCGGTTTTCTAATGATCAAAAGAATTGGATCATCGAACCCGTCTTCAAAAACGTAAGCAACGATATTGAAATGTGTCGGGCTTACTTACAGCCAAATAGTTCGTATCACCCTGAAGGTCATCATGTGAATACAACTGAAATTGCGACAGTAATGACTGGTTCCATTGAAATTCGAGTCGATGGAGAAATGTACACATTAAATCAATATGATACGATCAGTTTTCGTGCAGATCGCCCTCACTCTTATACCAATCATACAAATAGCGAAACAGTGCTCCATATCTCCTTAAAATATGGTTTCTAAAGTCGAAAATTTCACCTATAAAATGCAACTCAGTATTCCATTCTATATGGAAACTCTGAGTTGTATTTTTTTATCTAATATAAGCATTTCAAGTTATAGAACTATCTCAATAAAGTAAACTTTAAAATACTTATTGTTAATTTTAATATATTATACTATACTTTCATTGTCCGCGCGGATATTAGTAGGCATTAATTCTGGGAGGGAAAATGAAGAATGCCGAATAAAAAATTCGTACCATCATCTTTAGGGCTGCTAATACTCGGCATTATTATTATTGCCGCAAATTTACGTGCTCCCTTAACCTCGGTCGGTCCTTTAGTAGGTCTCATAAGGGATGACGTTCATATTTCCAATACTTTAGCAGGCTTGATCACAACGGTACCTTTACTTACCTTTGCTTTATTATCGCCTCTAGTACCAAAACTAGGACGTAGGTATGGAGTTGAACTTTTAATTTTGTTTGCCCTGATCTTTTTGACTGTTGGTATTGTAATACGTTCTTTATCTGGGGCTGCAAATCTGTATATTGGAACTGCAATTCTTGGATTTGCAATTGCCGTTTGTAATGTATTAATGCCAAGTTTAATCAAACGCGATTTCCCTAATAAAATCGGTGCTATGACTGGTGTCTTTGCAATTTCAATGAGTTTATCTGGAGCGATCGCATCGGGAATCAGTGTGCCGCTAGCTGCAAACGCAGGGTTAAAATGGCAGGGAGCATTGGGAATTTGGGGGATTCTAAGTTTTGTATCGATCCTCTGCTGGTTGCCTCAATTAAGGAAGCATACGAAGCAAACAACCTTGACAAGTCAACAGATGGTCGGCAATGATGTGAATGTTTGGCGTTCCCCTCTTGCCTGGCAAGTAACCTTGTTTATGGGAATGCAGTCCATGATTTTCTATGTGCTGATCGCATGGTTGCCTGAAATTTTAAAACAGCAAGGTATTGACTCAAGCCAATCAGGATGGTACCTCTCAATAATGCAGTTAGCGCTGCTTCCATTTACCTTTATTGTCCCCGTTATTGCAGGGCGAATGTCAAATCAACGTTCGTTAGTGTTCATCACAACCATTTTGCTTTTGACGGGAACGCTCGGACTGCTTTACGGAAGCTCCAATATCATTCTGTTGTGGATCATCATACTCGGAATTGGTGGAGGCTGCGCCTTTAGCTTGTCCATGATGTTTTTCGGTTTACGTACAAAAAATGCGCATCAAGCAGCGGAACTGTCTGGTATGGCGCAATCGATCGGATATCTGCTTGCCGCAATTGGTCCTGCACTTATAGGATATTTGCATGATAAGACAAATAGTTGGAACCTGCCACTTTTCATACTGCTTGGCGCTTCGGTTTTACTCTTTATTGTCGGTCTAGGAGCAGCAAGAAATCGTTTTGTAGGTAGTCGAAATAGTTACGACGAAAAAAACTCAAGTACCAGAGAATTTCTTGGAAGAAATTCTGATCGAAATGAAGAAAGCGAGTTTGGGAACAGTTGCAACAAACCAAACCTAAATTAGAGTCTGCGTGTATAAATCCGGAAGCATTTTGCGGCACTCCTTTCTTTTCTTCGTTGATCCAATAAACATTTAGCTTATACGAAGACGCTATCGGACACAGCTGACCTTAAACGCAGCATTAATCCGCATTTGGGATGCTAACGGACCGCATAGCAGCTATTGGCACGAAAAACACACAATATAAGCCTCTTCATGTGAAATAGCGTTTGTGGAGTCCGAAATACTGCTTCAAAGGCAAAAAACGAGCAAATAACGTCACTAGGGTCCGTAAGTACTAGGTGGTACTTATGGCGATACCGATGACGATACTGACGAAGGCACGTAGAAATAAGCAGCCAACAAAAAACAGCGATTCTCTATTCACATGAGAATCGCTGTTTTACTGTTTATTATGATTTGAAAATGAACCCGAGCGAACTTTATACTACACGTATACCGTATAATCATGATGCTGCAACAGGATCTTCGCCCGCTCCATATCGTTCTCCTGACGGAAAGAGAGACGCATAATCCCCGGCACATCTTCACGGCTTTCGATAATTTGTACGTTGCTAAGGTTAATTCCTTGATCCCCCAGCTCTGTAGCAATACGACCGATAATCCCCGGATGATCGGGTACATCAATATGTAGGTCAAATAAAGGTGCTATCATACCTTTACGCCGTTCTGGCAACTGACTACGGAAGCCATTGGCTTCATGAAATGCCTCTTCAATCCCTACACCATCTTCACTTTCCAGCAAACGAACAAAAGAAGAAACTTCCTCGTTCCAATCCTTCAGCAATCGAAGCATCACTGAACGATTGTTTAACAAGATATCACGCCAAATAATTGGATCACTAGACGCAATCCGTGTAATATCCCGAAAGCCCCCTGCAGCTAACGTACTATACAAGGAGTCAGTATCATCATAAGCTTTAATCTGATTTACCAGCGCAACGGCAATAATATGTGGTAAATGACTAATGGCGCCTACAATCTCATCATGACGTTCTGGATTAAGGCGTACAATCTGCGCTCTAGTAAGGTGGAGTAAGGACTCCAACGCATGATAAGCCTCATCTGGCACTCCCGGTGGAGGCGTTAATACGTAATAGGCATTCTCAAACAACAGCGATGAAGCTGCCTCAACACCTGAACGCTCTGATCCTGCCATAGGGTGACCGCCGATAAAATGTACTCCAGGAATATCCAAAGACACCGCGCATGCGGCAATACTAGCTTTCGTACTTCCAACATCTGTAATGATGCAGCCGGGCTTGAGCGGCAATTTGCTTAACTGCTGCAAATAATCCTCTAGCATACCCACTGGCACACATAGAAAAATGAAATCGGCATCGATTGCCGCTTCCTCCACAGACAATGTGGCACTATCGACCACACCTCTGCTAATATACTTACTCGCGGATTCAGGACGGTGGGCATGGCCAACGACGGTCAGGCCCTCCTTGCCTTTAAAGCAAAGGGCCAGTGAGCCTCCGATCAGACCGACACCGAATATTGCTATTTTTGTCGTCATGTTCTTTGAACTACCTGCCTTCTTTAGTCTTGACTTGCTGTTATTACTAGGCGCGTACTCCGCTCTCTATAAGCGTTTGTTCGAGCGCGGTGATAAAAGCTGTATTCTGCTCAGCCGAGCCCACAGTAACCCGAATATAAGTCGGATAAACCTGATGACCCGCTCTTACGATGATTCCTTTACGCATCAAAGCATCAAAGACCTCTGTAGCAGGCTTACGAACATCTACCATGATGAAGTTCCCGTGTGCCGGGAAGGATTCTAGACCCAGACGTTTGAATTCACCTTGCAATTGGACAATACCCGCGCTATTAAGACGACGGCATTCCTGTACGTAATCTTGATCATTCAAAGCAGCAAGAGCTGCAGCTTGAGCAAGCCGTGAAGTATTAAAAGGCTCACGTACCTTGTTGATCAACGAAATGATCTCAGGACTCGCAACACCGTATCCAATACGCAATGCAGCTAAGCCATAAATTTTGGAGAAGGTGCGAAGCACAACCAGATTCTTGTAACGAGTCAGTAACTGGATACCATTGGAGTATGAAAGATCTGTTACATACTCACAGTATGCCTCATCAAGGACAACCATTACATTGGAAGGCACAGCATCCAGGAAAGAAACCAAAGCTTCCTCTGGAACAATCGTACCTGTTGGGTTATTCGGATTACAGATCCAGATAACCTTAGTGCGGTCCGTTATACGGGCCAGCATCCCATCCAGATCATGGGTACCTTTTACAAGTGGCACCTCAATAGATACCGCACTTTCGATGTCTGCGTTACTCTTATACACGGAGAAGGTTTGGTCCGCCATGATTGTCTCATCACCCGGCAAGAAAAAGGCACGAGCAATAAGTGCAATAATCTCATCTGAGCCACAGCCAAAAATAATGTTGTCGTTATTCACGCCAAGACGGCTGGAAAGTGCTGAAGTCAATTCAACGGCTGAGCCGTCCGGATAAAGATAAAGATTCTCAAGTTCTGCTAGAATTGCTTCTTTTGCACTCGGTGAAGCTCCATACGGGTTCTCATTGGATGCAAGCTTAATAACCTCACTTAAGCCAAGCTCCTTCTTGACTTCGTCTATAGGTTTCCCTGGTTTGTAGACAGGGAGATTAACTATATTCGGTTTTGGATTCATACAATAGTCCTCGCTCTCCATAGTTGATTACTCCACTATACACAGGTCAGAATGACACTGTTATGGTCTTTTTAATTGTGCCACAAATTCTCGAATTTGCAACAGTCCCTCATTCCGCGTATCAGGATGATCGAGCAACGGAATTACCTCTTCTATTTTGCGGACAATGGCACTCCCTACTACAACACCATCGCAAATCTGAGCAAAACGGGCAACCTGTTCGCCAGTAGAGATCCCAAATCCTACAGCCACTGGCAGATCCGTAGCTTGACGAACGGAATCAATAAAGGCTTCTACATCCGCATGGAAAGAGGATCTTTCTCCAGTCACCCCTAATGAAGATACACAATAGATAAACCCGCTCGCACCGGATACAATCTTTGCAATACGTTCGCTTGAGGTGGGTGCAACTAAAGGAATGAGGTTGACTCCAACTTCATCACTACGGCGCCGCATCTCCGCTGATTCCTCAACGGGAAGATCCGGGATAATAAGTCCGCTGATTTCATGCTTGTTCAGATCAGCAAAAAACGTATCTAGACCCATTTGCAGGATAGGATTGTAATAAGAAAACAAGATAAATGGCAAACTGCTGCCGGCTTCACGAGCCTTTAACGCGGTCTCCATGCAAGTGCGCAGGTGAACTTCACCCCGCAGTGCCCGGGCAGATGCTCGCTGAATTACAGGGCCGTCTGCAAGCGGATCAGAGTATGGTACTCCTAGCTCCAGAATATCTGCCCCTGCTGTCTCCAATTCAGTGATGATGGCAAGAGTAGTCTCCAAATCTGGATCTCCAACAGTCAGAAAAGGAATCAATGCGGTCCGGTTCTCAGCTTTAAGCTTCCGGAATACCAAATCCATCCGGTTTGTAGTTTGGGTTGTCATTCAGTTCCCTTCCCTTCTGTATACGCCATAATGGATTCTACGTCTTTGTCTCCCCGGCCTGACAGGCAGATGACAACAATATCATCCTTAGTAAGGGTTGGACCCATTTTTACAACATGTGCTATCGCATGCGCCGATTCTAACGCTGGAATAATGCCTTCCGTTACGCATAGCAGCTTCAGTGCATCTAGCGCCTCTGCATCTGTAATCGGGACATATTTTGCGCGTTCGATATCTTTTAGATAGGAGTGTTCAGGACCCACACCAGGATAATCCAGGCCTGCGGAGATGGAATGTGCTTCTGTTACTTGTCCATGCTCATCCTGCAGGAGATAACTCATCGATCCCTGGAATACGCCATGAGTTCCTTTACTCATTGTTGCCGCATGAAAAGGGGTATCAATGCCTTTACCAGCCGCCTCTACACCAATCATACCGACACTTTCATCCTCAACAAATGGATAGAACATACCGATAGCATTACTGCCACCGCCTACAGCAGCTACGAGCACATCCGGCAGCCTTCCTTCAGCCTCCAGAATCTGGCGCCGTGTTTCATCCCCAATAACCCGCTGAAAGTTACGGACCATCATCGGATAAGGATGCGGTCCTACAGCTGAACCCAATATATAGAAGGTATCGTCTACATTGCTAACCCAGTAGCGAAGCGCTTCATTGCCGGCATCTTTTAATGTGCGCGATCCGGAAGTAACGGGAATCACTTCTGCACCAAGCAGCTTCATCCGGAATACGTTAAGGGCCTGGCGACGCGTATCCTCTTCCCCCATAAACACCTTACATTCCATACCTAGCAGAGCTGCAACTGTAGCTGTGGCTACACCATGTTGACCCGCACCAGTCTCAGCGATTACCTTCGTTTTCCCCATCATTTTGGCCAAAATCCCTTGACCAATCGCATTGTTAATCTTATGGGCACCTGTATGATTCAAATCTTCACGCTTCAAATATATTTTAGCTTCTCCCAAATGTTTGCTTAGACGTTCCGCATAATACAGCGGGGTCTCCCGTCCGGAATACTGCTTTAATAGATAATCTATTTCTTCCTGAAAAGCTGGATCTGCCGAAAACTTACGGTAGGCCTCCTCCAACTCAATCAATGCATTCATCAAAGTCTCGGGCACGAAGCGGCCTCCGAATGAACCGAAACGTCCATGCTGGTCCGGTACTTGTATCATGATTGCTTCACCCTTTCCACAAAAGCTGTCATTTTTTGAATATCCTTAATGCCGTCAGTCTCTACTCCACTCGACACGTCTACCCCATACGGGACATAGGTATCAAGCAATTCACCAACATTATCTGAATGAAGCCCTCCAGCCATAAACAAGGGCAAGTCATGTTGTACTGCAATTTCTTGGTACACAGGTAATTTGTTCCATGCGAAGGTTCGGCCAGAGCCGCCTCTCTGCAATGGATCATAAGTATCTAATAAAACCGCATCTACTGCAGCTGCGTAATCTTCCAAGGTATATTCATTTTCAGCTTTATCCCGCTCTTGATCAGCAACGGACAGTGCCTTCCATACCTGAACCTGTGGATAAGCTTGGCGAACCTGCTGGCAAAAAGCTGGGCTCTCCTGTCCATGGAGCTGAATTACATCTAAATGCACCACAGACAGCAATTCGTTCAACTCATTCAGCTCCGGATTAACAAAAACCCCGGCAGCCTTAGGAATTTCACCAGTCTTCCAATTTGGAAGCTCTGCAATCAGTTCGGCAGCACGCTCTATGGATACCTTCCGGCGGCTAGGTGCAAAAACAAATCCGATATAATCTAGTGGTAAGTGTAACATAGATTTTAGCACTTCAACGTCCTGAAGTCCACAGATTTTTACTAATGTCTCAGCCATGCCGGACACGGTCCTTTCCGTTAGGAAGCTCACCGAGCAAACCGTTAACCGCATCCTCTACGTTAGCTTGACGCATTAGATACTCCCCAACAAGCACTCCGTGAGCACCAGTAGTTCTTAGGTAGCCGATGTCTTTTGACCCGGAAATTCCGCTTTCGCTGATCACTGGAACACCTTGCGGCACAAGAGCTGCCAGCTCGGCTGTTGTCTCCAAAGAGGTCTCAAAGGTACGTAGATTACGGTTATTAATTCCTAGCAGGACGTTAGGTTGGGTTATCTTTTCTGTGCTCAGTACAACCGCCAGTTCATTTCGGTCATGCACCTCAATCAAGATATCCAATCCAAGCCCTGAAGCTATATCTATAAAATGAGACAGTTGTGCTGGTGTCAAAATAGCGACGATCAACAACACGGCATCCGCTCCGAGAAGACGTGCTTCGTAGATCTGCTTCTCATCGATAATAAAATCTTTGCGAAGCAGCGGCAGTTTTACAGCTTCCTTCACTTGCTGCAGATAAGCTGCGCTGCCCTGGAAATATTCTGTGTCCGTCAGAACAGATAAGCAATCTGCACCTCCAGCTTCATACCCTTTTGCAATGGAAACAGGATCAAAATCCTCACGGATCAACCCTTTGGAAGGAGAAGCCTTCTTCACCTCAGCGATCAAGCCCATATCTCTGTTCTTCCCTTGGGTCAGAGCCTTACGAAAACCTCTTGTTGCCGGAAGAAGCGCAATATCACGCTCTGCTTGTGCCAACGAAAAGTTTTTACTGAGCACTTCAACCTCTTTAATCTTAGTCGCGACAATTTTATCAAGATACATAATTAAGTTCCTCCGTCATAGCTACAAGCTGATTAAGCTTGGATAGTGCCTTGCCTGAATCCACTACATCTTTTGCTCTCTCTACGCCTCCGGCCATGGTATCTGCCAAACCAGCAACATATATACAGGCTCCGGCGTTAGCAAGAACGATATCACGATAAGGATTCATCTGCCCTTGAAGGACCGAGGTAATAATCGCCGCATTTTCAGCTGCATCTCCACCCAGCACAGCTTCCAGTGGATGTCTGTTAAGACCTAATGCCTCTGGCGTTACCTCATACGTGGTTACGATGCCCTCTTTTAGCTCAGACACTAATGTAGGGGCCGAGATGCTGATTTCATCCAGACCATCCACGCTGCTAACAACCATCGCACGCTTGGACCCCAGCTCCTTCAGGACATTAGCCACCGTCTCTGTCTTATTCCGATCATAAATCCCCAGCAGCTGACGGTCAGCACCCGCGGGATTCGTAAGCGGACCAAGCATATTAAAAATCGTCCGCACTCCAAGCTCTTTACGCGGTGCTGCCGCATGCCGCATCGAAGGATGATAGATTTGCGCGAATAAAAAACAAATGCCGATTCGATCCAAGCATTCCCGAGCCTGATCCGCATTCAGATGAATGTTGACGCCCAGAGCTTCAAGTACATCTGCACTTCCTGCTCTACCGGAAGCTGAGCGGTTGCCATGTTTGGCAACTCGTACCGAAGCCGCTGATGAAATAATCGCTGAGGCGGTAGAAATATTAAACTTATGGATGCCGGAACCGCCCGTACCACATGTATCTAGCAGACGCGCTTTTTCAGTAAGGACAGGTGTGCCGAAACCTCTCATGGCTTCCGCAAACCCCGTAATCTCCTCCACGGTCTCTCCCTTAATCCGTAAAGCGGTCAGCAGTGATCCGATTTGCGCCTGTGAAGCATCTCCCAGCATGATTGCGCCCATTATATCCCGTGCTTCCACACGTGTCAGACTTTTGCCTTCGATTAGTCCAGCGATTCCTGATTGTATCAATTTTGTTGCATCCATAATGTTCATCCTCCCAGCCTTAATGTAATCTTTTTTATTAATCAAACCACCTGTTCAGGGGTATATGCGTACATGTAATCTTGATTGATGACTTGTTTCTCTTTTATCTCGGGTGGGAACATAGCCTCTGCCATACGAATAGCTTTTAGCATGCCCTTCGCTTTATTCACCGTCTCTTCATACTCTTTCTCCGGAACCGAGTCCCAAACGATACCCGCCCCAGCCTGCACATATGCTCTGCCCTTACGGAAGATGATTGTACGGATGGTGATACATGAATCCATATTTCCCGAGAATCCCAAATATCCAATCGCCCCCGCATAAGCACCACGGGCTTCTCGCTCCAATTCAGCAATAATCTCCATTGCCCGTAGCTTAGGTGCTCCTGAGACAGTACCGGCTGGCAGACAGGAGAGAAAGGCATCAAAGAAATCTTTATCCTCGCTAAGCGTGCCTGACACATTCGATACCATATGCATGACATGAGAGTATCTTTCAATTTCCATAAAGGAATCACATTTTACAGAACCGAATTTGGACACTCTTCCTAAATCATTACGACCTAGATCAACTAGCATCAAATGCTCTGCACGTTCTTTTTCATCCTCCAGCAGCTCCGCGGCGTAAGCACGATCCGAAGCTTCACTTTCACCTCTTGGCCTTGTTCCGGCAATCGGCCGTGTCTCCACACGATTTCCATCTACCTTTACGAGTGCTTCCGGTGAGGTTCCAACAATAATCTCTTCATCCATTTTCAAATAATACATATATGGAGATGGGTTAAGCGTCCGGAGCATCCGGTATACATGCAGTGGAGAAACTTCCGTTTCAATATGCAGGCGCTGCGACAACACCACTTGAAAAATATCGCCAGCCCGAATGTATTCCTTCGCTTGTTCTACGTTGTTGATATATTGTTCTTTAGTCAGGTTCGAATGAATCTCACCCAGCTCAATATCCTGCGGAATGCTGCGGCGGTTCACATTTTCCTTTGGCCCTTCCTTTTGCAGCTCTTCGGCCATATCCTCAAGCTTACGACTTAAGCTTTCGTAATTGGATTTGATATCTGAGTCCGTATCACCGTCTTTAACATGCAGGTTGCCAACTAGGAGAATTTGTTGTTTCACATGATCAAAAACAATGATGCGATCACAGAACATAAACCGGATATCATCCATTTGGAGATCATCTACTGGATGCTCAGGCAGCTTCTCATAATATTGCAGCAGATCATATCCAAAAAATCCGATAGCTCCTCCAGTAAATGGGGGCATCTCATCCAGCTTAGGGCTACGGTATGAACGAAGCAGCGCCTTAAGCTCCTCAATCGGCTTACCATGCAGCTGTTTTTTCTTCCCGTCGATCTCTACGTTAATTGCACCCTTTTTTCCCGATATCATTAAAAAGGGATCGCTGCCGATGAACGAATACCGGGCCCATTGTTTGCCACCCTCTACACTTTCTAGTAAGAACGCGCGGTCACGTTCAGCAAAACGTTGGAATAACCGGATAGGTGTTTCCATATCAGCCAGCAGCCGCTTCACAACAGGAATCAGATTATAATCCTGCGACAGCTTTACCACCTCTTGAACACTCGGATTCGTCATTTTTAGATGCCCCCTTAGTTATATAAATCTTTCCGAAACACAGAAAAACCCTCTACCAAAGTAGAGGGTTTGTGTAAGTAAGTATATGTTTTTGAGCAATGATCAGCATCGTTATGTTGTGCCTACAGACTTATCTCTAAATAAGATACATCACGGATGTGAAATAACACTCCAGTACATATCAAAATAAAGACTCTGTGTACACAAAAACTGCTAATCAGGCATAAACGTCTTCAGCGTCCTTATAAGGACGGTAAGCGTATATGCGTGAAATATAAGAAATGTATATACTTTCTTATATTCGCAAAAATTTCTTGCACTCTGCTCAACTATACTCATCTCAACTCAACTAAACTCTTCTATACTCGGCTAATTACACTATACATGATGACAAGGGTCATTGACAACCCACAACTCAAATTTAAGACTTACTCTGCGACAAATCTGGACGAAGCTTCTGAGCTTCATTCAGATACACATGGCGGATCTCACGCTGTGATTTATCCGTATTAAACTGCACCATTAACCGGATACACATCGGCAGGCTGCCTTTGACCGGGATCTCCGTTGAACACATAAGCGGCACCATTTCCCAGCCCTCAATCTCACGAATGGCTCTTGCCGGAAAAGTAGCATCCAGATCATTGGTCATCGTAATCCATACATTGCTAATATCCTCAGCTATAACATTATTGCGTTCAACGATCTCCCGCAGCAGCACAACAGTTTCACGCAAAATCTCTGTTTCTTCGTTATTAATCACGGTAGTTGCTCCGCGAATCCCTCGATTTACCACGGTTTCCCCTCCTTTTTTAGCTCTGCGAGAACCTCTCGCACAAGCGATTCCTGTACATCGTTTACAATACTAACGGCTCCTATGGCATCAGGCACAATAAAAGTCATTCTGCCTTCTTTGAATTTCTTATCATGCATCATTGCTTCCATTAGCTCCTCTTCATCATATTCAGAAGGAAGCTGTATAGGCAGTGAAAGTGCAGATAACATAGATACTGTATCCTCATAAATGGATCGGTCACGTCCAAGCTTTACAGCCAGCAGCGCCGAACCCGCCATTCCAATCGCAATCGCTTCACCGTGCAAAAACACACCGTATCCGCCAACCGCTTCAATAGCATGGCCGATCGTATGGCCTAAATTCAGGATCGCCCGAAGTCCATGCTCACGTTCATCGTTCGCCACGACATGAGCTTTGATCGCACAACCGCGCTCAAGGGCATAGCCGAGGGCTTCAGCATTCAAAGCAAGCAGCTCATCAGCATGTTCACGGCACCAATATGCAAATTCTTTGTCCATAATCAGACCATGCTTCACTACTTCAGCTAAGCCAGAAGAGACTTGGCGTGGCGGAAGCGTGCGAAGGGTATCCAAATCGTAAAGCACCAGCGAAGGTTGATAGAACGCACCAACCATATTTTTGGCTAGTGGATGATTGACAGCCACTTTGCCGCCTACGCTGCTGTCATGGGCTAGAATCGTCGTTGGAATTTGTAAAAATCCTATTCCGCGCATGTAGGTAGCTGCTACAAAACCAGCTAAATCACCAACAACCCCGCCACCTAAAGCCAACACCGCTGAGTTGCGATCTAGTCCCGCTTGAATTGCGGTCGTCATAACCTCTTCATACACGGTTAATGATTTGGATGCTTCCCCTGCCGGCATAATATGGCTTACTACGGTATAGCCTTGCTGACTTAGAGCTTCTTCAAGTGCCGGTAAATACCGTGGAGCTACTTCACTATCACTCACAACCAGTAGTGGGCTGCGAGTGGACAGTCCAGCTTCAGCACAGTACTGGCCAATGTTGTGCAGCAGACCACTACCGATGTGGATTGGATAAGAACGATCTCCCAAATCTACATTGATTGTACGCATGATTAATAACTCTCCAATTGTGCAAGATAGTTTTCATAGTTCGCTTTAATTTCCTCGAGAGAATCCCCGCCGAACTTATCAAGAAAAGCTTTGGCAACTTCCCATGCCACTACGCTTTCCAAAACTACACATGCCGCTGGAACCGCACATGCATCTGAACGTTCTACTTGAGCTGTAAAAGGTTCTTTCGTATCGATATCTACACTTTGAAGTGGCTTATACAAGGTAGGAATAGGCTTCATAACCCCACGAACCACTACAGGCATGCCATTCGTCATCCCGCCTTCAAAACCGCCTAAACGATTGCTTGCGCGATAGTATCCTTTAGAAGCTTCATACATAATTTCATCATGGACTTGCGATCCACGCAATTTTCCTGCTTCAAATCCAATACCGATTTCAACGCCTTTGAAGGCATTAATCGACATCACTGCCCCAGCGATCGCCCCGTCCAGCTTCCGGTCTGACTGTACATAGCTGCCAAGTCCGATGGGCAGTCCTTCGACGATACATTCAACGATTCCACCGATGGAGTCGCCCTCTTCCTTGATCTGATCTATGTAAGCCTCCATTTTCTGTTCCGTTTCTTTGTCGACAACTCTGACAGAAGACTGTTCTGTCCGTTCAATCAGCTCATCGATAGGCAGATCATTTGCAGGTGCCTCAATTTCACCAATGCGAATGACTTGACCTGCTACTTTCACACCAAAGGCTGCCAGCAGCTGTCTGGCTACAGCGCCACATGCAACTCTGGCTGCGGTTTCGCGGGCACTGGAGCGCTCCAAAACGTTGCGAAGATCCGTATGATTGTACTTCAATCCACCATTCAAATCTGCATGTCCAGGGCGCGGCCGATTTACCCGGCGTTTTTCTTCATCACTGCCTGGAATAGGTTCAATATTCATAATGTTCTTCCAGTGAGTCCAATCCTTGTTCTCTACTACCAAGGCTACCGGAGCACCCGTAGTATAGCCGTGACGTACTCCACCTACAATTTGTGCCGTATCTTTCTCAATCTGCATGCGGCGTCCACGTCCGTATCCCTTTTGTCGACGATGCAATTGAAAGTTAAGCTCTTCAAAATCCAAAGTTAAATTACTTGGCAATCCCTCAATAATAGCCGTTAGCTGGGGGCCGTGCGTTTCCCCCGCTGTTAAATAGCGTAAACTCATGATGTCTTCCCCCTTTTATACTTTTAAACTGTAAACCGCTAAAATCCTATGATCTTTGCTCATTATAGTATAGGGAATCCGCTTTGACAAGAAAGGGCTCTCTCTAGAAACACTCTATGTATACCGAAATAAAAAGCGCCATCCATACCCTTAAGAGTATGAATGGCGCTCCTCGGCTCGGTCTTCAGCTTGTTAGCTGCCGAGCCGCTGGCTTGGTGGAGGGAATGTAGACTTACGCTCTTCCAGCTGCAAAAGGCGCTCCAATTGCATTTCCTCCACACCGAGAATTTGCCCGCACTCACGAACGGTGATAAAGCCTCGTTTGTACGCGGCAATGACCTTGCTTTTGTCCATCGGTTTAACTTTCCTTTCACTTAGCGTACAGATTCTACTATCCAGTATCACTGAACTTTTGCGAAAGTATACCTTTGAAGTTAATGGCGAAGGAGCAAAAAGTATTTATTTTTTACGATAGAAAAAAGTTTCCGTCGATTCAAAGCCATATTGAGCCGGTGTAAAGATTTGCTCTGTGCTGCCCACAAACAAATAACCACCCGGACGTAAGCTAGCCGAAAACTTATGATAGAGCTTGTTCTTCGCCTCTTCAGTAAAATAGATCATTACATTGCGACAGATAATAAGATCGAAGCCTTCGTCGAACTTATCCAAGAGGAGATTCTGTTTGCGGAAATCTATGTTTTTCTTAAGTGAATCGCTGACCTTGAAGACAGGACCTTCCGGTGTAAAATAACGTGCTGCCACGTCTTTGGGCACATCCTTTAAAGAACGTTCCAAATAAAGACCCTGCTTTGCTTTGGATAAAGCGCCATCATCAATGTCAGTGGCAAGAATGCCTGTCTGCGCCAATATATTCTTGTCCGACAAAATCATAGCCAGCGTGTAAGGCTCTTCGCCAGTGGAACACGCCGCGCTCCACAGCTTTAATTTGCGGCCCGACTGCTGGAGGTCAGGTAGGATAATATCCCGCAAAACTTCCCAGCGATTCGGATTCCGCCAGAACTCAGAGACATTGATCGTCATTCGATCTAAAAATTCATAAAATAAGTCCTTATTTTTCATCATCGCTGCAAAAAAATCACTGAAGGTATGATACCCATTCTTCATCCGAAGAGTCGTCAAACGCCGCTTCATCTGCGCTTCTTTATATTGAGCCAGATCAATTCCGGTGCTTTGTTTAACGTTGTGAATAAATCCGCTATAATCTGGATCTGTTGTTAATGCTGCAACATTACGATCAGACATGTTAATCCCCTGCCTCCTACCTGGACCTTACATCCAGACTGCGATGTCTTTGTTATACTGATTCAGTTCATCTGGAGCAAAGAAATTAGCTATTTCCCGTTCTGCACTTTCAGGCGAATCTGATCCATGAATTAAATTAAGTGGTGTATGGCTGGCAAAGTCGCCACGAATCGTGCCTGGCAGAGCTTCTCCAACTTTTGTCTTGCCTATGAGTGTCCGGGATAAAGTTATGACATCATCGCCTTCCCATACCATTGCAAACACTGGACCTGAAGTGATGAAAGAGACCAGCTCTGAAAAAAAGTCTTTGCCTGCATGCTCAGCATAATGTCTTTTCGCTTGATCCTCACTGACTGTAATCAGTTTAGCCGCGACCAATTTAAACCCCTTATCCTCAAAGCGGGCAACAATACGCCCTATTAATCCACGTTGAACTCCATCAGGCTTGACCATCAGATACGTCTTTTCCATAGAAGCACTCTCCATTTTCCCATTTGAAGGGTTGTTTTGACGCTATCTTAACAGAAACATTGCTTTCTGGAAACGTTTAATTTCAATCTCACCAGAAGATCAATAACTTCTTCCTGTTATAAAATACGCAATATCGCGCAGATTGCGCTTAGTCTTATTGTTAGGCAATTGTTCCAGCGCCGCCAGCGCCTTGTCGATATAACGTGAAGCGAGCTCCTCAGAACGGGCGATTCCGTCACCGGAAAGAATGAGATCAATCGCACGTCCTACCGTGCTATGGCCCTCACGTATAGACTTCAGTTCCTCAAGCAATGACTCGCGCAGTCGCTCATCTTCAAGACTATAAATCACTGGAAGTGTAATGTTTCCTTGCCGCATATCACTGCCCGGAGGTTTACCGATCTGTTTCTCTGTGCCTGAGAGATCCAGTAAATCATCACGAATCTGGAACGCCATACCCACGTTGTAACCATAATTATAAAGCAGACGAGCTACTTCTGGATCTGCTTCAGCAGCAAGTGCTCCTAGTTGGCAGCTAACCGCAATCAGCAGGGCTGTTTTGCGGCGGATACGCCGTAGATAATGACGTACACTTTGCTCACTGTTGAAAAAGTCACGAATCTGCTCCATCTCTCCGATCGACATTTCGATCATCGCCTTAGACAGAATTTGATGAATTCGTGGATTCTTCAGCTCCGTAGTCATAACCAGCGCTTTTGCATATATGTAGTCACCAGTGTACATGGCAATTTTATCGCCCCATTTTGCTTTCACGGTGAGTTCACCACGGCGCAATTCTGCATCGTCGATCACATCATCATGGACCAGTGAAGCGCTATGGATCAACTCTAACGGTATCGCCACCCGTTTCAGCTTTTCCAGATCATACTTACCAAATTTCCCGCCCATTAGGACAAATACGGGACGTAACCTTTTGCCGCCTGCCTTTAATAAATGCAGGGAAGTTTCTGTAAGCAGATCGTCATCCCCCTGTACACTGCGGTACAGCTCCTTTTCAATCTGATCCATATCTCTGTTCAGTAATCCGAATATTTGCAGTCGTTTCATTCTTTCACCCGTGTCAACAGTTTATGGCTCCAAATCTCCATCTTCACTTCCTGCGGCAGCAGGCCCATCTCATAGGCATAGCGGAAATAGAGGTTCAAACCTTGCTGCTGCCTTTCTCCAAAATCATAACATAAATTGCGGAAGTACCCTTCCCAATAAGACTTTGTTCCTCCAATGTTAGAACAAGCTGCTTGTACAATAGGATCTAAATCTCTCAATCCCCGCATTTTACTCTCGGCAAAAGCCTCTGCAATCTCAGAAATAGCCTCCGGTTTGTCCTCAGCAGCCTTTCGGTTCACTGCCCAGACCGCAAAGGTCATCCCTAAGCCCGTCCATTCCTTCCAAACCTCAGCTAGATCAGTAACGATATAACCTTGATCCTGCCATGAGGCCTTAATAGCATTATCACCAATTAATAAACAGGCATCCGCTTCATGCATCATGGCATCCAAATCAGGATTAGCGCTAATATACTCCGGTTTATTGCCAAAAGCTTTTTCCATTAAAATTTTCAGCAAATTTACCGAGGTTGCAGAAGTATTCGTAACAGCGATCTTACCACTGCCAATCTGAGCAAATGGCACCCTGGAAAAAAGGAATATTGATCTCACAGGACCGTCCGCGCTAACCGATAAATCAGGTAGAAGTAATAATTTGTCACTGGCCTCAGCATAAGCAAAAGAGGATAAAGCACCTACATGAATAGTTCCACGGCTCATCCCCTGATTAAGAATGGCAGGTACCTCACTCACCATTTCTGCAGGATATTTCAATGCAGAGGGATGAAAATTGTGAAATACCGGCCATGAGTTGGTATAGCTGATTTTGCCGATGATGGTGTGGCTGTTATTGTCCATCCTTTCAATCCCCCCATCTTCGAAATAAATTGTGTTCAATATTAAAGCTGTCAAGCACTTTGCCCACCATGAAATTAATCAGATCATCCATACTTTGCGGCCCAAAATAAAAAGCCGGCATTGCGGGAATCATCCGAACTCCCAGACGGGACAGCTTCAACATATTCTCTAGATGAATAGCATGCAGTGGAGTCTCACGAGGTACAAGCACCAGTGGGCGGCCTTCCTTGAGCATAACGTCAGCAGCACGTGTCATCAGATTATCAGAAGTCCCATTCGCTACCGCGGATAATGTTCCCATAGAGCAAGGCATAATAATCATCCCTTCCACACGAAACGAACCACTTGCAATGGATGCGCCGATATCCGCAACAGGATGATAAAGCAGAGAACCGGGATAGCCTTTGAACCTTTCGTTCAAAAAGCCCTCCCGGTCTGATGCGATATAGCCAAGTTCTTCCTTAAATACGCGCCAGCCCGCATTACTAACTACCAAATGCACGGAGTATCCTAGTGATAGCAAGGTTTCAGTTAGACGAACACCATATATCGCACCGCTAGCTCCTGTAATTCCAACCACGATGTTTTTCGGTTTAGTAAGCGTCATTAGTAGAACTGCACCACCAAGTCAATCAAAGTGAAAGAGAACACTACGATGCTCAATACGCCGTTCATAGTGAAAAAAGCAGTCTGCAGACGGCTAAGGTCACTCGGAGATACAATGTAGTGCTCATAAAAGAGAATAATATATGCGATGATCATGCCTGCTACATACCACCAGCTTAAATCCGTCATAAACAGCAACGATACGAATCCAATCGCCGTGAGAATGTGAAATACGCGGGCAATAAAGAGTGCACCTTGAACCCCGAACCGAACCGGAATGGACTTCAAACCCTCTTTTAGATCAAACTCAACATCCTGACAAGAATAAATTACATCAAAACCTGCAGTCCAAAACACAATAGTGAAATAAAATACCATTGAAGTCCAATTCACACTACCAGTTACAGCTACCCAGCCGCCTAAAGGTGCAAGCGCAATGGTCAGACCGAGGATAAGATGGCAGGCCCATGTAAAGCGCTTAGTAAATGAATAAATGACAAGAAGGAAAACTGCGATCGGCAAGAGCTTGGCCGACAAAGGATTCAGCTTAAAGGCTGCCCAAAAGAGTAAGAAAAACGAAATGCCGATAAAAATGACGACTTCACCGATCTTCAATAATCCTGCAGGAATAGCTCTTCCCGCTGTGCGTGGATTCTTAGCATCACTTATCCGGTCAATCAGTCGGTTCAACCCCATAGCAGCGCTCCGTGCCCCAAACATAGCCACTACGATCCAACCAATCTGGCTCCAGGTAGGTAGCGTGCCAAACATGACAACGGAACCAAGTAAAGCACCCATAAAAGCAAAAGGTAAAGCAAATACCGTATGTTCAAACTTGATCATTTGTAAAAAGATACCGATTTTCTTAAACATTCCCGTTCTCCTTGAGCCCAATATGTAATGCCGCGATGCCTCCGGTCAAGGGGAAGGATTCCACTTTTTGCAGTCCGGTTTCACGGAAAATAGCAGCTAATTGCTCCCGGTCAGGGAACAGCGCCAGCGATTCTGGCAGCCATTTGTATTGCTCATACCTTTTAGCGAATAACTTGCCCAGCAATGGAAGTACACGCTGAAAATAAAAGAAATAGATACCTTTAAATGGTTGTTTCATCGGCTTGGAAAGCTCCAGGCAGACCACCATTCCTCCGGGCTTCACCACCCGTTTCATCTCGTTCAGTACTTGAACAAGATCCGGTACGTTGCGGAGTCCAAAACCAATCGTTGCATAATCGAATGCGTTGTCTTCAAAAGGCAACTCCATAGCGTTACCCTGTACAAGAGAGATCCGGTCCTGAAGCTTGCGCTCCTCCACCTTACGGCGCCCCACTTCAAGCATGCCTGCACTGAAGTCGAGTCCTATCACATTCCCTGTCTGTGTGGCTTCGGCCAAGGCAATGCTCCAATCGCAAGTGCCGCAGCATAAGTCTACAGCTGAATCCCCGCGCTTCATGCCCATCTTCTTCATCGTGAACTTACGCCAAGCCTTATGGCGGCGAAAGCTTAAGATGTCATTCATCAAGTCATATTTACCTGCAATACTCTCAAACACCGAGTGCACAAACTGTTCCTTCGGCTTGCTGTTATCACCCACAGCAGTTGTAGTTTTGTCCATAGTCATCCACTAACCCTCCACGGCTGCTTGTCCTGAGACTTTCATCTGCAGGAGAATACGATCCAGCGCTATCTCAAGCTCTCTAAGCAGGCTTTCGTCTTTAACGCTTTGTAATAGTCCCTGAATCGACTGAATCGACTGATGGAGCTTGTCCGTCAGCAGAGAATCACATTTATATTTCATCTTCAGCATCTTCCAGTCCTTCTGATCAAGGTTCTGGTCTTGAAGCTGTTTGCGTTCTTCCTCTGTCGCTGACTCCAGCATCTTCCAGTAGCAATAACCATTGCTAGCATTCTCAAGGTTATCACAACGCTGAAGCTCTATGGCAACAGTTTCGCACTGACTGAACTCTGTCAATAACTTCTCCCACAATTCCACTAATGAATTCTCGATCATGGGCGTAAAAGAAAGGAACAGCCGCATATTGAGCTGTACCATGTGCCGCAAGTATTGTTCAGCCGAAAGACGGATTCCTCTCATCTTCACATAGAGGTTCGCTTTCAAGACATTGAAATCAGCAATCGCCTTACTCAAGATTCCAACCATCTCAATCTGATCACTCTTTGCAAGCAGATGGTAAAACCAGCTACTAAAATAATCGCCAGCCAATACCTTTAATTGACGGGAACGCATAGGATCTCCACCGCGTCTATCATTCGAGCGGTCAATTACCTCATGTGTATCTAGTCCAAGTTGAATAAGTGCGGTTACGAGCGTATACAACTCACCGGTACTTCCTTTTACAGAAGATCCATGGTTTAGAAAAATATATAACAAATGACCCCGGCCATCAGAAAACGGCGGCAAATCCGTATGCTTCTGAATCATGTCGTAGTCGGTGTAGGGTTTTGCCAGTTGCGGTATGCAGTACGGTTTCATTTCAGCCTCCGAAGCCATTGACATTTATATTAATTCCTTTGTTCACAATCTTGTCTATTATATCACATGTTTTTTTGTCACGCACTGTGATACAACTGAGTTTCTTTTATTCTTCTCAAGGATAAATGAACTGCTTCTTCCAGAGCTCAGTCTCACTAATACGGAAGCCCGTCTTGAGACGCTCGGATATGGGGAGATTACCCGCAGACTGAAGTTCATTCTGGAGTTCAACGGACCACTCTGGGCGCCTGATATCCCCTGCTAGCAGCAGCCGGCGGCTATCCAGCCATTTATCCATGACCACGATGCGCAGCAGAAGCTGATCCACATTCGAGGTTTCTTGAAAAGCAAAAGAAATAGTCTGTGCCATATTTCGATAAAGCTCCTGGGGTTCATGATCATTTCCGCTCACTTTTAAATCCAGAGACAGAACGTGATCCTCCCAGCCTACGCTATCAATGGATAAGGTCAATGGAAGTGCGCCAAGAACATCAACAAGATTCTCGTTGTCTAGCACCGTGTTATGGCCGCCAGTAAAAGTCTCCACCGCACCATTTCGCTGCTGTAAGGTTGAATCCATATCTGCCACTTTGGGCAATATTACAGCAGAGGTTGCAGTCAAGAGTAATACGGCTCCAACCCACCAGGCCTTGTTCATGAACACGCCCCCTTATCCATAATTCCCACTCTTAGCGGAATACGATCATTTATCTTTACTATATTTTGAAAAAAAGCAGGCTATGCCTGCTTTTCAGCTTTCACTTTCCAATTGTCCGTGCTTTGTCCATATTTCAGCCTTACCGCGGATCTTCATCGCTGAGGTATGATCAGTAAACTGGGCAATCAATACCTCGCCCTTATCCAGCTTCTCTGTATGATGAAAACGTGTATCTGTACCTCTGGTTAACCCAATGACCTGAACGCCATTATCTTTAGCCTTAACCACAATATAGTCGCTGCCCGTTGGAAGCGGAGTAGTACCCGTATTTTTATCCATCATCACTCATCCTCCTCTAAACCTATTATACAGTTCATAGTATATCAAAAAACAAATGCCGCCTTGGAGGGCGGCATAGTTGTTCTTAAAAAGACTATGGGATAGGTATGTAGAAATCTTTATTTGATTCCGTCTTTCAGCGCCTTACCGGGTTTGAATGCCGGTACCTTGCTTGCAGGAATTTCGATTTCTTCACCAGTTTGCGGGTTACGGCCTTTACGTGCAGAACGCTCACGCACTTCAAAGTTTCCGAATCCAACCAGTTGTACTTTATCACCGCTTTGCAGTGCTTCTGTAATTGCTTCGAAAACCGCATCTACAGCTTTAGTAGCATCCTTCTTGGGAAGTTCAGTTGCTTCTGTAACTACATTGATCAAATCTGATTTATTCATGTTTTCTCACCTCCCTGAGTAAATTCTCCGGTATCATACACTGTTTCCGTTTCAACGTAAAATATACGTGATAATCCCGTTTAAAACTTAACTTTGGCGCCCTTAGACCTTGAAGCGCAACAAACTTATAGTAATACAGCCCATCCATAAATTCAAGCTGTTACTCAAAAAAGGAGCAGAAATTATCATCTATCCTTGCATATTTATCTAAATTCAAACTAATTTGTTAGACCTATAAGAGCAGTTAAGGTCTTTATTTCATCAGAATAATTGAGTCAGATTCACCGTTATTATAGGAACTAGGAATCAAGTTTTAGGATATATACAAATAAAAAGAGCAGGATTTCTCCCACTCTTTGAATTTATTTATATTCAGCTTAGAGAATAATTGCAATAAGTCCGCCAGAACCCTCATTTATAATGCGGCCAAGCGTTTCTTGCAGTTTGTAGCGCGCATTATCCGGCATCATAGCTATCTTGCCTTGAATTCCTTCTCTTACAATGGAGTGTAGGGAGCGGCCAAAAATATCGGATTCCCAAATCTTAATAGGATCATTCTCAAAGTCCTGCATCAGATAACGAACCAGCTCTTCGCTTTGCTTTTCCGTTCCGATGATTGGCGAGAATTCAGACTCCACATCCACCCGAATCATATGAATGGACGGTGCCGTAGCCTTTAAGCGAACCCCGAAGCGAGAACCCTGACGAATCAGTTCTGGCTCGTCGAGTGCCATTTCGGCTAAGGATGGAGCCGCGATACCATAGCCAGTAGTCTTGACCATTTCCAAAGCTTCTGAGAATCGGTCGTATTCTCGTTTCGCATGTGAGAACTCCTGCATAAGCTGAAGCAAATGATCCTTGCCGCGGATCTCAACCCCAACCACTTCCATCAGAACTTGATCGTACAGCTCTTCTGGAGCATACAGGTCGATCTCTGCTACACCCTGACCCATGTTCATACCACTTAGGCCAGCTTTATCAATAAAGTCATATTCGGTGAACTGAGATACGAGGCGGTCAACATCCCGCAGGCGGCGAATGTCTTTTACCGTATCCCGAACGGAGTTCTCATAACTACTACGCAGCCAGTGGTTTTCTCCAAGCACCATAACCCAGCTTGGCAGATTTACATTTACTTCATGCACTGGGAATTCATAAAGCACTTCCCGCAGCACACCAGTTACGTCATCTTCGCTCATGTTTGCGGCGCTTAGCGTCATAACTGGGATATCGTATTTGATGGCTAGCTCGTTACGGAGCTGCTGCGCTTCTTCACTGCGCGGCCGGGTGGAGTTAATGACAAGCACAAACGGCTTACCCACTTCCTTCAGCTCTGCAATGACGCGCTCTTCAGAGTCCACGTACGAGTTCCGCGGAATTTCTGCAATCGTACCATCTGTTGTTACCACTACACCTAGCGTTGAATGCTCCTGAATAACCTTACGTGTCCCGATTTCTGCCGCTTCCTGAAAAGGAATAGGCTCTTCAAACCAAGGTGTAGAGATCATTCGTGGTCCATTTTCATCCTCGTAACCTTTTGCACCCTCTACAGCGTAACCCACACAGTCTACCAGACGAACATTAACCTCAAGCCCTTCCGCAACCTTAATTTGGACTGCGTTGTTTGGCACAAACTTCGGTTCTGTCGTCATAATCGTTTTGCCTGCTGCGCTTTGCGGAAGCTCATCCACAGCTCTTACTCGATCAGCCTCATTCGTGATGTTTGGCAGGACAATTGTTTCCATGAAGCGCTTGATAAATGTCGATTTCCCCGTGCGAACCGCGCCGACGACGCCAAGATAAATGTCTCCGCCGGTACGCTCGGCAATGTCCTTGAAAATATCCACTTTTTCCAAAAGAGATCCCCTCCTCATATTACTCCGAAGAAAAAATGCCTGAAGAGCATCGACTTCGCGTTCCGCCGGTAATCTGACCCTTGCAGGACATCAACCGGACTTATCGTATGCCCGCCCGAAGCCTAGCTGCTTTCGACCGGGACGTACTTGCCCCGCGCTAAACTCCGAATGCTCGGACATGCATTTGGACTAGTATCATCATATGTATCCGGAACGAATTTATGACCCGTATTCGCGCATTTCACAATGTAATTTCAAAAAAAGTTAAGTCTGCGCGCCGCAAGGCGTCTGATGCCCGGAAGCTTACTCATCCATCTTATGAGGTAGGATTCTTTGATAGAACTATTTTTAGTGGATGCTGAGATTAAAAGGTTATAAACAAAAAACGCCTAATGCCCCGGATAAAACCGAAGCTTAGACGTTTTTGAACTTTAACTCTAACTTGGAGGCTGCGGGATCGGCTGATTATTAATCCATAGATACGGCAAAGACTTTACGGGAACGTAATATGAAGCTTCCTCCAGATCCAGTCGCAAGTCCTGATTCTTGTCGTGCTCTCCATCCTTCTTATCGACGGCAGCCATGATATCAAAAACATAATCTACGTAGACAGTTCCATCCTTATCCAGGATAAAATCAAGAACTTGACCGGAATAGACACTAGTTAACGTTATAGAGCTTGTACCCGCCTGCTTATGATCAATGGTATACAATCCGGGGTATAGCTCATCAAGCACAGGCAGGTTGCCGCCATGAGCTGATTTGTAGCGGTTAACCTGTCGTTGCACGTCATTCACCTTTTGAACCGTAACAAGGTCCATCACCTTCACCACAGGATCAATTTCCTCATTCAAAATAAGAAAATAAGCACTTCCACCCTGCTCAAAAGCGGTAGCCGGTATATCATCCAAATATCCCTTATTATTCAGCTTCCCCAGGTCGATACGAAACTTCTCATACCTTGGAGTAGTTTCATCCGCATTAAGAATGGGCAGTACCCCTTCCTCCTGTTGATAATCATCAACGGCTGCTTGTATCCGTTTAACACTTTCCCGATAATTAACACTAGCCCGCTTCTCTTCACCTGGGTATAGACAGCCCGAAAGCGTAAGCGCGAGCGATACCATCCCTAGCAAAAGCTTGGCCCCTGCCTTCAGTTTCATTTTATATCCTATAAACTCCAACCGAGTCCCTCCCACGGTGACATTCTTACGCTACCACAGCTCATCTTCTTCCCCACGCCGCGCTGCTTCAAGCTTACGGCGCACCGCAGCCTTCAGTGGATCTTCCGGCACCTGAACGGTTACGTCGCTCCATACGGCAGCCTGACAGGCCAGACGCGTTCCTTCTTCTAAGGCCGATCCAAGCTTACGCCGCTCAATATCACCGGGAGGCCTTAGTGCAGCAGCCTCTTCCTTCGCGACTGTAACCTTACACATCAGACAGCCTGCTTTGCCTCCGCATCTAGTTGTTATTGGCACTCCTGCTTTACGAGCAGCCTCTAATAACGAAATGCCACGGTTCACAACAGCTTTACGACCTTCTGGTAGAAATACAACGGTAACTCCTTTTTGTGATTTCATGATGTTACTTCCTTCCTCAACGCTATGTAACTGCTTACATAATTGAAACAACTCCGCCCAATAGGCCCACTAACATGATGACAAAAGCAAGTATAGACAGTACAGCCTTAAGCAATCCCTTGGTTTTGCTCCGAGCAAAAGTTATAAGAAATACTGATAATCCCATAATCAGCATCGCAATCAGGGATAACCACATTTTTGTCATCGGATCCATGGTCAAAGCCCCCATTCACCTGTAATTTATTAGGGACTATTATATCATGACCTTATCCTTTTCTGTAAAAAAACATCATTTTTTATGTATTATTTTAAATAGATTACGCTTCGTGAAAATTATCAGGAATATAAAAAAAAGCAAAAGACGACGGAATCATTCATTGATCCGTTTTCTTTTGCTCACCCAACATAAAGCTATTTTTTAAGCATCATTTTCATTAAAGACTCCATTGTGCTGGAACCTGCGCCGCCTTTTTTAACGGCATTGATAATCTCCTGCACAGTAGCTTCACTGACCGGCACTTTCGCCATTGATGACACCTGCTTAATTAACTGGCGGAGCTGGGCTTCATTCTGCGTAGTTCCTGGCTTTACCGTACTGGCTAGCTTTTTGACGGCACTTTCCGTAATGTTCTTGCCCGCCTTTTTGTTAATGGCGTTCAATGCATCCTTGGAAAAATCTCTGCTCACTTTTCATCCCTCCTCCGTCAATCCCCATTACAACATATGAGAATTTGCGGAAAAAGGTGAACAGGATCAGGAATGCCACTGCTCCCAAGTTTCCTGGGAGATCGACTCAAGCTCAGGCTTACGATCACGACCCATCAAGGCTTCAACCGCACTGCGTGGGCTTCTTCCTTGAAAGAGCACATGATAAATCTGATCCGTAATCGGCATCTGCACACCCAGCTTGAGCGAAATTGCATAAGCTGCTTCGGTAGTACGAATACCTTCGACTACCATCCCCATGGATTCCAGCACCTCGGCCAGCGGCTTGCCTTGACCAAGCATGGACCCAGCGCGCCAGTTACGGCTGTGCTGACTAGTAGCCGTCACAACAAGGTCGCCAATTCCGGCAAGGCCGGCAAAGGTCAAAGGATTGGCTCCAAGCTCAACTCCCACCCGAGATATCTCGGCGAGTCCACGGGTCAAAAGCGCTGCTTTAGCATTGTCCCCATATCCAAGGCCATCGGATAGACCTGCACCAAGGGCAATAATATTCTTAAGAGCTCCGGCAAGCTCTACCCCAACCTGATCACGATTCGTATATACACGGAAATCGTTGTTGATGAACAATTCCTGCGCTTCGGCGCTACGTTTGTCATCAGGTGAAGCAACTACAACTGTTGTAGGACACCGGCGTACAACTTCCTCTGCATGACTTGGACCGGAGAGGACGACGATCTGCCCTTCGTCACAGCCTAGTTCCTCTGCAATTACGATGGACATCCGCTTATTACTTTCCGACTCAAAGCCCTTCGTAGCATGAACACATAACATGTCATCCTTCCAGAATGGCTTCAGACTGCGAGCAACCTGCCGCATTCCTGATGACGGAGCTACAATTACAACCGCCTTAGAACCGGACACTGCCGTTTCCATATCCGTAGTTGCAATAATGTTAGCTGGCAGAGCGATGCCAGGCAGATACTTATTATTCGTATGAGAGCCATTGATCTCGGCAGCTTGATCAGAGTTGCGTGTCCACAGATAAACTTCCGAGTGGTTTGCAGCCAGCACACTAGCCAGTGCAGTTCCCCAGCTCCCCGCTACAAGTACGGTAACTTTATCAGACAACACGATTCCCTCCTTTAACTTTTGAGCCTATCTTGTTCTCACGGCCTTCTACGATCTTTACAATATTCGTCCGGTGCCGCCAGAAGGCGAAGACCGCAATAATAATACTGGTCCATAGCACAGGTTGTGTAAATCCTGTCAACAATAAAGCCACTGGTGTCAGTGCTACAAATATTAATGAGCCAAGGGACACGTAACGTGTGATAAAGATAGACAGAATGGCGATGATACCGGCGAGCAGCGCTGGCCATAAACAAAGCGTAGCCATAACACCGATCGTAGTAGCAATGCCTTTCCCCCCACGAAAACGAAAATAGAGCGGCCAATTATGTCCGATGATGGCAGCGATTCCGCAAAGAGCCGGAACCCAGGTTCCCCAACCGCCGACCCAGGTTCCTAACCATACAGCGGCCACCCCTTTCAGCACATCCAGCAACAGCACTAGTATTGCAGGACCTTTACCCAATACACGCAGTGTATTGGTAGCCCCCGCATTTCCGCTTCCGTATTGACGGATATCAATTCCCTTTAGCAACTTTGCAAGCAGTACACTAAAGCTGACAGAACCAAGCAAATAGCTTACAACGATAACCAGAAGTTCAAGCGCCACACTTCTTCTCCCCTAACCTTCGTTTTCGGATTTGCGCCGTGTAAAGAGACGGATTGGTGTTCCTTCGAAATTAAACGCTGCGCGAATTTTATTCTCCAGATAACGTTCATAGGAGAAGTGCATCAGCGACGGATCATTCACGAACACCACAATCGTAGGCGGCTTAACCGCAACCTGCGTTACATAGTTAATACGCAAGCGACGGCCTTTGTCAGTTGGTGGAGGGTTAATCGCGATTGCATCAGATACAACGTCGTTCACCAAATGTGTAGTAATGCGCAGTGCATGCTGTTGAGATACATGCTGTACAACAGGCAGCAGCTTTTGCAAACGCTGTTTGGTTAAAGCCGACAAAAAGACAACCGGTGCGTAACTCATAAACAAGAAATGGTCACGAATCTTCGTCTCGAAGTTCTGCATAGTCTTATCGTCTTTCACGATGGCATCCCATTTGTTCACAACAAAAATAGATGCTTTACCAGCTTCATGTGCATAACCCGCAATATGCTTGTCCTGATCGATAATGCCCTCTTCGCCGTTAATTACAACGAGGACCACATCAGCCCGTTCAATCGCACGCATAGCACGCATAACACTGTATTTTTCAATGTTCTCGTATACCTTGCCTTTTTTACGCATACCTGCCGTATCGATAAGCACATAACGTTGCCCATCACGTTCAAAAGGAGTATCGATAGCATCTCTTGTTGTCCCTGCAATATCGCTGACGATAACACGTTCTTCGCCCAAAATCGCGTTAACCAAAGAGGATTTACCTACATTCGGACGGCCAATCAAAGCTACACGAATGACATCCTCATCGTATTCATCATCTATTTTCTCAGGTAGGCGCTCAACTACAGCATCTAGCAAATCGCCGAGTCCGGTTCCGTGACTACCAGAAATTCCGATTGGATCGCCAAAACCAAGGCTATAGAACTCATAAATGTCATCCGCACGCTTCATATTATCCACTTTGTTGATGGCAAGAACGACTGGTTTACCTGAACGGAACAGAATCTGAGCTACCTCTTCATCTGAATTCGTTACACCACTCTTCGCTTCACACATAAATACAATAACATCCGCTTCCTCAATCGCCAGCTCCGCTTGAACGCGGATTGATTTCAGAATTGTATCTTCTCCATCAATTTCAATACCTCCGGTATCAATCACACTGAACGATTTACCGTTCCAATCTGAAATACCATAAATCCGGTCACGTGTAATCCCCGGCTTATCTTCTACAATGGCTAATCTATCGCCAATCAGCCGATTAAATATCGTCGATTTTCCGACGTTAGGCCTCCCAACGATTGCCACAACGGGTCTTGCCATATTCATTCCTCCTGTCATCCTTACGTTACTCATCATAGCAAAAAACATTTAAATTGGCTAACAATCATGTTAACTCTCATCAATCCGACCAGTTCCGAAAAAAAGACAATCGGCGAACCCCCGTATCGAGGGCTCGCCGATTACTTTACCCGTATATTCAAAAGCTCATTTAGGGATTAGTTATTACCCTTAAATTTGTCCAGCTTGTCACCAAAACGTTCAGCAAGCGTAAAGCTAAGGCCTTCGTTGCTAAGGGAAACGTTAGGGTTGTTCAGAACTTCTTTAGGAGCTCTGTCTCTGCTATTGCTGCGTTCAGGTCTAGCAGATGGAGCTGGAGCTTCTTCAGTTTCTTTGATGCTCAGGCTAACACGTTTCTCGGATGGATTGAAGTCCAGAACTTTCACTTGAACTTCTTGTCCTTCTTTCAATACTTCGTGTGGAGTAGCGATGTGTTTGTGGGAGATTTGTGAGATATGCACAAGACCTTCCACACCCGGAAGCAATTCTACGAACGCTCCGAAGTTCACAAGACGTTTTACAACGCCTGTTACAACATCACCGATGTTGATTTCGCCAGCAGCAGAGTCCCAAGGACCTGGAGCAGCAGCTTTGATGCTCAAGCTGATTTTTCCTTTTTCAGGATCAACCTTCAATACTTTAACACGTACTTTATCACCTTCAGATACTACATCAGAAGGTTTCTCTACGTGACTCCAAGCGATTTCAGATACGTGTACAAGACCGTCAACTCCGCCCACATCAACAAATGCGCCGAATTGAGTCAGACGTTGTACTGTACCTTCGATGATTTGGCCTTCAGATAGTTCAGCCATAATTTTCAGCTTGTTAGCTTCGAATTCTTCTTCAAGAACTTCTTTAGCAGACAAGATTACTTTGCTGTTCTCACGGTCAAGTTCTTTCACTTTAACGCGCAAGGTACGGCCTTTGTAATCACTGAAATCTTCAACGAAGTGACGCTCTACCATGGAAGCTGGGATAAATCCACGAGCTCCAACATCAGCTACGAGGCCGCCTTTAACAACGTCAGCCACAGTAACTTCGAAAGCTTCTTGGGAAGCGAAGTATTTCTCAAGATCTTCCCATGATTTTTCACTATCAACAGCACGTTTGGAAAGAACAAGGCTTTCCTTGTTGTCGTTGATGCTGACAACTTTACATTCTACTTCCTGTCCAACTACTACTGCTGCAGCAGCGTTGTCCAGTTGTACTGCGGACAATTCGCGAATTGGAATCACACCGTCGTATTTATATCCAATGCTTACATAAGCTTGGTTATCTTCGATTTTGACGATTGTTCCTTTCACGGTATCGCCTTTTTTCAGAGAAATGATTTCCAAGTCAGCTTGGTTAGTCACTTCTTCTTCGTTAACGGCAGCAACTTCTTCTACAGCTCCGTTATTTTCTGTCACAGCGGAATCCACCGCTTCTACGGATTCATTCTTTTCCGCAGCTTCCTGATTTTTAATTTCTTCAGACATGTGATTAGCCTCCTCGATTCAAAACCCCATTTATTTAAACCTGCGTATAGCAGAGTTCAAAACAAGCCATGCATAATATTTCACTTACACTTGATGATAGTATGTTCCAAAAAATAGCGGCTATGCCGTTATTTAATCAAAACATTGAGCAAAATTTGTTGTTCTGCTCATCCCTTAACTAGCACTTGGTTTACCTGTCTCTTTCATCTCACGGATGCGATCCATAATGACATCGGTAACAGCCTCGAGAGATTCGCTCCCCGCACCGGCAAATTGACTAAGGTCTACAGGAGCACCGTAGACAACGACCATGCGTCGAAAGGGTTTATACTGGCCGATAATAGCCGCTGGAATAACTGCTGCGCCACTTCGAAGTGCAAAGCTAGCAGCACCCTTCTTGGCCACTCCGGCATCAGAGTTACGCGTACCCTCCGGGAAGATACCCATGACATTACCATTACGAAGTGTGTTAAGGGCCGTTTTTATGGATTCTTTGCTTACGCCGCCACGTTTCACCGGAAAAGCACCCAATTTATTAATGAGCCAGCCAAGCACCGGAACCTCAAACAGTTCAGCCTTAGCCATATACTTTACCTGACGGTCCAGCTTAATTCCAATAGTCATTGGATCAAGCAGACTAATGTGGTTAGCGCAGAGCAGTACCCCGCCCTCCTTTGGCACATTTTCTTTCCCCACAATCTTAAGTGGGAAAAGGATTGCGTAAATCAAGCGAAGCAATCCAACACAAATTGCATAAATCATAAATGATTTCTCTCCCCGTCAACATGAGATCTACAGTGGGATACAATAACCTCCACAACTTGATCGATATTCATTAAAGTCGTATCCAGAAGAATAGCATCCTCTGCACGGCGCAGCGGTGAAATCTCCCGCCCTTCATCCAGACGGTCCCGCATTGCAATATCGTGTTCAAGCTGCTGAAGCGTCACCGATTCCGCGTCTCTCAGTTCCTTATAACGACGGAGAGCTCGTTCTTCCACACTTGCCGTCATAAAAATCTTTACCTCGGCATCCGGCAGCACGGTTGTACCGATATCGCGGCCATCCATTACCACGCCTTTGCGAAGCGCCATCTGACGCTGCAATTGACTCAGTCTGGATCTAACATCCTCGATCTTCGCATACTGCGACACAAGGCCGCTAACCTGAAGGCTCCGAATATGTGGGGTCACGTCTTCCCCATTAATCAGCACCTTCTGAATATCTCGTTCCGGAATAAGTTCAATCACCATGTCGCGAACCTTCTCGTTCACTCGATGCTGATCTTCCGGTTCAATGCCTTCTTGGATCATATACCAGGTGATTGCCCGGTACATTGCACCTGTATCGACATAGATATAAGACAACTTCTGGGCTACCAATCGGGCTACAGTGCTCTTGCCTGCCCCGGCAGGTCCGTCGATGGCGACGTTTATTCTGTCATAAGTATGTGTACCCTGCCTATCCAACGGGGCATTCCTCCTCAAACACTCTTTCATAAAAAAAGCATCTAGCGTTACGAAAACTATTCCTGCAATATCAATAAGCACACATAAATTGTTATGCTTGATGATATTATCAAGAAAAAAGCAGGCATTGCCTGCGACTTATAAAATTATACCACAGTTTATACTTCAGTGCAAAATCAGACAGCTTAATAGAGCTGTAAAAAATGCTTATCTGTTGCGGAAATCAAACTGACGTTCGAAGCAATAACGGATAATTTTCTGGCGTTCCAAATCTGAAATAGCGACAAATTTCAACATCGCTAAAAGGCGTCCATTTTCTAGCTTTTTAATGCGCACTACTTCACCTTCAAAATTAACATGCTCCGTGCTTCCGTTTCGATAAGGCACCAGTACCCAGCAGGACAATTTATTACCAACCTCCAGCTTAACCTGGTTATCCACCAAAAAGGAGATTCCTCCACCACCAATATCATCTGTACGAACCAGGAATCGTTTACCAAGGCTATCCTTCACAGCAAGCTCTAGATCAGCATTCACTCGGAAAAAGCTTCTTCTCTGGATCTTAAAAATCGAATCAGTCTCCGGCTTTTGAATCCGGACCATACGAATTACATCTTCTTTAAAGCCCAGAACATAAGTATTAAAGTAATTTTTGATGCCACCCTCAGTTAGAAAATAAACCGAAAGCTCGTCCCCCATAAAGAGCCTTTTTAGACGACCATTGCTCTCCTGCATAGGAATTTCAATCAGGAATGCGTCTTCTTCCGTCTCTGCAATTCTTGATCTATATTCAACTTCTGCTTCAGCAGCGTCACTGGAAGCAACCTGTATGTATAGATATTCGTTAATTTTAGGATACAAAGATGTCACCGCCACATCAGTTTAGTAATTATCACTACCCCTGATTATAGCATGGGAATATCAGCCAGTCAGATATATTTTATAGATATTGCAAAAAAAAGGGACGCACCCAACTGCTGGATGCGCCCTCCCTTTTATTTTGCCTCAGACCCCGAAGAAGGTCTGATTTCTTCCACAGACTCTTCAATTCCATCCTCGGCGTTAATGTAAATACGATACTTAGAGCCATTGACCCCTCCACCGAACTCGTAAGTCAAGACCTCGACGGAATCATCATTTTTAATCCAGGACAGGCGGTTGTATTGCTCCTTGAAATCAGAATTCAGAAATTTCCTTGCCTCTGCAAGGGTAAGTTTTGGTTTTGGAAGCTTACGGTTGTCCTTGTGCTCATTGACGTATTCGCTGGCCTCAAAACCGATGGTATCACCTGTATCCAGCCCCATACGAATGGTCATCTTTTCAGGATAAATCAATACTTCATTCTGTTTGGTTACAAAGGTCAAATTCCCGATATTATCGTAACGATCAGCGCTGACTGCAGTCATATGTGGATATCCTTTTTTCTCTAGAAACTGCTCTGCTTTGGTTACTGCTTCTTTAATAGAAACTTTGGCAGGGCCAACCTCACGGTTATCATAATAAGAGATCAGCAACCCGCCATTTTTGGTGAAATCCATACTAATGGTGTGCTTCTTATTCGAAGCGCTAACAGTTGCTGTATAGGATGGCCATTCGGTGTTCTTCCCATTTTCTTTAACATCCACTTTAGCATTGGAGCCCGCATCCGCGAACTTCAACGCCTTACGTTTGATGTCTTCGGCAGTCACGGGGGTACCTCCGAGCATTTTGACGGAACGTTTATCGTAGATGCTTGCTACTGAAGGACCCCAGTCTAGCTCAGGATATGCCCCTACACGTTTATCCACCGTTTTGAAGCCGTCAATAATCGTGTTGTCCTCCGCTTTATTTTCTGTCGCCAACGCCGTTTCAACATCCATCCAGCGCAGCCGATTGCCAATGACTTTATTTTGTACCTCTTGCAAATCCTTAGAGATTTCTCCTGAGTTCTTGTACAATGCTTTTAGATTGCTCAGCTCTCCATCTGTCAGAGGTTTTTTAGTGAAGTCACGAATCCCGGCTTTATAAGAAAAGTTGGAGATTTTGGACAGAAACTCCTCTGTTTTACTAAATGGCAGCAAGGTCAGCGGCAGCTGGTTAATCTCATTTTGGGCCTCACTAGTCATCCGCCACACATTCACAAGTCCTTTACGGTGCATCCCATTAGAAGCAGAGTTAACCGCAAGCGTATTTCCAAGCTCACCATGAAGACGGTCCACATGATAGGACAAATCATGAAAGGCGCGTTGATATTGGTTCTCCGCCTTAATTAATATTGAATTCTTCTCCTGATTCTCCTGATAACCCCACACAAGCGCACCAATCAGCAGCAGCGCGGTCAGCGGGAACATTACAGCACTTAATCTTTTGTACATAGGGCTACAAGACTCCTTTCGATAGCTTATTGGCGTTAGTTTGACAATAAACTAGGAGTCTTATGCACTGAAGTTGCTACACAATGTGACTATAACGTCCGCTCATGCTCTCTCTTCAATCTCAAAGCCACTGCTATTACTGCAAAGGCATTGTTTAAAGCCGGTTTGAATGACACCATGCTCTTTAATCCCTCTTAATATGTAAGTCTCACCGCACTGTTTGCAAACGATACGTACTTTTATACGCAAAAAAAGACACCTCTCTCCTCTCTGGAATTCCTTACTAGGAACTGCCCTTCGAATATAAGTGTGTCCATCTCGATTATAGGTTAACCTCTTCTTCACGTTTCAGAAAGCGGAAAGGAGAACGGCTGTTGGCCCTAGCAACCTTTCCCATACCTCCATACCATAGAATAGCCATCAAAGGCACAATAAACCATATCCAATAGTTGGCTGTCGTACTCAAAATAAAGTCATATATCCCATGCCACATCCATGGCAACAGAAGAGAAAACACCAGAATTCTGCGGGTATGAACTCCTTTTGAGAACTTCGCCCTTCCCATATGGTAGCCCATGATCACACCAAACATAGCGTGTCCAGAAACCGGAAGAAGTGCTCTCAGAAACATTGATCCGATTGAAGCGTTGCTATACCAAGCGTACATTACATTTTCTATTGTTGCGAAGCCGAGCGAAATCGCCACAGCGTATAGTATCCCATCATATGGCTCGTCAAATTCGGTATGATTGTAAATCATATGGTACAGCACAAACCACTTTAGACATTCTTCCACGCCAGCGGATATGAGAAACGACTCCACATAGGGACCACCATTTAGTCCCAGCATCAGCCCTCTCTGAATGATCATTACTGGAAACACAATCAGAAGGCCGAGCAAGAATACTTTAATGACTACATGAAGCGGTTCTTGATCATACTTGTCTTTCAGATAAAAAAAGGTCAACAGAGCAAGTCCCGGCGCTACTGCCGACGTAATAACCGATAACACGAGCACCGAATAACCTCCCTACACCCCTAAACCCTATTACTGCTGTTATACAGCAAGGTAGATGATAACTTTGATACAAGAATGACCGACATATCACCAACAACAAGACTAGGGCTGATCGGCCTAAACAATGGTCATCAGCCCCTAGATCTTGCCTAATTACTCCTGACGCTTAAAATGAGTGCACAATAACTGGACCGCATTCTCCGGCATCACTGTTTTCCCGTATTCATCGAGAACAGCTTCTGTGACCGGTGAGGAATCTCCAAACTCAGCAAGTACGCCAACAAGACCTGACAACGCCGTTTCTTCAAATTCCTTTGGATCGAAATACAGATACCATTTATTGTTATAAGAATACAGTTTCCCCTGGGAAGTAATATTACCGATGAGCACATGAGCCGCTTCAACCAGAACCTCGAAATCGCGGAATGCATATACAATGGAGTCGCTTTGTTCAAGAGTAACTTCCATTTCATAAATCTCTTCTGGCAATTCTTCTTCCCCGGACGCACCGTACTGATGGTGATCATATTTTCCTCGGGTCACTATAACGACCATGCCTTGCGCGGGCAATGCGAAAACTTCTACGGCAAGCGGACCCGTGGCATCAAAACCTAGTTCACTATATGCTTGATCCATCATCTCCGTAAACAGGTCATGAACCTTAGGAACTTCCTGCCACATGTCTTCCTTCTGTATGCCCCGCTCGCTCAGGTCGTCAAAAGTGAGGAAAATCCGTATCTTATCTTGACTTAATCGCTCTATTCTCATGACAGGATCCTCCTTTTGCAAGCTCATTTATTATAATGTATGATGAGTCCCGAGTAATGAGCCAAAAATGGTTACTATGTAAGTATGTTATCATTTTGCCGAGATAAATGCACGTAAATAAATATATAAAATCCTCTCTATTGAATAAACCATTTCCAAGGCCCTGAATAATAAAAAAGAATCATTCTGCGGAATATTTCATCCCCAAAATGATTCTGATGGAGTCCTTTACGGTTACAATCCCGGTATGGTTGTATGCGTTTCTTTAAGAATCTGCTCTACTTCGCTCTTTACTTCAGGATTGCTGCGAATGAATTCCTTTAACAATTTAAGATTGGATTCCTTCGACTTCACTGGTGATTCAGTCTTATGCTCAGAAATCCCGCTGCTTGAACCGTTACTTTGAGCATTACTGCTTGAAACAGCAGTGTTACCAAAACCAGTCGTGGCCATACCGATTATTTTTTCTTTAGCTTTATCTGCTGCTCCACTCATGGGACCACCCGATTGCCCTAGCGAAGACATTAAAGAATTCCGCTTTTTGGACATAATCATACTGGCTGCGGCGCCCATCAGCACCCCGCATAAAAATGACGAAGTATTCATATTTCCAGCCTCCTTGTATGGTAAAATCATGTTTAGTGTTCGCGGAAAGATTCCGGCTCATACAACCTAATAACAAGAAAGCGAGTTGAAAAAAGTGGGTAAAATGACATCAGTGCTCCTATTGGCTACCTTGCTGCTTACTGCCTGTGGCAACAGCGGTGCAAATGGAAATACAGCCAAGGAAACAAACACCACCACCAACAATCCGCCCACGGCGGCAGCTACACAAAGCGCAGAAACTACGGCGCCATCACCTGAAGCAACAGCCAGCCCTACCCCTGAAGCAACAGCAGATGGAGGTACTACAGGAAATAGTACAGCCAGTAAGGGCGAAGCATCCGCTGAAATTCCACTGCTGTACCATATGAACAAAAATTACGATATCGTCCCTAATGAGGAAGCTACAAATAAAAAAGTGGTTTTGCTCACCTTTGACGACGGTCCTAAAGATGCGGCAATGATTAACCCTTTGATGGATGTTCTGGACAAACATCAAGCTAAAGCCATCTTTTTCGTGAATGGTTATCGTGTTAAGGAGCATCCTGAGCTTCTGGAGTTAATACATAACCGCGGTGGAATTATCGGCAACCACAGCTGGGATCATATTGTATTGAAAGACAAGTCCTATACTGAGGTTAAGAAGCAAATCGAAGATGTTCAAAATATTGTCAAAGAAACGCTGGGAGAAGCTCCTCACTTTTTCCGTCCGCCACATGGTGCTGGCGGGGATGTTGGCAAGAAGGTCGCGGCCGAGAATGGAATGTTATACATGACCTGGTCTGTAGGCTCTCTTGACTGGGAAATGAAAGAAAAAGAAACGGGTAAGACAGAAAAATTGATCAGCAATGTTACCGATCAGCTGCATTCTGGCAGTAATATCCTGATGCATGAGCTACCATGGACCGTTGAAGGTCTGGATACCCTGCTCACTACACTTGAGGGCAAAGGATATAGCTTTGTTGATCCGCGCAGCATTGAGCTAAAAATGCGTTGATCTCATTATCCGTACATGTCCGATAATTGCTTCGTCAGTGCAAATGTTTCAAATCAAACGAAAAATAGAAGGGGGTTCCAAAAGCCATTTCCATGGCTTTGGACCCCCCTTTTTTTACGCTACCTATTTTTCTTACTGGAAAGAGCAAGCACTATTGGGTTGATTTACGCAGTGTCAGCACATGCATTTCAGCAGGACTGCCCCAGCGAATTGGCAGATGTGCTGTTCCAAACCCTCTACTGATCAGCAGCAGCGCATTTTTTGCGGAACCGTCACCTCTTGGCCAATTAAACTTTCCAGCGTCATATTTATGATAGAAATGCTCAACATGTCTTTGACCCACAAACGGAAGGATCACCTGGCCCCCATGCGTATGACCTGCCAGAATCAGGTCCGCTGGCACACTTTGGCGCTTGGACAACCAAAGCGGATCATGTACAAGAATTATACGACAGGTATCTTCAGCAGAAGTGTTTGTGGCTAATTGCGGAAAAGGACGGTATGGAGTTTTGCCCCCATTTTTCGGAAAATCAATTCCGGTTAACCAAAGTTTAGCTCCCTCACGTTCAAAAGCCACATTTTCATCCATTAACAGTTTTGCACCACTGTCCTGAATAATCTCATCCACCCTTGTAATATTAGCCCGATAATCATGATTTCCATGCACTACATAGGTAGATGCAATAGAAGTAACTAGAGTCATATTATCGACAAGACGATTTAAAGGGCTATCTTTTTCCGTTAGATCTCCTCCCAGAAAGACAACATCTACTCCACTCTTTAATGGCATCAGAAGCGAGGACGGAAGGCGGCGGCGATGGATATCTGTTATAAACAAGATACGAAATCCATCGAACTCTTCAGGTAGCGAATCTAGCATTATTTCCTCGGTAATAATTCTGTTTCTAAACGCGTTGATCACCATGATTATGACAACAGCCGCAGCTATCAATAGAATGGCCAAGACCACTCCCCATGCCCATGTACTCACCATAATGTACTCAGCGGAGGCGCTCCTTCAATTCCCCACCAAAGCAGCCCTATTAGCAAAATAACAAAGATAAAAATCAAAGAATTCACAAACATCTTGCTTAGACGAACTTTTTCTGAAGAATAAGTATCTGAACGAGAAGGAACAGATTCTTCGTCCTTCTCTTTACTTCCTGTGGAAGAGCGCTTTGCAGAACCTGCTGGGCGGCGAGCTTTTCTTGATAAAGTTGCCGTAGAAACCCGAGCGGTAGCATTTTTCTTTATAGGAGTAGGCTTCTTTTCAGGAGTAGCCTTTTTTACAGCCTCCGAAGTCCGCTTTTCTTTTTTACCTTTGCCAGGATGTTTACTTTCACTCTTGTGTTGTTTTTGTCGAGACTTTACCCGGCTTAATTCCTCACTCATGATTCCCTCCTATAGCGGATCACCAGACCTGAGATCAGGTCGATGAAGAAGTGACATAGTATAGGGGCCCAGAGGCTGCCCGATTGAATGTAAATATATCCAAGACCATAACTGCTTAAGAATACCCAGCCGGTAGGTACAAAGTGACGTAAATAACGGACATGAATAAGAGCAAATACTATACTCGTCCAATAAGGGCCAATGGAATATTGGATGGCTCCGCGGAATAAGAGCTCCTCACATACCGATACAATTGCTGCTATGACGATAATATGCCACACAGGGCGATTTCGAAATAAAAGGTCGTTTATTCCACCATCATCCATGCTTTCCTCAGGGACAATATGTGTCAATAAATAGTCAACAATTAGCATTGCAGCAGCAAGACCGAGGCCCCATGCCACAAAATGTACTTTTTCTGGAATAATTAATAGCTGAAAAGGATTTCTTTTCTGAAATAATATCCATATCAAACCGATAATTAATGTGAGCCCCTGAGTGATATAGAGATTGAGCAGCAGAAGACGGTCTGTCAACTGGCCTGGTTCTACCTTTTTAACCTTAATCTCGCCAAATTTGAATTTTTTCATCGTGACCTGCCTGTTCTTTATTTTTTTCGGGCCGCTCCGAGAGAGAAACCGTCCATAGTGTTGCTATCAATACATAATACATAGGATAATCCCCCCAGAAAAAGGAGCATTTATTATGAGCAAACGTAAGTCCCGCAATCAAATGTTATACACGCTAGTTTTTTTGTTTTTCCTAGTTTGCGCCTTCGCCGCATTTTTTACTGGCGTTAAGGTAGGCGCAGACAAAACTGAAGCCAAATATGACAATCCATCAAGCATGAATGGATTAGTAGAATTCACGGGCTCATATCAACAGCAGGATCTTGTTACTTTCTATCATAACGTATTTTTGCCCTATCGGGAATTCAAGCGGAATTGGAACATTCAAGTAGATAAGTTAGCGCGCAGCACAGATGCTCGTATGAATGCGGCAGTAATGAAGAATCTAAGTATTCTAGCAGACCAGCAATATGAAAGAGTTAATCAAGATTCAATTTTCACTAACTCTCCTCTATTACATCAGTCACAGGTCAATGTACTCAAAAGCTTAACTTTATTTTCTAAAGCCTCCGGCAAAGTCTCTACTAGTGCATCTGGTGCAGAAACAGCCAAGTTATTGAAAAATGATGAATTTACAACCGGCGCCGTGAAGTACGGTCTCTTAGCACAAAAGAACTTCTATGATTCTATGCTAAAATGGGGCTCTAAGACAAACCAGAAAATACCTTCTGCACCTGGCGAACTAAAAACGATGTCTTTCATCCAGTGGAAAAAAATGCCGCTGCTTTTGAAAAATGCTTCTATCGCTGATATGATGTTGAATCGCGGAATTTTTGCAGGTTATGATCCTCAGGACATCACTGCTAAAATAGACGATATGATTTACTCAGGCACTGCAAGCTCATTAAATCTTTCGGATATCCAGTCCTCAGTAACCTTGTTGATTTCTACAGGTGCTGTGCAGGAACAGGATTTTGTAAAATGGCGGGAACAGTATTATAACAAGGAGACACTTCCACAGCTTCCGTTCTTTTTTGAATAGAACCAGTTATTGAATCATAACGAAAAATGAAGTTCACTTCAAGAAACGCTACTTGTAAAGCCTATTGACACAACTTGCATACCGTGTTACATTATGAAAAAATTAATCATTCAAAACCGATGATGGAACAAAGATCCTGAAAGTCTTCAGAGAGCCGGTGGTTGGTGCAAACCGGTGACGAACAGTTATCTTTAGCGCTCCTGAGATATTGTATCGAACCTTAAAGTAGGTACAATCGGATCAACTCCGTTAACAGTGTGGCCTATGCAGGCCAATGAGGCTGCTTCTTCCAAGTTGCAGTGAATTAGGGTGGTACCACGAAGATAACTCTCGTCCCTTACTACGGCAGTAGTATGGGGTTGGGAGTTTTTTTAATTCCCTAATCCCCCATAAATACTACCTTATGCCCAAAGTTACCGATTTCGCGGTACTCTTGCACGCTGTTTCTTTTGTGCGACACCGCGTTGATCTACTATTATCACATGTTTTTCTCTACTAGTTCGTGAACCTTCTGGTATTGTGGACTGCCCATCAGGGCGTCCTCGACATATAAAGCTTTTCAACTTTAAGGGGGATAAGAAACCATGTTTAAAGTATTAGTATCGGATCCAATCAGTGATTTGGGCATTCAGCAATTGATGGACGCAACAGATGTGGTTGTAGACAAAAAAACAGGTCTCAGTGAAGATGAGCTCGTTGCAATCATCGGTGAATATGATGGTCTACTCGTCCGCAGTCAAACTACAGTAACTGAAAAAATTATCGAAGCTGGAAAAAACTTAAAGGTCATTGGTCGTGCAGGTGTGGGTGTAGATAATATCAAGCTGGAAGCTGCTACTCAACGTGGGGTTGTTGTTATCAACGCTCCTGATGGAAATACCATTACAACTTGTGAGCATGCTTTTGCAATGATGATGGCGCTGGCCCGTCACATTCCACAAGCTTATGCAAAAACAATTGGTGGAACCTGGGATAGAAAAACCTTCGTGGGTGTAGAGCTTCGTGGCAAAACTTTAGGTGTGCTGGGAATGGGCAGAATCGGTAGCGAAGTGGCAAAACGTGCCAAAGCTTTCGGCATGGAAATCCTTGCTTTTGATCCTTTCTTAACTGCTGAGCGTGCTGAGAAACTGGAAGTGAAATTAGCTTCCGTTGACGATGTAGTCCGCGGAGCAGACTTCATTACTGTGCACACTCCACTTACTCCGGAAACACGCCATATGATTTCCCGCCCGCAATTTGAAGTGATGAAAAAGGGAATGCGCATCATCAACTGTGCCCGTGGTGGTGTAATTGATGAAATGGCGTTAGTAGAAGCTATTGATAGCGGTATTGTTGCTGGCGCTGCATTTGACGTATTCGAAAAAGAACCGCCACAAGCAGATCACCCATTTTTGTCGCATCCAAAAATTATCGTGACTCCTCACTTGGGCGCTTCTACAATTGAAGCACAGGAGAATGTAGCGATCGATGTATCGGAACAAGTACTGCATATTCTGCGTAATGAACCGTTCATCAATGCTGTAAATATTCCTCCAGTTGCTCCAAGCGTAATGAACAAACTCCAGCCTTACTTCACACTTGGTGAGAAGCTGGGCAGCTTTGTTACCCAAATTACAGATAGTGCTATTCGTGAAATCCATGTTGAGTATGCGGGTGATCTGTCAGATGTCGATACCCAACCACTTACCCGCTATATTGTGAAAGGCGTGCTCTCCCGCCACTTTGCTGAGGATGTTAACATCGTTAACTCCATGCACTTGGCAAAAACACGCGACGTTAATGTAGTAATAACTAAAGCTTCCAAAACTAAAGGCTTCACTAATCTGATTACCGTGACCCTTAAAACAGATCACGACCAAGAACGTCTCGTAGCCGGAACATTGCTGCAAGGTTATGGAGAAAGAATTGTTCAAGTGAACAAGTTCCCCGTTGATATCGCTCCTGAAGGACATCAAATTGTCGTATCCCATAACGACAAACCAGGGATTATCGGACTTGTGGGTACATTGCTGGGCGAAAATGATGTCAATATCGCCTCCATGCAAGTGGGACGTAAAATCGTTGGTGGCGAAGCAATCATGCTGCTGACCGTTGATAAAGCTGTACCTACTCATGTGCTTGTGAAGCTTGCTGGCCTGCCAGAAATCAACACTGCAGAAGAAATCATTCTTCTGTAAGCAATAGGATAGAAATCAAACAACAGAGCAGCGATTCTCCTCTTATAGGAGTTTCGCTGCTTTTGTTGTTGATTGTTAGCTAACCTGTTTCGAATTCATCTACAACGCCGAACCGAGTTCCCTCGTGAGGCTTACGGACACCCTTGAGGTTTCGGACCCAGATGACCTTATATGCAATAATTCCGCTTTTGAAGCAGGGTTTCGGACTCCAATGTCACTATTCCTCAAAAAGAGAGCTAAATCAGGTGTTTTGCCTATCAATAGCGTCTATGGGGACCGATAGCGTCCTAAATATACGAAAATGCTGCATTTTAGATCAGCTGTGCCCTATACTGCTTCGTACGCACATATGGGATCAAACAGATCAAGATTGCTGTTTAGACTAAGAATGCGGGAACAGTCCGACCATCGATGTCTGTAAATCCATACTTTTCAGCCAGCTTAGCAACCTGCTGCGGTTGTCCGGTCATAGACATGACCTCAGGATCGGCTGCTAGAGCAGTGACTGCTCTACCGATATAGGTTGTGGATTCAGTCATCTGCAATTCTTCAACCTCATGCCAATGCTCCTCATCCGTGTTCATGCTCTCCAGCACCGCCTCTGTCCTCATCCAGCCCGGAGTGAGCGGAATAACTGCAATGTTGTCCTCTTTAAGCTCATTCGATAACCCGTAGGCCATGCGCACAAGTGTATTTTTAGAAAGATCATAATAGAAGTTTCCTAGATATTTGTAATGATCCCAAAAGGTTGTATGGATGATTAGACCGCCAGCTTTTGCCTCGCGCATTAAAGGTATTGCGAAATAATTTGTTACCAATTGCGCCCTCACACCCGCATTAAACATATTATCCCAGTGCGCTGTAGGAAGCTCCCAAAAAGACTTCTGCTCAATAGGCAAGTCATTCCCGCCCCATACATTATTGACTAAAATATCAAGCCGCCCTTGCTCTGAAGCAATCTGGCGAATGACTGCCTCTGTCTCCTGATCTTTTGTATGATCACATCGTATGGCGCTGCCGGACCCTCCCTCTGCTTTTATTTCCCTAAGTACGTTATCAATGCTCCGCTTGCTATGCTCTGTGCCAGAAGCCTCTGTCGTTCTGCCCGTAATATAAACGAATGCACCTTTCCTTGCCAGCTCCAATGCAATTCCTCTACCAGCACCTCTGCTGCCCCCGGTGACCAATGCTACTTTTCCTTTTAAAGTCATGTTATCAATCCTTTCTACACTTGTTTTTCTCTAAATGTTCTGTATTTAATCCTTACCTTATATAAGTATAATTCTTTAATATGACATCAACTGACATATATAATATAATAATTTATTAAGAACTAGCTAACATTTATTAGGAGGAGGAGTGTTCACTTAATGAGAGCCGATCGTTTGTTATCCATCTTACTTTTGCTGCAAAATCGTGGAAAGATGACGTCCCGTGAGCTAGCCCAGACCTTAGAAGTGTCTGAACGAACTGTGTTTAGAGATATGGAAGCCTTATGTACAGCAGGAATACCGATTCTTGCCGAACGGGGACGCGAAGGGGGTTGGATGCTCACAGAAGGTTACCGAACCTCGTTAACGGGTATGAAGCCCTCAGAGATTGCTACTCTGCTGTTGTCCGCAGACTCCTCGATTTTAAAAGATCTGGGTATACAAAACGACTTCTCTTCTGCCGTGCTTAAGCTGGAGGCTGCTTCCCCATCCAGGCCGAATAATCCAGCCAGTTACCTGAGCCAGCGCATTCATATTGATGGTGCCAGCTGGCACCCTTCCGACGAGACGTACCCGTTTCTATCTATCCTGCAGGAAGCTGTTTGGGAAGACCATAAAGTGAAGATCACTTACCCACGGAACGACGAGATGAAGGAGCGTTTCATTGAACCTCTCGGGTTAGTCGCAAAACGTGGAGTTTGGTATGTAGTGGCACGAACCGAGGGTGAAATGCGGACTTTTCGCGTGTCAAGATTAATACAAGCTGAAGCAACTAATGAATCATTTGTCAGACCTGAGGTTTTTGATTTAAAAAGCTACTGGGAACAATCGACTTTAGCTTTTAAAGCAGCACTGCCAAAATATGTAGTGAAATTAAAGGTGAATGAGTCTATTCTTAAAGAATTACAACGTGAAAGATATGTAACTATAACTTTAGTAGAACCCTCTGCTAAAACTGGGTGGATGAACGTAGAGGCCGAGTTTAATACTATAGAATCTGCCTGTCGTATCGTACTCTCTTTCTCTCCTTCAGTTATTGTTTTAGCTCCTACCGAACTAGTAGGGATGGTAAAGTCTGCTATTAAAACAATTTCCACAATATATGAGGAATTTTGACATGAATTCTAAATATCTACTACTTAAAGAAGATTTATGACACTTCTCTATAGACCAATGACCTATAAATCCCCTATAATAACACCATTACATAAAATTTAATAAGGGGGACATTTTACCAATGAGCTGGATGCACAAACTTCCGTTAAAACAAAGAATTGTTGCCGGATGTTACCTCGTTGCCGCACTGTTTGCTATTCCTGTCTTAGTTACGTTAATGATTCTAGGTCAATTTCTCGTAGGAATTATACTAGTAGTTGTTCTTGCAGGTCTGACTTTACCTGTTGCTCGCTTCGTGGAGAGAACGCTTACATCTTCTTTTGATGATATTGCTAATGTATCTCACAGTATTTCGAAGGGGGATTTCACTAGCAGAGCGGACGAAAACGGTTCAATGGGTGACGTAAGCCGCTCCTTTAACACAATGATTGATAAGCTCAAGAAGATTCTGACCGATGCATCACAGATCACCCGTCAAGTTATGGATGCAAGCCGCGGAATCGAAGATAAGAACCAGAACCTGAAAATTGTCATGGCACAAGTAGCCTCTTCCTCTACTGAGCTCGCTCTTGGTGCAAATGAAATATCTACGGATATCGCTGATATGACAGAATCCATTAAAGACATTGAGACCAAAGTATCCAATTATACGAACTCCACCAAAGAAATGAACAGACGTTCAATACATACCTTAGAACTTGTTGAGCAAGGGCGCCAATCCGTAGATACACAGGCTGAAGGCATGCGTAAAAACATAGAGGCTACACAAAAAGTGGCTGATACTATTGAAGCTCTTTCACAAAATGCCCGCGGGATTACGATGATCACCAAGACCATCACAGAGATCGCTGAGCAGACCAACCTGCTGTCACTGAATGCCTCCATCGAAGCTGCTCGTGCCGGAGAGCATGGTCGGGGTTTTGCCGTTGTAGCTCAAGAGGTTCGCAAGCTTGCTGAGGAATCTACGGCATCCACAAAAGAAGTATTCGGTTTGGTCCGCAGCATTGAGTCAGATATTAAACAAGCCATCGATAATATCGCCATCAATGAAGAGGTCGTGCAGGTTCAGAACGAAATGATCACACAAACTGCCCATATTTTCGCACAAATTGTACAAAGCGTGCAGTACATTACCGAGCAAATCTCTTCATTCTCTGCGGAGAGTGATCTTATGCTAGAAAGTGCCTTGAAAATTTCCAGTGCAATCGAGAATATCTCAGCAATCACCGAAGAAACCGCTGCTGGCACAGAAGAGGTATCGGCGGCTATGAATGAACAGATTAATGCCCTGCAATCTGTTGCAGAAGAAACGGAAAAAATGACCCAGGCCGTATTTAATCTGCAAAAAACCATTCATATCTTTAAATTCTAGTTCAAAACTATCAACTGCCACCTAAGCTGAGTCTTAGGTGGCAGTTTTTTTCGCGAGGCAAAACTTCATCTCTTGGACAAGACTTTCGTCAAATTTCGAGTTTTTTTAGCGGATTATGTTGACAAAAATTAATGAGGAATATATTGTAAAGGAAAATTATTCTTATCAACTATAAATTAATATTGGCAAAATCCTCGAAAGAGGATGACGCAAAACCATGGATCTACAGCCTCATTTTTTCGTTTGAGGCCATGATTGCCAGGTTGCAGAGGAACCAGGACGGCTGAACTATTGTTCAGTCTTAGCGGCGCCTTATGCCACCAACCTGTGCTTACTATAGAGCACAGGTTTTTACTTTTTGAGTATATTGATCTATCGTATCTATGCGATAGATTAATAACTAATATATATCAAAAAACTTGTGAGGTGTTTCTTTTGAAGACAGTCGCAGATTACATGGCGGAAGCACTACGTAACCTTGGAGTCACCCATTCTTTTGGGATCATTGGCAAATCGATTTGTCCAATAGTTCTAAAGATGGTGGATTACGGTATTGAATTTATTCCCGGCAGACACGAAGCAAGCTCCGGATTCGAAGCAGCAGGATATGCGCTGAAAACAGGTAACCTAGGCGTAGCATTTGGTACTTCGGGTCCTGGGGGAACTAACCTGCTTACAGCAGCAGCACATGCGAAAGCTAACAACCTACCTGTCCTATTTATTACTGGCCACCAATCCATTACAGAGCTTGGAATTCCTCAATGTCAGGACTCCACTTCTTTTCTGGCTGATTTAGCTGATATGTTCAGACCTGCCACCTTGTTCAGTAAATTGGTTGAACGTGGGGATCACTTTGGTACTATTTTTAATCATGCGATTTCTGTGGCCCTGACCAAACGTGGTCCTGTTCATCTTTGTATTCCTTTTGATGTACAAACTGAAGTATTGGAAGAATGCAATATAGTAATCCCAGAAAGAGAGTCTCTAATTAGTCAAGCTAATATCGATAGAGTCATCGATGCTATTCAAGCTGCTAAGAATCCTTTGATTATTGCGGGTAAAGGAATTAACCGCTCCGGAGCACATAAAGAGCTTGTTCAACTCGCAGAAACTTTTAATATTCCTGTAGTAACCTCTCCTGGTGGAAAAGGGGCTATAGTCTGGGATCACCCACTCTATCATGGTCCTATTGGCGTTGGCGGTTCGACCCACGGGGACGATTTATTAAATAAAAGCGATTTATTTATAGTGCTTGGATCACGTTTAAGTGATATGACCATCTGTAATCTTAAACGGGAGAATCATCCAGCAACTTTAATTCAATTTGATATTGATCCAACCTTTGTCGGAAAAATACTATTGTCCAAAACGATCCCGGTCACTGGGGACCTGCGCGATAATTTGGTGCACTGCCTAAATCATATTGACCCAAGCACAATCACCAAACGTGATGCTTTGGCCGATGCTGATTATTCAGAAGAGCTTTCAACCCTCAAGAATCTTTCCCTTGCTTCGGTAATGAGCACTTTAAGTGATTTGATTCCTTATAATAATTCAATTTTCGTTGATGATGGAAGTCATGGATTCCACGCTGCAAAATGGTACAAGGTTAAGAAACCGGGCAGCTTTGTTTTTGATGCTTATTTTGCTTGCATGGGTAATTCGATCGGTATGGCTATTGGTGCAAAAGTTGCAGCTCCTGAAGAAACGGTCCTCTGCATTACAGGTGATGGTTGTTTCATGATGCTCGGCGCTGAGATTAACACCGCTGTCTGCAAAGATATCCCTGTCATCTTTATCGTGGTCAATAATAAGCAACTAGATATGGCTCTTAAGGGTATGGAGAAAACCACAGGTCGTATCGATGGAACTCTATATGAAGTACCAATGGACGCCGTGAAATTCGCTGAATCTCTAGGTGCTAAAGGCTACAAGTGTGAGACAGCGGATGAATTCACAGCTGCAATTAAAGATGCGGTAGCTCTAAACCATGTTGCCGTTATTGAACTACTAACAGACCGTGATGAAGTCCCTCCGACTGCACACCGTACTTTGAACCTAAACTAGGAGGCTAACCATGAAGGAAAATATCAACAGTGGTCTCAACCACTTCGCGAATCTATCAGGAGACTATGGCGCAAAAGCACTAGCTCCAATTAAAGACCACTTCCCTGATTTGGCTGAATTTATTATGGGGAATGCCTATGGCGATATTTTTCAACGTAATACTATAGCCCCTGACTGGAAGGAAATCGCAGTCATTTCATCTTTAATTTCAATGGGTCAATTCGAACAGCTGGGTGTTCATTATGTCATGGCCCTTCGTGTTGGAGTCACCGTAGAACAGCTTAAAGGTATTCTATTACACTTAGTACCCGTTATAGGGGCACCTAGAATCATCACAGCTTTTAATATCCTGCTTGCAACCATAGAAGAAATCCAATAACCCAACAGTTCGACAACAATATACAAAATTCGACTTTATTATTGCATACACTTGAAAAATATGCCTATAATAGAGTCGGAATATCCCATTACTTGCTGTATAGTGTCGAATTTTGACTTTTATAAAACAGCTAAGTGGATATACATATGGCTGGATATTGCAGTCGAACTGTTTTGGACAAATTCAATCTATGGGAGAGATTTAGGCATGGGAAGTTTCGTTTTGAAGACAGACACTGCAAACAAGGTTATTAACATTGAGTTGGATGGAACATTTTCTGAAGAAGATGGTCTAAAATCTATTCAAGCTTATCAACAAACTATCAATCCAATTACTCCAGCTGACTATGAACTAAAAATCGACTGCAGAAAGCTAAATGTAACTGCACCAGATGTTGTACCTCTTTTAGAAAGCTGCTTTGTAATGTTTAAGAATGATGGATTTGTAAAAGTAAATCTAACGCTTGAAAATAACCCGATCCTCAAAATGCAGCTTTCCCGTCTTGGCCGTAAAGCTGGACTCGATAACATCGAGATCATTTCTGCGGTTACAGTCTAGATCTTTTAATCTTAATATGTAGGCCACATCTTACTGCTTTCCTGGAGGCGTATTATGACCGGAATTCGTATTAAAGGCATTGATATCTATCATCCCAGCAATATAGTTGGTAACGACTTTTTCATTAAGCATTTTGACGAAAAAGGCATTGATATTCGAGGTCTATTATCCGCATTAGGTCGTATTACACGGTATAGTATTAAGGATGCGGATGAGAATTCCCTTACGATGGCTTTTGAGGCTGTCCGGAATGTTTTGGAGAAAAGTGGTCTCACAGGTGCCGATATCGACCTTATTGCCTATGCAAGTCAAACTCCTGAGTATATCTTTCCTACCAACTCATTAATGATTCACCGTTTGATCAAAGGCGCATCTCATACGATCTGCATTGACAGCAATGCTAATTGTGCGGGTATGACGGCTTCTGTGGAACAGGTTAGCCGTCAGATGCAAGCCAATCCTAGGATTAAACGAGCGTTGGTAATCGGCTCGGATTATGTAACCCCTCATGCCGATAAGAATGATCCGGTCTACTACGCTAACTTTGGTGATGCAGCGGCGGCAGTCATTCTTGAACAAGCTGAGGATGCGGTCGGTTTCATTGACTCTATCTACCAAACGGATCCATGTGTTTGCGATAATTCCAAGTTCCCGTGCGCAGGCCTGGCTAAACTGGGTAAACAAGGTGTAGCGGCTGGAGAGTTTAATGTGAAGTTTATTCCTTTTGATGATTCCATTTGCATAGATGCTGCTTCTGAGTCTATTCGTACTCTACTGTCTAACAACAATATCGCGCCTGAAGCCATTAAAGCAGCCTGCTTCTCACAGTTTTCATTGCCTAATATCTTAGAGATGTGTGAGAAAGTCGGCATTGATCGCAATGTAGCGGTATACATAGGAGATGAATTCGGTTATACCTCTACGAGCAGCCCATTTATTGCTCTACATAAAGCTGTAACTACTGGAAAGATCGAACGTGGTGATAAAGTCCTGTTCTGGACAGTGGGCGCCGGTTGGCAAAATGTAGCATTTGTTATTGAATATTAGGAGCTATATAACAAAAAGCGGCAAGCTAGGGATTCACCTAAGCTTGCCGCTTTTTAATATAAATATGAACGCAACATCAGGACTTACTTGCAAAGGTGAGCCCCTTTTCCGCAAGGGCATTCCGCAGTAGAACGATCGCCTTTGGCCCCAATCCATGTAGCTGCAGAAGCTCTGCCTCCGTATGCTTGCTGAATTGTTGAAGCTGAACATATCCAGCCCCATGCAGGGCTCGAAGCGCCGGCTTAGATAGTCCGCCCGGCAGATCAGATTCTGTTCCGTTAACCATAGACATATACAGCCCCTTTATTACTGATATCCTTCATGCTTCTCCCAACCCATAGTACGCGCTACAGCGTCTTTCCAGGCGTTGTAACGACCTTCCCGCTCAACTGTACCCATCTCAGGCGAGAAGACCCTCTCAGCCTTGTTGAAGCTCTCTAGCTGGGCACGTGTCCAGACGCCGGACGTTAACCCGGCCAGAAGCGCCGCACCCAAAGCTGTTGTCTCCGCATATGTTGTTCTAGTAACCTCACTGCCCAGGATATCAGACTGGAATTGCATCAGCAAATCGTTACGCACAGCTCCGCCATCCACACGAAGGCCGGTCAATGGCATGCCTGCGTCTTTTTCCATAGCTCCTATTACATCTCTGGATTGAAAGGCTAAGGACTCCAATGTAGCTCGTACCAGATGTCCTGAGGTAGTGCCTCTAGTAAGGCCAAATATGGCTCCACGGGCATACATGTCCCAATAGGGTGCCCCCAGTCCGGTAAACGCAGGCACAACGATAACCCCTTCACTGTCCTCTACTTCCCGTGCTTTATCTTCTGAGCCTGCTGGCTCCTCTATAAGACCAAGCCCCTCCTGCAGCCACTGAACGGCCGCTCCGGCCACGAACACACTGCCCTCGAGAGCATAATAGAGTTCATCTCCCATACCCCAAGCTACAGTGGTCAACAAGCCATGGCTGGAGGCTACAGCTTCTGTGCCTGTGTTCATTAGAATAAAGCAGCCTGTACCATAGGTGTTTTTGGCACTGCCGGGTTCTAGACAAGTATGTCCAAACAATGCAGCCTGTTGATCTCCAAGTACAGAGCGAATTGGAATGTCCGCTCCGAACCACTGTTTGTCTGCTACTCCAAATTCGCCGCCAGACATTCTTACTTCTGGCAGGATGGCACGCGGAATACGAAGCTCTTCCATTAGCTCTTCATCCCAGCACCGTTCATGAAGATTGAACAGCATCGTACGTGAGGCGTTGGTAACATCAGTGACATGTACGGCTCCGCAAGTAAGTCTCCAGATTAACCAGCTGTCGATCGTCCCTGCTAGAAGTTCACCTCGATTCGCCCGTTCTCGAGCGCCATCCACATGATCCAGTATCCAGGAGATTTTGGTAGCTGAGAAATAAGCATCTACAACAAGGCCCGTCTTGCTCGCAATAACTTGCTCCAGCCCTTTACTTTTAAGTTCTTCACATTGCTCTGCAGTACGCCTGTCCTGCCACACAATCGCAGGGTATATCGGTTTGCCCGTTATTTTATCCCAGATTAAAGCTGTTTCTCTCTGATTGGTTATTCCGATGGCAGAGATCTCCTCAACTGCTATGCCACCCCGCGCAATCGCATCTCTTGCCGCTGCGAGCTGTGACTCCCAGATTTGCTCAGGGTCATGCTCTACCCAGCCTGGATGGGGGAAGGATTGTTTAACTTCATATTGACCTTGTGAGACCCATTTAGCCTCCGTATCGAACAATATGGCTCGTGAGCTGGTAGTACCTTGGTCTAAAGATAAAATCATTCTATGCCCTCCCAAGCAAAACCTACAAGATATGTTCCACGATGAACAAGATTAATGTGTTTGTTTCAACAAAAAGCACCTCTGCTGTCAGAGGCGCTATCACACATTGTGTTTGGAATTACTGTTTTTCGACAGGAAGTCTTAGCGTAAAGGTTGTACTTTCGCCTAGTTTGCTTGAAGCTGAGATAGTCCCGTGATGCGACTCTACAATATTTTTAACAATCGCAAGCCCAAGTCCCGTTCCACCCGATTCTCCCCGTACACGCGCCTTATCAGCTTTGTAGAAGCGGTCGAATATATACGGCAGATCCTCTGGTGGAATTCCAACCCCTTCATCCTGAATTTTAATCTCAAGATAACGACGGCCTTCTAATACACAAGTTCCTGTATGAACCGTGATTTTTTTGCCACCCTGTGTATGGCGAAAAGCATTATCGAGTAAATTGGTTAAGACTTGTTCCAGTTTATCCTCATCCGCTGCCTTCAGAACAGCAATATCGCTCTCTTGCTGTAGGTGAAGATGGATATCGCGCTCTTTCGCACGTACAGAAAATTTACGGTAGACTCGTTCCAGCAGTTCGTTCATGTCCACCTGAGCTTTCATCATATCCGTATGTCCGGCTTCCATTCGGGCAAGATCAAGCAAATCCTTAACCAGACGCCCCATACGCAGTGATTCGTCATGAATGACCTGGATCAGCTCACTGCTTTCTTCGGGGGATGAAGCCATCCCGTCTAATAAAGCCTCACTGTACCCTTGCATCATCGACAATGGAGTGCGGATTTCATGGGAGACATTAGCTACGAAGTCTCTGCGCATCTTTTCCAGACGTACCTCTTCCGTCACATCCCGCAGTACAGCAACTACTCCTCGGATGCTGCCTTCAGAATATAACGGTGCCATATGAACAGACCAGACGCCCTGCCGCACATGTACATTAGAGCGGTCATCGCCACCTTGCTTCAAGGTGCTTAAAAATAAAGGACGCAGGGGAGGAGGAACACTGCTCTCAACCGTTTCGGGATGAAGCTCAGCATCACTCTCATGTTCCCACTGCAAATCGCTCCAGCTCTCTAGCAGAGCTTGGCCGTGCGGATTGGTCAAAATAATCTGCCCTTCAATGTCAAAGGTGATCACAGCATCGCTCATACTGCGCAGTACGCTAGACAGATGCCCCTTCTCATGATGCAGACTGCGAATATTCTCTTCAAGCTCCTCAGCCATATGGTTAAAGGAAGTCGCCAACTGGCCAATTTCATCACTTGTGACAAGCGTAAGCCTTGTTCCGTATTCGCCCCGGCGAATGTTATTCGCTGCTTCAATGACACGCTGCATCGGCTGAGTGATTTTGGTAAACAAAAATAACGCAAAAAATGTCGTCAAAGAAAATCCGATCATACAAGTATACATAAATAAACGCTTGATATCTCCGGAATTGGCAAAGTTACTGTCTATGTAGGGAAGCAAAAATAACCCCAAGGTAATAAGCACGACAGCGACCAGGCAGATGATCGTAACCCACAGTTTGCCGACAAGACTTCTCCAGAAGTTCACTTATTTAGGTACCTCTAGTTTGTAGCCTACGCCCCATACGGTCGTAATCATCGCTGCGGATTCCGGTGATACTTTATTCAGTTTTTCACGAAGACGTTTTACGTGAGTATCTACAGTACGCAAATCTCCGAAAAATTCATAATTCCAGACATCCTTAAGCAGTTCTTCACGAGAAAATACTTTATCAGGCGAAATAGCCAAATAATGCAGAAGTTCATATTCTTTAGGTGTCAAACTTACTTCTTCACCACCAGCAGTCACACGGTGAGCATCATGCTCAATAATAAGATGAGTAAATACAATGTTATTGCTGGAATTGCTCTCCTTGGACAAGAAAGCAGTTGCCGACGAACGGCGCATAATAGCCTTCACCCGGTAAATGACTTCACGTGGACTGAAGGGCTTCACAACGTAATCGTCTGCGCCCATCTCAAAGCCTTGAACACGGTTGATCTCTTCGCCTTTAGCTGTAAGCATTAAGACCGGAGTTGACTTCACTCCTCTGAGTCTTGTCAGCACTTCCATCCCATCGATGCCAGGCAGCATAACATCCAGCAAAATTAGACCGTAGTCATTTGCTGTTGCTTTACGAAGAGCGATTTCTCCATCTTCCGCTTCATCAATTTCATAACCTTCTTTTTCAAGATACATCTTTAGCAGGCGGCGAATGCGTTCCTCATCATCCACTACCAGAATTCTGTTTAAATGATCTGCCATTTCACTACAACCCCTTCATCAATACAGTAGAACGTAACCTTTAAACCATTGTGCAACGTTAACAGGTAAACTATGCTCAGTCCGTCCCCGCGTAAGAATGAAGTCCGGCGATGACTAAATTAACGCCAACCAGGGTAAACATTACGACCAGGAAGCCAAGCACAGCCAGCCAGGCAGATTTTCTTCCTTGCCATCCACGAGCCAAACGTAAATGAAGATAAGCGCTATAGAAGAGCCAAGTGACAAGCGCCCAGACTTCCTTAGGATCCCATCCCCAGAATCTTCCCCAAGCGATTTGCGCCCATATCATTGCAAAGATCAAAGCGCCTAATGTGAAAATAGGAAAGCCAATGGCTATCGCCCTATACGTAATCTCATCTAGATCGCCCTCATCAATTCCGTCCATCACCGGGTGTAAAGCAGTGCCCAGCGGTTTACGTACGATCAAGCGAAGAACTCCGTAGAGGATTAATCCGGAAAGGAGTGACCAAATTACAGTATTAAACTTCCGTCCAGCATTTACACCATTCATCCAAGATGGTGCCTCAAAGAGTGGTTCTTTTATGCCAAGAAACGACTGGAAGCTCTCAATTTCGCTATTGTGTGGTGCCACAATCGGCGGCATTCGATAACTCACTTTCTCTATTGTACTATTTTCCTGCCCGGGGCTGTCAATCGTAACGTTCGGACGGACAAAAACAGTTTCATAGCCTGCTCCGCGGAATGCAAAAACAGAACCCAGAAACCCAATTATAACAATGATTGAAAAGAGAGTAAATTCGACCAGCCTCTGTTGCTTGCGATCCGTCTTCTCTTTACTGGAAAAATTGACTGTTCGCAGCAGATACATCAGTCCTGCCGCAAACCCTACTGCGAAGAAGGATTCACCTAGTGCAGCCAGTGTTACGTGAATCTTTAAATAGTTGGATTGAAGAGATGGAATCAGCGGCTGTACTTCCTGTGGAAATACTGCGGCATAAGCCATCACAATAATACTGATTGGAACTGCAAAGAGACCCAGGATTACCTTACGATAAATAGCGTACATCACAGTAAAGGCAACCATGACCATCATCGATAAAAAAGTCATGAACTCATACATGTTGCTGACCGGAATATGCCCTGAGCCCGCCCAACGTGTAAAGAAATAAATAAGATGAAAGATAAGACCTATTGAAGAGAAAATAAAAGCAATTTTGCCCCAACGTGAGGTATGTTCCTCCGGCTTGCGGCCTGACCACTTGCGACCCATGATGGCGATAGTGAATAACATAAACGAACCGCTGTATAATAAAAATGCGGCAATAAAGACAGCGCTGCTGATGTCGAGCAAGCTCATGAAAGGCCTCCTCCATTATCTAATGATTTTTCATCGACTACCAGATCTACTTTTTCTAAAATAGAAACGATCTCACGGCGGAACCCGAACCAGTTCTTGTTCGTATGTCCTCCGAGGATAAGCTCCCCGTTAGCAACGGTAAGCCAGATACGTCTATGCTGCCAGTAGAAGCCAAGCACTAAACCCAGCATCACGATTGCTGCACCTAGCCATACAAACGGCATTGCACGATCAATACGTATATTCAAGTAAGTAGTCGATTCCGAAAAATCAACGTCGCTCATGTTGTCCACTTCAAGCTCAAGAAATCTATTGCTCCCGCCAAGCTTATCGTTAATGGCAGCCTGTTGAAACTGCGCCTTATCCACCTGTTTAGGAAAATAGAAATACTGCTGCCCTTCCGCCGGGAGATCCGGACCTTGTATCAGGAACAAAAAAGCAGGTGCATTCGGATAAGGTGATTTGGAAATCGGCTGTCCATCCTCATTTAGACCAAAATCCATATACTTTTCTTTCAAAGTTAAAGTATAAGGACCCGCCTGAATTGCCCGCGGAGGATTCTTCATGTCCAGCTTAAATTTGCCGAACGCCTCGCCAGTGGTGGAATTTTTAAGCTCAGGCTGTACCGAACGCAGCACCGGGGTCAGATCATAATCAAACTGATACGCTTTCAATCCTTTATAATCCAAAGGTGAATTTACTTGGATATCATGTTTCGTCACCTCGGATAGCTGTGGTTCCTTCGAAGGGTCTCCACAATCCGCGGTGCATTCATAAAGCACAGCTTGGGTCTGGAATAGCTTTGGAAGTATTTTTTTGCCTCGAAATTCCTCAGGCATCTCTTCCTCCGTATAAAACTCCACGGTGAATTTCTCATTTTTCAAATAATAGGTGGTGTCCGGAATCTGTGTGATCTCCCCTTGCGGGAAAGCAAGATGCTGATCCATGTTCAGTCCCGGCAATCCTCTTGCTAATACAGCAAGTAAAAAAATAATTAAGCCAATATGTATTACATAAGGTCCCCAGCGGCTGAAGCGATGTTTCTCTGCCAGCAGAGCTCCTCCATCCGTCTTCACGCGATAGCCCTTTTTACGCATTGGCTGAATTACCCGGGCTACCCAAGCTTCTGGTTCCTCTTGTACTTCAGTCACTAACACAGCTTTTTGCCGAGTTAAGAACTGGCGATGTTTCCGAATCTTCTGTCTGGTTAAGGCCTTATAGAGCGGAAGTACTCGATCCAAGCTACAGATCACAAGTGAAGCGCCGATCATTACGAGTAGAGTTACAAACCACCAGGATTCGTATGTATGTGAAAGTCCAAGTTTGTGATAAATATATCCGGCTGTTCCGTACTCTTGCTTGTAATAAATTGAGGCATCAATATTAAGAAAAGTACTCTCCTGCGGGAAAATCGTCCCCAGCATAGAGCCTATAAGTGTCAACACGATCAGATAGATCGCTATTTTGACGGAAGAGAAGAAGTTCCACACCCGATCAATAATCCCCGGGTTAACGCGCTGAGAACGGCGAGCTACGCCATCGTAACGCATTTCCAAATTCTCGCCCCAGTCTGATTCTTTACCCAACGGCTTTCCGCATGCTTCGCATAAAACAGTGCCTACAGGGTTCTGGTGGCCACATTCACATTTGGTATTGGTTATAAATGCCTCGCGTTCACTCATCAATCCACCAGCTTCCCAATTTGATCGTCAAGTGAGTTCAAATCAAGCTGGCCGATATGAATGTTGTCAATTTTACCCTTGGAATTAATGAATAAGGTAGTTGGCAGCGGAGAAATACCATAACTTCGTACAGCATCACGTCCAGTGTCCATCAAAATCGGAAAATCAATGTTTACTTGCTTCACAAAATTCTCGACAGTCATCCGGTCTTCGCCCACATTAATGCCTAAGACCACTACGTCCTTGTCCTTCCACTTCTCCCATTGCGCTTGGAGAGCCGGCATTTCTTTGACACAAGGTGCGCACCAAGAGCCCCAGAAATTAAGCACAATAGTCTTGCCCTTATATTCGTCTAGGGTATGAGCCAGACCGTCAAGCCCAAGCAAATCAAAGGAAGGTGCTTTGCTCCCTTCCTCTGGTTTGCCGCTTCCCCCAAATACAGAGGAACCGATGGCATAACCGCCCACTATAACAATTAGAAACAGAATCACGATTTGAATTGGTTTTCTTGCTTTACCCACACGTAAAGCCCCCTTCTGTGACGCAACTCATACTTATGTTGTAAGGTGTGAACATCCTATGAACATTATAGCGAATTTCGTCACAGCTTTAGGGGGTTTAATTGTGAATATTCTGTGTCTTTATGACTCTTTACGTGGAGTTCTTTCTTTAAGCAATCCTGCTTTGGCAATTTGCTGCAGATGGTTAATTTCATCCTTGGTCAAATGACGGTATGAGCCACGTTTGAGATTTTGCAGCATAATATCCCCGAATGAAATCCGTTTCAGACGGAGTACGGGGTGTGAAATCGCATCAAACATGCGTCGTACCTGACGATTACGTCCTTCGTGAATCGTGATGCTGATTACCGCTTCTTTATTTGCTTCATCAATATCCTTGTACTCTACTTCCGCAGGCGCTGTCATGCCATCTTCCAGCTTAATCCCAGCTTTCAGCTTGTCCAATGCAGTACCATGCGGTATACCCTTGACCGTAGCATGATACGTCTTAGGTACATGGTGCTTCGGATGGGTTAGCAAGTTAGCAAAGTCCCCATCATTTGTCAGCAGCAGCAAACCTTCCGTATCGTAATCAAGCCGGCCTACAGGGTAAACCCGTTCAGTAATTCCTTTTAGGTAGTCAGTTACAACCTTACGACCCTTTGGATCGGAAGCGCTTGTGATAACTCCCTTAGGTTTGTTGAACATAATATAGATTTTGTTCTCGCCCCGGATCAGTCTACCGGAAACTTTAATAATATCTGTTGCGGGGTCCACCTTCGTGCCAAGCGTAGTTACGAGTTCCCCGTTGACTTCCACTTTACCGGCCAAAATCATTTCTTCACACTTACGTCTGGACGCCACACCGGCCTGCGCCAAAATTTTCTGTAATCTTTCCATATTCGACTAGTCACCTCAGATCAATGATAACCATCAGAGGGATAAATCACAAGTTCATTCCAAGGAAAAAATGCTCCTGGACAGGAATTATTGTGGGGTTCGATGATTAAAGGGGAGATTTGGTAGCGTTCTACTAATTCTAAAACGAGTTTAGCCGTTGCAAAAAGCTGCTCCTGCCTTCCGGATATTGGAGGATCGCCCACTTCCTTACCAAAATCACCTTCCAAACAAATATGAATATACTCCGGATCTGTCAGTAGCGGTGCTGCATAAATCGCGCCATCCACTCCTACCCAGAAGTCAAAACCTTTACCGTTAATGGATGTGCAGCTAGAATGATGCAGAATAAAACCTTTATAGTTCATTGCGGAATGCCCCCCTCCACATTGCTGCAATAGCATATGTTCAGGGGGGCAATGGGGTGATTATCCAAATAATAGCAAACACACAGCGATCGCGGCGACAAAGCCGACAACATCGGAGAACAAGCCAACCTTAAGCGCATAACGCCCATTACGTACGCCTACAGCTCCAAAGTAAACGGTCAAAACATAAAGCGTAGTATCTGTGCTCCCCTGTATGGTGGAAGCAATCATACCAATTAAAGAATCCGGGCCATGTACACGGATTAGATCCGTAGTGTAAGCAAGCGACCCAGTCCCCGTAAGCGGCCGAAGAAGACCAAGCGGCAATACTTCTGCAGGAACACCAAGCCCCCGCAGGGCTGGGGATATGAAGCCCATAAAAAAGTCCAGCGCACCGGAAGCGCGAAAAACACTGATCGCAACCAGCATCCCCACAAGATGTGGAATAATCGCAATGGCTGTGCCAAACCCATCTTTCGCACCTTCAACAAAGGATTCGTAGACTGGCACCTTGCGCGTAAAAGCATAGAGCGGGATGAACGTGATCATGACCGGAATCGCCCATGCCGATATGAGACTGATAAACTGGTACAAATCACGTTCACCCTTTCAATGAGGAATTAGGGAGTGTTGTCTTCGCCAAAGGAGGAACCCCGGACTTTGCTGAAGGGGGCTTCGGCGGTTTGCGCAGTAAAGTCAACCTTCGGAAAAACCGGTCTGCCGCAATCGCTGCAAGTGTAGCCACGGCCGTTGCTGCAAGTGTTGTACCTACAATGCCTGCAGGATCGGCTGAACCATAGTTTAACCGGATGGCAATCAGTGTGGCTGGGATAAGCGTAATGCTTGCTGTGTTAAGCGCTAGAAGAGTACACATGGCTGGAGTGGCGGTCTCTTTATCAGGATTGAGCTTTTGCAGCTCCTGCATCGCCTTGATGCCCATTGGCGTTGCGGCATTGCCTAGTCCGAGCAGATTAGCACTCATATTGGAGAGAATATATCCAATGGCAGGATGCCCTTTCGGCACATCAGGGAATAAAAAAGCTACGACAGGGCCAAGCACCTTGGCAATCTTTTTAAGTAAACCTGCATCTTCTGCTATCTTCATGATTCCAAGCCAGAACACAAGCACACTGATTAAGCCAAAACTTACCGTTACCCCACTCTTGGCTCCGTCGAATACGGCGGCTGTAAACTCATCCATTCTGCCGTTAACGGCGGCGAACAGAAAACCGATGATGATCATTCCTAGCCAAATCCCGTTAATCATGGACACGCCTCCTTCTTCATTCATCAGCCCATTTACTTATTTCGAACTCGCTCCCATTTCAAATAGAGCTTTCAGCGCACTACCCAGCGCCTGAAACCAATTATTTGCCGGATAAGCCTGTGCTAGTGTGGGACTATACTTTTTCATATAAGCAGATTGCTCAGGAGGCAGGTTCTCAGGAGTATACACCGGCACGCGACCTATTTCTTTTCCGCCCAGCTCCAGCACAAGCGCCCCTTGCAATCCAAAATTTGCTCGCGAAGCTTCGGCTGAAGCACTTTCCTTCTGATTTAAAAGAAGTTTCGTGATCACTCTATTTTGTTCACCTTGTCCAAGTGGATAAGCAAAGGTTTTGGAGGTTACAAAGTTATAGCCCTTCACGGCATCCCCACGTTCGATCAATGTTTTGAGCGGATAGTGATTAAACCCGAAGTTTAGCAGGGAAGCATGATCATTCCAGTCATCGCCGTCATTTATAGTAACTGCGACAAGCTGCTGGCCGTTTCTGGTGGCAGAGCTGACAAGGCAGCGCAGAGCTTTTTTGGTATAACCTGTCTTTACACCGTCCGCTCCCTCGTATAAATACAGCATCTTATTTTTGTTTCTCCATTTGTAATCCCATTTCTCATTTGGATTGTCTGCAGTTTTCTCCTGCGTCTTCACAATTTCTTTAAATACAGGATTGTGAAGAGCATAAGCGGTCAGAACAGCCAAGTCGTTGGCACTTGAATAATGCCCTTCAGCGTCAAGACCATGGGGATTAGCAAAATGAGTATGGGTTAGCCCTAGCTCCTCAGCCTTAGCGTTCATAAGGTATACAAAACCTTCCTCAGAACCACCGATATGCTCAGCGATCGCCGTTGCTGCATCATTCCCTGAGCGCAGCATCAGGCCATAGAGCATATTTTCCAGCGTCATCTCTTCCCCCTGCTGCAAGTAAATAGAAGAGCCCTCTTTCGCATAGGCATTTTTTCCTACTTTGACTTTAGAGGCTAAATCACCATTCTCAATGGCGACGAGGGCGGTCATAATTTTGGTCAAGCTGGCAATAAGCATAGGCTCATCCCCACGGCTGCTGTACAAAATACGCCCGGATTCCACATCAATCAGTGCCGCTGCTCTTGCATGTGTAGAGATAGAGCTGTTCTCGGCCTGAATTGAAGATAGCGGCGCCAGAAGCAGCAGCGAAAGGCACAATATTAAGGCGAATGGCCATTTACGGGTTATTGTCTTCATGTTCATCCTCCGGCTTCTTATCGGATCTTAAGTAAAAGTGTTTATGTTGTACAAGTGTATGCGGACCAGCCTTAGGGTATGTCCACTCCTTGGGATGTTCCACACAAAATATCCCCACAACGTGAGGCCTTGCTTCGATATTTTTTCAGGTAATTTGCGGGAAACAAAATATACTTACTGATACGTCAAAAAAGGGACACCGCCTGATGTATGGCGATATCCCCGAGGCTATTTGTAGAATTATGTGTACCTAATGAGTTGAAGATTGAGATGTACTTGGATCGGTTTTAACAGGTGCTGCTGCTGGTGTGGCAGGTGTTGGCGGCGTTTGAGCTGCAGCATTGCTGGTTTGGAACATGGTTTGAATTTTGTCGATGAGCCCTGGTGTTGCATCGATGATTTTTTCGAATAGGTGCGTTTGATTGTCCAGAGGGACAATATTCACTCCATCCTTACCTACCACTAAAAAAGCGATCGGTCGAATGGAGACGCCTCCCCCGCTACCTCCACCAAATGGAAGCATTTTGACTCCACCTTGGGAGTTTGAACCACTTATAGAATCTTCTACTCGATAATCACTACCACCAGCAGCAAATCCAAAGGCAACTTTACTGATAGGCAGGATGATGCTACCGTCAGGGGTTTGTACCGGATCTCCGACAATGGTATTCACATCTACCATGCCCTTGATATTTTCCATCGCTGTTTGCATTAGGCCTTGAATAGGATGGTCGCTCATATTGTTTCCTCCTTTAATTGAGTACGATTTCTCTTTCTTCTACAGCGTATATCATCCCCACATCTGCCCATTTGTATGTAACTTTCATTTTAAACTTTCCCATGTGGCTCCTGACGCATCTGTTTCAGCAGATTTCTCCAATGGCCGAGCCCGCCTTTTTCACGCAAGACACGCCGAGATAGCCGCATTAAGGCATACAAAGTGTAGCCGACTGACATTTTCCCCTTACAGACAAACTCCATTGCAAAACAAAGCTCATCTTCAAAAACAGGCTTAACAAAAATTCGAGGGTGCTGCTGCAATTTCACCCACTGTGAAATAAAACCAACAATACTCCACTTCAGGCCCCAAACCGCTCCCGATGCGGTCGCAGTATCTGCTGCATCACCAAGAGAGAAATCGGTGGACCAATCGAACTTTGATATTTTGACATGAGCTACAGTCTCTTTTAACCATTCCTTCAACCCGCGTGTAGATTTCACAGCTTGGTTAACATTGTCGCGCCAGTGCATTACTCTTTCTTTATCGAATATCTCTTCTTTTACGGTATCTACACCTGTCGTCGCAGTCCCTGTCTCTTTAAACTTTCCCCACACACCCTGCTCCAATCCCTTAAAGACCAGTTGGGGAAGTTCATAGTGAAGCTTTATCAGACCAAAAAGAGAGGTAACATCTAATTCGAGCAGGTCATTTTTTCCATGTTTATAACACCGTATGCGGAAATCGATAGATGAAGACAGGACCAGGATCAGGGCCAGTACAAGCAAAACGAGGGGAATTGCAAGCCATAACGTCACGTATTTACCTCCAAGAAACCTTAATAATGGGAACCTTTGGTTTAGTATGGCAATTTAAGCTGGAAAAAATTCGGGGTTTGCATAAAAAATATGAGCTTAAATAAAAATAGGGACTGTCCCAAACCACATAAATGGTTTAAGGGCAGTCCCTTCAATACAATTATTAGCGTTCTCGTACGAACTATGGCAGCTCGACATCCTCAAAAGTCATTTGAGTGTCCAGCTTATTGAACAATAGCTGTGTCTCTTCTTCCAAATTATCCGTGGACTCAAAGTTTGTCGGTTCCGGCAGATCCTTTAGACTGGCAAGACCAAAGCTCTCCAAGAAGGATTTAGTCGTCCCGTACAGAATTGGCCGGCCTACCGCTTCCGCACGACCAACCTCATGAATCAAATCCTTGTTATTCAGCGTATGAATTGCGCGTTCCGACTTCACACCCCGGATTTCTTCAATCTCCACCCGCGTAATCGGTTGGCGATAAGCCACGATTGCAAGAGTCTCTAAGGCGGCCTGAGACAAGGTTGATCTGGATGGTGAATAGGCCAGACGCTCAAAATAGTGGGCATGATCAGGCAATGTAGCCAGGCGATAATTCCCGGCAATTTGCACTACCTGTAAGCCCCGCTCCTGTGCTACATAATCTTCTTTCAGTTCCTCTAAGGCTCCGGCCGCAAGCTCTGGGCGCTGTTCTGTAATTTCAGCCACTTGGCGTACAGAGATTCCCTCATCCCCTGATAGAAACAGCAGGCCCTCAATAATCGATTTCAGCGTTTTGTAATCCATTGAAGTGTTCTCCTCCTCTCCACTCCATTACGATGTCATCAAACAATTTCTCTTGGTAGCAAAAAATCGCCTTCATTTTCATCAGTTCCAGAATCGCAAGAAAAGTAACTACGATTTCGTGCCGTGCCATTTCATCGTGAAGCAGTGCCGAGAAATGCAGCTTACCGCCTGTTCCTCTGCGCTGCAGCGCATCTGACACATCACGTATACGATCTTTTACCGATATTTCATCCCGGGTGATCCGCTGGTAAGAAGACCTTCTGGCAGCCTTACTTAGCGCTTTACGAAAAGCGGCTATTAAGTCTGAGGTATGTAGTCCTTTTAGCGTTTGATCAATCTCTTCTGGCACGAATGGACCCAAATCCTCAGGCTCCTTCGTAAAAATCAAGCTCCGCTCGCTCTCCATATCCATTAAATGTACAGCAATACTCTTGAACTTACGATACTCAATCAGTCGCTGAACAAGTTCAGCTCGTGGATCAAATTCATCCTCTTCGTAATATTCAAAATCATCGATCTCAATGACCGGTGGTTTGGGCAGCAATAGCTTGCTCTTTATAGATAAAAGGGTAGCGGCCATCACGAGAAATTCACTCGTAATATCCAATTCAAGCTCCTGCATGCTACGCAGGTATTCCATATACTGTTCGGTGATCTCGGCGACCGGAATGTCCTGGATGTCGATTTCCGCCTTATCAATTAAATGCAAGAGCAGATCCAGCGGACCTTCAAACGTCTCCAGCTTGTACAATACAGTCACGAAGCATCCTCCCGCCAAAAAAAGTAAAGTGCAGCGCCCGTCTGGACGCTACACAAGTAGAAAGGGCTCTTATAATCCATGCTTTCTTCTTATACTATAAATAAGCACGAATTCGACTGATTCGTCAATAGCTGACTTACTTAAACAGTTTGTTAAGATTCGCCATTTCAATCGCAGCAGTCGCAGCATCCCAGCCTTTATTGCCTGCTTTGGTTCCTGAACGCTCGATGGCCTGTTCAATATTTTCAGTAGTAACTACGCCAAAAATGGTTGGCACGCCGGTCTTAAGATTGATAGCGGCTACTCCTTTGGCAACTTCATTACATACATAATCATAGTGTGTAGTAGAACCACGGATAACCGTTCCTAAGGTAATTACAGCGTCGTATTTGCCGCTTTCAGCCATTTTTTGCGCGATCAATGGAATTTCAAATACCCCTGGAACCCAAGCAACATCCACTTCATCATCACCGACACCATGGCGTTTAAAGGCATCGAGTGCACCTGACAAAAGCTTGCTGGTAATAAATTCATTAAAACGTCCTACAACAACTCCGTATTTTAACCCCTCAGAAACTAAGTGTCCTTCTAAATATTTCGGCATATCCATCATCTACCCTTCGTTTTTTATAATGTATGGTTAAGCTTTCGAATCCTCATTTTGTTCAATATCGTCAAAAGACAGCATATGTCCAAGCTTCGCTTGTTTCGTGTGGAGATAGTTGGTGTTGTCCTTGTTCTCCGGCATTTGTATCGGCACGCGCTCAACGACTTCCAACCCATAACCCTCCAGCCCTTTGATCTTACGCGGGTTGTTCGTGAGCAGACGGATTTGGCGCACACCCAGATCCTTCAGAATCTGTGCTCCAATTCCATAATCACGCAGATCTGCTGGAAACCCAAGCTTTAGATTCGCATCTACAGTGTCAAGACCTTCCTCTTGCAGCTTGTAAGCCCGAAGCTTATTGATAAGGCCAATGCCTCTGCCTTCTTGGCGCATATAGAGCAACACGCCCCTACCGGCAGTTTCGATCTGCCGCAGCGCAGCTTCAAATTGCGGGCCGCAATCGCAGCGATGGGAGTGGAATACATCACCCGTCAGGCATTCGGAATGAACACGTACAAGTACTGGCTCATCGCCGGAAATATCGCCTTTTACCAAAGCTACATGCTCTTTATCATCCACTTCATTTGTATAAGCTATGGTCTGGAAATCCCCAAAGTCGGTAGGAAGTCGTACAGACACTTCTCGCGTGACGAGTTGTTCTTTTTCATTTCGATAATGAATAAGATCCTTGATGCTGATCAGCTTAAGATCATGCTTGCGGGCAATTTCGATTAGATCAGGTAAGCGGGCCATTGAGCCATCTTCCTTGATAATCTCGCAAATGACACTAGCTGGATAAGCGCCACACATCCGCGCTAGATCAACAGCAGCCTCCGTATGTCCGGAGCGGCGCAGAACGCCACCTTTTTTCGCAATCAGCGGGAACATATGCCCCGGTCTGCGGAAATCAGCAGGTTTCGCTTTTGGATCAATCATGGCCTTAACGGTCAAAGATCTTTCCCCCGCAGAGATCCCAGTGGTTGTATCTTTATGGTCAACAGATACGGTAAAAGCCGTACCGTGATTATCGGTATTGTGGGTTACCATGGCTTGCAGTTCAAGTTCTGCCGCACGCTCCTGGGTAATAGGCATACAAACCAATCCACGTCCCTCCGTAATCATAAAATTGATGACCTCTGGTGTCGCACGTTCAGCAAGGGCTATAAAATCCCCTTCATTCTCACGATCTTCATCATCCACTACAATGATGACTTTACCGCGCATTAAGTCATATATTGCTTCTTCAATCGGATCCAAGACACTTTCCTTTTTCGATTGCTCGCTCATGATCCTATCCTCCTAAAAGCTTTACGAAAGATTATTCCCTTCTTCGTAAGCAAACTCTTTATTTAAACAAACCCGTTCGCCGCCAAAAAATCATGACTAATCCCGGAGCGGCTCTCGCCTCCCTCATCTTGAGCGGCTGAGCCATAATGCAATAAATGATCTACATATTTGCCAAGTACATCACACTCGATATTTACACTATCCCCGGCCCGTTTGTGCGTCAGAACTGTTTCCCCTAACGTATGCGGAATAATGGACACTGCAAGCGATGTGGCCGTAGTCTTCACTACAGTTAAACTGATGCCGTCGATCGTGATCGACCCCTTGGGGATAATATATTTAAATAGTGATTTACGATCCGGTGCAATCTCGAATACAACAGCATTCTGATCACGTTTCACACTCTTAATAATGGCAGTGCCATCAACATGTCCTTGAACAATATGCCCTCCAAAACGCCCGCCGGCTGCCATCGCTCGTTCCAGATTCATCCGGCTGCCGGGCTTCAGTTCCTTCAGGTTGCTATTCCGGTAGGTCTGCGGCATTACATCCACTGTAAAGGAATGATCGCCCAAAGTTGTCGCCGTGAGACAAACCCCATTGACGGACACACTGTCACCGATTTTTAGATCATCCATGATGACCGAAGCGGCAATATTCAGCACCATCATTTCCCCACCGGCGGAGACACTGCGCAAAACACCAACCTCTTCAATTAATCCGGTGAACATGATATCCCCCCTAAAAAGCATTACTTCCTCAATTTCACTCTTGCATAGCTTTTGTTAGCGTACTGGAGTGCCGCTGATACATACATTATCTCCTAGCACTTTTACTTCCAATCCTTCAAGTGAGATCGCATCTTTCATCAGCTCTACACCCGGAAATACGAAAGTCCCTTTCGCTTCTGCACCACCGCCGACAATTTTTGGAGCGAAGAAGAGAATCACACGATCCACTAGCCCGCTCTCCAGCATCGAGCCATTCAGCGTCCCCCCGCCTTCCAGCAAAATAGAGCCAATCTCCATTTCGCCAAGGGCTATCATGGCCGCCTTCAGATCCACTCTTAGACCTGCTCCGCACACAACGATTTGAACGCCTGCTTCCAGCAGTTCAGCCTTCTTAGCAGGATCTGCAGCATCCGTTGTTACAATAAGTGTAGGCGCTAGACCATCACTTACAACTGCCGAATCCAGAGGAATACGTAGCTGGGAATCAATGATGATCCGCATCGGGTTAATGCCAGGCACTTCTGTTCTTGTTGTCAGAGAGGGATTATCAGCAATCACTGTATTCACACCGACCATGATACCCTGATGCCGATGCCGCAGCGTATGTACGATCTCCCGCGCTTCCCCATTCGAAATCCATTTACTGTCACCAGATTTGGTAGCTAGATTGCCATCAAGCGTACTTGCACTCTTCAGCGTAACAAAAGGTTGTTTTGTCAAAATATATTTGATAAAACGCTCATTCAATCGAAGCGCGCGATCACGCAGCAAGCCTACTTCGACCTCAATCCCTTGATCACGCAGCATTTGAATTCCGCGCCCTGCCACCTGAGGGTTCGGGTCTTCACAAGCAACTACAACCCTAGCTACCCCTTCATCGATCAGCCTTTGGCTGCAAGGTGGAGTTTTTCCATAATGGCTGCACGGTTCTAGTGTGACATATGCCGTACTGCCCTGTGCCTGCCCAGCTGCCATATTCAAGGCGTGCACCTCGGCATGCCCCGTACCTCGCTGTAAATGAGTTCCGAGTCCAATCATTGCTCCATTCTTCACCACAACGCAGCCAACAACAGGGTTAATTCCCGTCTGTCCTTGGGCACGTTCGGCCATGTCCAGTGCTAGCGACATATAAAACTCATCATTCATGTTGTCCATCTCTTCCTCCTATCCACTGCTGTCAATTCTTAAGCTAAAAAAACAGAAAAACCCATCTCATTCTCCAGGAGGAGTTCAAGATGGGTTATGCGAGAGTTAATCGGCAGTCCAAATAAAAGTGTGCTTAAATAGCCGTCAATCGACAGGTATTGTGAAATATCGCACATGATTATATGAAAACACTGCGATCCGCCAGTCCATTGCAGACAAGCGGTCAACCTCTCCTTCTTCCATCCAGACTATACTGTCGGTCCCGGAATTTCACCAGGTCCACCGTTCGCGTCAACAACGCGAGCCGGGTAGCGGACTGAGCACTGTAGATGAACTAAATAAGTTACTTCTACAACAGCATCACCGCCGGTAGGGAATTACACCCTGCCCTGAAGGATTGATCCTTTATTTAATTGAGGTTCAAGTTTTCCTTACTAACAAAATTATCACTTACACCAGCGAAATGCAAGTGCGTTTATTATATTTACTTAAAATTTGTAACTAGATTATAGATTGTACTGAGTTTATAAAAGGAAACCAAGAAGCGCCAGGACAAGGACTCCTGGCGCTTCTTGGTTATATTTCATGATTACAAACCACGTTCTTGTTGTTTCAAAAGATCACGAATTTCCGTAAGCAGCACGATATCCTCTGCAGGTGCTGGAGTCTCTACCACTTCAACTTTAACGGCTTCTTTGCGCTGAAATTTATTGGCGAGCTTGATCACCAGAAAGATAGAGAACGAAATAATAAAGAAATCAACAACCGATTGTAAAAATAGTCCGTAAGGTATTTTCAGGTCCGTAGTGACTTCAAGCACCCGATCCTTTAAATCTATACCACCCGTAAGCAAACCTGCAATTGGCATAATAATGTCATTTACTAATGAAGTTACAATCTTTCCGAATGCAGCTCCAATAATGACCGCAACCGCTAAATCAAGAACATTTCCTTTTAAGGCAAAAGCTTTAAATTCTTTCCACATATTCCAAATAACCCCCAACATATATAATTTGAAATTATTATAGCATAGTAGCTTCCTAATTCTTAAGACTTGTTAAGAAACTATTAAGTTTCCCTTTACTTTTACCTGCCACCGCTGTTAAGAAGTTTCCTGTTAAATAAGGTTTAAGAATTTTTCTTCTTACTGTTAGAGCCATGGCTGAGAATGTATTATCCACAGATCACCACATGGATGAGGCACAGCGATCAGAGCAAGCTAAAAAGAAAAATAAACTGGCATAATGCTGTGGGGGATTTGGTCTTGCCTTCACGGGTCTTCAAATGAGGCTTCCAAACAAGAAAATGTTGTATACTTCTTATAGCAAGAATTGCGCTTTACTAGCAAGAAAGGACGCTGAGAAATGCACAACGCAACGCTGCTATTGGTGGACGACGAAGCCGAGATTATTAAACTAATGCAGATCTATCTGGAGAACGAGGGTTACCGGCTGTTAACTGCCAAAGACGGGCTGGAAGCACTCGAAATTATCAATAGAGAGACTATAGACCTCATGGTTCTTGATATCATGATGCCTAATATGGACGGCATTGAGGCTTGTATTAAAATTCGTGAAACGCAAAAATTTCCGATCATCATGTTATCTGCTAAAGGGCAGGAACTTGATAAAATCACCGGACTTAGCGTAGGTGCAGATGATTATGTTACGAAACCTTTTAGTCCGCTGGAGTTAGTTGCCCGTGTTAAATCCCAGCTGCGCAGAACTCGAAATTACATGGCAGATCTAAACGCCAAACAGGATGAAATCATCATTGATGGCCTAGTTATTAATTCGGTTACGCATGAAATTAGTGTGGATGATCAGCCAGTTAAACTTACCCCGCGAGAATTTGCGATTCTAGAACTGCTCGCCCGTAATAAGGGACAAGTCCTAAGCATGGAGCAGATCTACGCCAAAGTATGGAAAGAACAATTCCTGGAAAGCAACAATACACTCATGGTGCATATTCGTAAAATCAGAGAAAAAATAGAAGAAAATCCGCGTAAACCACAATACTTAAAAACGGTATGGGGCGTTGGCTACAAACTGGAAAAAGGAGGTCCTTCTAGTTGAACTTTAAACGATTCGATACCCTATCCTGGAAAATAGTTGGCTTCAGCTTAACGAGCCTAGCACTCACCGCTTTAATCTTAATGGGCGGCTATTATGGCACTTCACTATTGCTGTGGTTAAATCCTTCACGCTCCTTTTGGGGAGTCAGACTCATTCTCTGGGTGATCAATACCATTGGATCAACGCCAGTTGTGATTCTTATAGGGATTCCTTTATTTATTTTTTTCATCCTAAAACTGTCCAGAAATACAACTAAGAATCTTCATAACATTACGAGCGGAGTTCAGGCCATTGCGGATGGCAATTTGTCTTTCAAGGTGCCGGTAACAGGTACGGATGAACTCGGAAAGCTCGCTGAAAATATGAACACTATGGCTGGCAAGCTAAAATCTGCTATAGAGGAAGAACGAGCTGCTGCAAAAGCCAAAAACGAACTAATCACAGGTGTGTCCCATGACCTCCGAACCCCACTAACCTCTGTTCTCGGATTCCTTGAATATGTGGAGAAGGATCGTTATAAAAACGAGGTTGAGCTGCGTTATTATGTGAATATTGCCTATGAGAAATCTTTGACTCTTAAAAAGCTAATCGACGATTTATTTGAATACACTCGCGTCAGCAGCAGCGGATTACCGCTAAATATTGAGCCTGTAGATCTCGGCAAGCTGCTCGAACAGCTGATTGAGGAATTTGCACCCGTACTGGAACAAGCAGATATGACCTACCGTATTCATACGGATACAGCACCTCTGATCATCAACGGAGATGCGGACGAGCTGGTGCGATTGTATGAGAACCTATTTACCAATGCCGTAAGATACGGTAAGGAAGGAAAAATTCTAGACATTTCTGTTGTTAGAAAAGACGATAGAATAGTTGCTCTATGTACGAATTACGGTACTCCTATCCCTGCATCCGACCTCCCCCACTTATTCAAACGATTTTATCGTGTCGATAAATCCCGCTCCCGAGAGACAGGCGGAAGTGGCTTAGGGCTCGCCATAGCCAAGAGTATTGCAGAGCTTCACGGCGGAACCATTACAGCCAAAAGCACACGCAAACAAACTGAATTTGAAACCTCTTTCCCTGTGAGCGAATAATGCTTGCAGGGATTTTTTGTACAATCTCATCGATTAAGAAAATGATAAGATTTCATAACATAAAGCCTTAAGATCTCTGACTTATAGTGATTTCATACCAAATCTGCTATAAGTGAGGATTGTTGTTATGCTATTTAATTCGTATCCCTTTATGTTTGGTTTTCTGCCCTATCGTGCTGGCCGGATATTTTATTCTGAATCGTCTTCGTCTCACACTCTATGCTAAGGTATGGCTTACCCTCGCCTCTTTAGTTTTTTACGGGTATTGGAATATAGATATGTTCCTCTAATCTTGTTATCCATCTTATTTAACTATGCTCTCACCATTGATGCTGCGCCGCTAGTGGCAGGAGGAAAAGTTTTAGTCCCGCTAGCCTTTGTTGCGGAACAGCTCGGCTGGAATGTCTCAAGTGAAAAAGAAGGCGAATGGCTGCGGTATAATCTAAGCCCCTCAGAAAACGCCGGTACACTTAAGAATCAGCCATAAAATTTTCAAAAAAAAGCACAAAAGCACCCGGCATTTATCATGCTGGGTGCTTTTGCATAAAAATCTTAAATCACACTAATCTCGATCACTCCGTCTTACCTCTACGTCTAAATACTCGGTTCAAAACAAATCCTATGGCTATCAACCCTATTCCCGACAGATACAAAGGCAAAGGACTATTCTCACCTGTCTTCGGCAGCTGAGGAGCACCTGAAGTGCTATTGTTCACCGTACCTTTTGGTACTTCTTCATCGTCGATATCAACTTCTCCTAATGGAATTTCTTCGGTAATCTCTTGCTCAGGAGTTCCCTCATCGGTTGATGTCGCGGATCCTAGATCGGCCGCATTTCCAGGACCAGCTGGAACAGCTGGATCATTAATAATTACTCCGGGTACGGGCGAACTTGTAGACGTGGGTACCACCGAACCTCCTGATGTGCTGCTTGTAGGGATTGTTGTAGGTGCAGCAGTCGCTTCTGGTGATGGAGAAGCCGTAGGTGCTGGCGTTGTTGATGGTGCAGGTGTTACGGTTGGTTCTGGTGTTGTTGTTGGAGCATCGGTTGGTTCTGGCGTTACCGTAGGCGTGGGCTCCACTGCTTTTTGATTCGTAACCACCAGTTGAATCGCTGACGAGGAACGAATCTCCACTGGATGCTCGGATGTATCGAGCACGTAACCATTTGGAGCTGCTGTCTCCACCAATACATACCTACCCAGCCATATTTTATTGAATGTCGCTGTACCCTCTGCATCTGTAGTTAGACTGTTAATCAGTACACGTTCCGTGCCATTTAGTCGATACAATGCAAAAGTCGCCTCACCAAGCGCCTTTAAGTTATCTTCAGCATCTAGCTTCTTAATAATGAGAGTGCCTCTTCCCCCGCTGCCTGTGCCAGAACCGCTGGAGACCCCGACAATAATTTCTTTGGAGGTCTCTTTACTTATTTCGCTACCGTTAAAACCAGTGAAATGTACAGTATTTATTACTTTGTCTCCAGTATTAGCCACAATCAGGGATTGATATTCGAGAATGTAAGCCCTGCTGATTTGATAGGCAAAGCTTAACTCAAAGGATTGTTTTCCATCGGCATCCGTTGTGATAACAACGCTATAATCAATACCCTGAATCAGTTCAGGACCGCTTTTCGTGATATCTCCGTTCACAGCTACAGCCGTAGGATACAGATGGAATGAATTCTGCAGCAAAATTTGATTAGCACTAGGAGTATCTTTGACTAATGCATCCTTTACTGTGGACTGCCCCCGGTTAATTTGCAGGCTCCAGTCCATTTTATCCCCGTTTTGTGTACCGTCCTTCAGCACATAATCCTCTCCAAAAGGAATTTTTACGGAGGCGGTCAAATCTTTGGAAACCACTTTTGCTCCATCATAGAGATTAGCTTTATTCTCAATAGTAGAGCCTATTATTTGCCCTTCAAGACTTGTATTAAATTCAATGTAGAAAGCGGAGTTAATCTTATCTGTAAAAATAACCTTTAATTCATTATCGCTATTTATGCTATAGGTATATTTATTAGGATTCACTTCTGCACCCTTGGTAGGGTCACCATTCTTTGCAATATTCATAGTGTAAACTTTTAGTGAACCCGGAACCAAGGACTGGCCTGATTTTAAAATATCAACAAGCGCCGGAGCTTCGAGGGTTTTGCCATTATAATTGGCGCCTATCGACCAAGTAATTTTTTTAGTTGAAGCATCGTAGGCTCCCCCTTTAAATCCATTGTTTTTCGCCTCAGGTCTAGGAATGAATAACCCTTCTGCTTCTATCGTGCGTAAGGCTTCAGTAGAGTCCATCCAGTCTAAGCGAACTTTGTTGTTGAAATTTTCAGTTTTAGCCCAAATCCAATCCTTGTTAAATTCTGTAGAATAGCTAATCGTGTAAAGACCAGATATCGGTGAATTAAACACTACCTTGAAGCCTTTATTAGGCTCGACAGGTGAGTTGTACACTAGATCATAGTTAATTGGATTTAAAACATTCCCATTCAGATTTCTAATCACCAGTGATTCTGGAATAAACTTTAGGCCGCCATATGGGAAGGATTCGGTAACTGTAACATGACTCATCGGGTAATTATCACTATTCAATGTGACCTTCCAACCCAATGTTTTATTCTGATAATCTACGGTTGATAAAGTCTTATAAAGAATGGAAGACCGGATTAATCGGGTAGCCTGATCACTATACGTACTATCAGATACTGTATTAGTTATGGTGGCATCCTCAAACACGCGTTTTATCGCTTTGGTTTTATATTCCATTCGATATGGTGATGTAACTTCGTGTGCAAATTGCAATACAAATCCAGACTTATGAACGTCTGACGTGGGAACAAGCGTGTAGTCAACATCCTTTTTCAAAATCTTGCCTAACGTTGCACCACCGGAAGAATCCAGCTGCACAGCATATACTTTTAGCGAATCGGCTATCAGCTCTTGAGAAGCATCCAACAAATCTGTTAACACAGCGTTTCCTTGCGGGATGTTCTTTTCATTGTAGTTATATTCAATTGCCCAGGAAATGATCTGCTTGCCCCCATCATAGCTCGTGGAATACTTTTTCAAGCTTCCTCCACGTTCTACATTCACTGTGGCAGAGGAGCTGGCAGGCTCTTGCCCATCTCCTGAAAAAGTTGCAGTATTGGTGAAGGTTAGCTGATGGTCATTAATAATCCCTGTGGAATATACAATACGGTAAGCCTCTTTAATCACAGGCTCCGTAAAACGGACAATCAGTGACCCTCCGGAGAGCTCTGCAGAGTATTTGCTTGTGTCGAGCAATGCTCCTTCCGTTACTGAACCATCCAATTGAATGCTGAGGTGATACACGCTCACAGTGACTGGAGTATTTAATGATAAGCCTGAAGGGATGGGGTCCGTCACAATGGCATTCCCCACGGCTTCCAAAGACTTATTGACATCAACAGTCCATAATATTTGGTTCGCATTGAAGCCTTCGGGAATACCTCTCTTCTCTATAGTCGATACAACACTTGGTTTAAAATTCACTGTCACTGTCTGAATACCGCCGCTCACGGGAAATAAAATATTTTGAATAGTACTGCCCGAGATTTTCTGTTTATCGAATTTAGTATTTAACCGCAGCGTTCCCTGCACGTCATCATGCGTTTCTATGTAGTCATTAAAAGTCATTATCACTTCATGTGAAATTTGCCTAACTTCAAAGCTCCCTACATCTCCATCCTCAGAGACCAAGGGACCGTTAAAATCATTAAATAGCCGGAACTGTTCTGGAAGCTGAAAAGTAAAAGTGTCACCTTGCTTGTAATTATGATTTTTAGGAAGAGACCAATTATAATCCAAGGTAACATTAGCATCTTGTTCGTATACGCTGTTCGTGACCGTGATTCCATCTGGCCCGTACACAGCCATTGAAACACTGGTGATGATATTTCTTTCGTCATCAATCGCAGCCGCTTTTACTTGCGGAGCAAATCCGATGCCATAGGCATATTGGGCCACAAGCATCAAAATAATGACCATTACACTTATTTTTTTCTTAAACATGTTCCTGTTGCCTCCATTTTCTTGTTCTAATTGTTTTCCACCCCTGCATGTTCAAAAGCTTCATATGTAATTCCGCGCCCTACGCCCCATCTTATGTTAATATAATGAAAAGTCTTCCTTATGCGGTGGAGTTGACAGAACATATACATATATACCCATTTTATGGATATCTAGAATCAAGATTATTAAAATTCTCAAACTTTATTTTTGATGGATGTTTTCACGTTCAAAGGAGGTTCGTCTATGCAGCTTTCATCTTTTTTTGATCGCCAGCACGCGGAGGATTTCATCATGTTCTCATCTTCGCATTGGGTTGCGCTGTCTATCATTGCGTTAAGTTGTCTACTGCTCTATGGCTTACGGTTTGAAATTCGTACAGATTCAAGACTTCGGCAAAGCGTGCGTTTGCTGCTAATCATTCTACTTGTAGTCTCAGAAGCCGGGCTGCAAATGTGGTACATCTCTCAGAACATCTGGCGCTCCAGCTCCTCATTACCGTTCGAGCTCTGTGGAATCACTCTACTGCTGTCTATTATCATGTTAATTTCACGCAGTCGAACCCTTTATTCCTTTCTCTACTTTGCCGGGATCGGCGGAGCATTTATTGCGTTGCTCACCCCTAACCTAGTTTATCCGTTCCCTCATTTCCGCTTTCTCCTGTTTTTTATAGCTCATGGTTCTATTATTCTGGCATCTCTTTATATGACCTGGATTGAGGGCTACAAGCCGACTTGGAGATCGTTACTCATCACCATGCTCGGCCTCAATATTGTGGCGGCCTGCATCTGGACTGCTAATTACTTCCTAGGTTCAAACTACATGTTCCTATCTCAGAAACCTAGTACCTATTCCGTATTGGATTATTTTGGACCTTATCCTTATTACCTGCTTGTTGAAGAGCTGTTTGCCTTCACTGTGTTTCTAGCTATGTATTTGATATTCTTCTGGCTGCCAGAGCGGCGCAATTCACGGCGTAGACAGGTTAGGCGGATTCTTTAACAACACAAAAAAGCCAGCCCCGATATTCGGAGACTGGCTTTAACTATTAAATCTTAAGCTTCGATGATTTCTACCGAAGTCATTTTGTCGCGTCCTTTGAAAGCATCAACAAGATCCATGCCTTCTACTACTTTACCAAACACAGTGTGTACTCCATCCAAGTGTGGTTGTGGAGCGTAGCAGATGTAGAACTGGCTTCCGCCTGTGTTCTTACCTGCATGTGCCATAGCAAGTGTTCCGCGTTCATGTTTGTTTGGGTTAATTTCGCAGTTGATTGTGTAACCTGGGCCGCCAGAGCCAGTTCCGTTAGGGCATCCGCCTTGAGCAACGAAACCAGGGATAACACGGTGGAATGTCAATCCGTTGTAGAAACCTTCTTTTGCCAGCTTTTCAAAGTTAGCTACAGTGTTAGGTGCATCTTGATCGAACAAGTCCAGCAGCACTACGCCACCATTTTCTAGAGTGATTTTCGCTTGCTTTGCCATATGTAAATGACCCCTTTCAAAATTAACAAATTTAGAATACCTCAATTATATTACTATGAAACCACGCACAAAGCAAAGCAAGCAGGAGACTTTCCTGCTTGCTCTATATGCTGCTCAACTTTACCCACCTTACAGCAGCAGGCTATTACTTAGCAACAACTGTCTGTTTGGCGATACGCTCTGGTACAATGTCGTTGGCAATAAGATCCGTATAGCTTTCACGACGCACTACAAGATCGCTTTGTCCGTTCTGTACGAATACTAAAGCCGGACGGCGAAGACGGTTATAGTTGCTGGCCATGGAGTAATTATACGCACCTGTGCAGGCTACAGCCAACAAATCGCCGCTTTCAGCCTTCGGCAGCTCTACATCCCAGATCAACATATCTCCGCTCTCGCAGCATTTACCAGCGATGGAGACAGTCTCAGTTGCGTCTTCGTTAGCACGGTTAGCAAGCAAGGCCTCGTATTTAGACTGATACAAAGCAGGGCGTGGATTGTCGGTCATTCCACCATCAACAGCAACGTACTTACGTACGCCAGGAATGTCCTTGTTAGATCCTACAGTGTACAATGTAGTACCTGCATCTCCAACAATACTACGGCCCGGCTCCACCCAAATTTCCGGCAAAGCACTATAAATTCCCGCAAAATGAGTCTTCACTGCATCCGTAATCGCTGCTACATATTCAGAAACATGTAATGGGGTATCTCCTTCGACATAACGAATGCCGAAACCTCCGCCAAGATTGACTACACGGAAGTCCACTTCCAAGCCTTCTTTAACACTGCGGGCAAAAGTTGCCACACGCTCAACAGCTAGCTGGAAACCATCAGTTTCAAAGATCTGCGAACCAATATGGGAATGCACACCAAGCAGCGTGATATTCTTTTTGCTGACTGTTGCTTTCACTGCTTCATAGGCCGATCCATTACCGATGTCAAAGCCGAATTTGGAATCCGTCTGGCCAGTTGCGGTATATTCATGAGTATGCGCTTCTACACCTGGTGTAACCCGCAATAAGATGTTCACATTAACTTCTTTACGTGCGGCAATGGACTGCAAAAGGTTAAGCTCTACCAGATTATCGACTACGAAGCAGCCGATTTTGGCATCAATCGCCATTTCGATCTCTTCAGATGTCTTATTGTTGCCATGAAAATGAATACGTTCTGCCGGGAAGCCAGCTTGCAAAGCTGTATATAGTTCGCCGTCAGATACAACATCCAGTGACAAACCTTCTTCATCAGCCAAACGAACCATTGCCATTACTGAAAACGCCTTGCTTGCGTAAGCTACTTGGAAACCAAGGCCGGAGGCTTTAAAAGCATCCATATATTCCCGGCAACGTTGTCTAACCAATTGCTCGTCCAATATATATAGCGGGGTTCCATATTCCGCTTTCAATTCAGTTACATCACATCCGCCGATCTCCAAATGCCCAGCATCGTTAATGCGGCTAGTACCGTGTAGAAACATTCTTTAGTCCTCCAATTTCTGTGGAATATCAAGGTTCCACCCTGTCTTAGTGTATTCAGTATAACAGACAGTGGGAACTCCATTGAATGGACTAATTTGCAGTAGTTTTGTATTTTCCTACGATTGTTACTCATTCTCTTGAGATGGCGGCATTCTGGTATTGTCTCTGGTTTTGTTAAAAGACGGCCTTTCCTTCGAACTTAAGACCGGTTTACGCAATAGAATTTCACTCATTGCCTTTGCATTAAAAGGTATAAACGGCCACATATATGAGGAGTTATAGGACCGATGAGTGGTTAAGAAAATAGTCAGTAACGTCGTGCCAATCATAAAGCCTGGTACCTGGAACGCCGCTACGGCAATTAATAACACAAGCCTGACTATACGATTCGCCAGACCCAGCTCATAACTCGGAGTCGCAAACATACCGATTGAGGCTACCGCCATATACAGTACTACTTCGTTTACAAACAGACCGCTCTGCACCGCTATATCACCAATCAATATGGCTGCAATCAGACCCATCGCTGAGCCTAAAGGTGTTGGGGTATGCACGGCGGCCATCCGCAGTAAATCAACCCCAAGCTCTACAATCAGAAACTGAGCGAGAATAGGAATTCTTGCTGTCTTTTGCGGGCCGATAAAATCCAGCATAGCAGGCTTTAACTCCGGATGGATAACAAGCAGCATCCATAACGGGAGCAGGAACATGGAAGCGAAGATGCCGATGAAACGGACCCACCGAAGATATGTCCCCATAAAAGGAGTCTGGCGATTCTCCTCCGCATGCTGGCAAAGATCAAAAAAGGTAGTCGGAAGAACAATTACAATGGGCGAGGTATCCACGAACAATATGACCCGTCCCTCCAATAAATTGGAGGCTACAACGTCAGGGCGTTCAGAATAACGCACCATAGGATAAGGGTTCCACCCTCCGCCGATAATCGCTTCCTCCAATTGCTTATCCGCCAGTGGGATACCATCGATATCGATGCTGTTGATTTTATCGATGACTGACGTTACCTGTGTTTTATCAACGATATCATCGATGTAAGCCACGCAGACATCTGTCCGTGTCCGCCGTCCCACTTGAAACATTTCAAGCTTCAGCCCCGGATCACGTATCCGTCTTCTTACAAGTGAAATATTACTAAGCAGGGTTTCTGTAAAACCATCGCGCGCACCCCGCACCACCCGATCAATCGAGGGTTCATCAGGACTTCGCATGGGGTAAGATCGAGTATCCATTAGGATAACTTTGTTCTCACCCTCAATAAATAGTGCGCTCATTCCTTTTAATACTTTATCGAAACATTCGCTTAATACACTACCCTCTTCAACTTGAATATGAGGGATGTATTCGTTCATAAAGCTACCTAATACACCTGCGGACAGATTTTCTGAAGAAAGGTAGGTTAATCGTTTCAGAATTTCATCCGTTACATCTTCGTTGGTGAATCCGCTTAAGCAGAGTAAAGCTGTCTTATGTCCCCCAAAGGACATTTCTCTAAACGTCACATCAAAACTTGATCCCAGCCCCATCACTTCGGTCAGCGTGTTTTTTGTTTCTTGTAGAGAACCTGGGATATGATCATTGCCTTGCCAATAAATAACGGATTCCTTTAATGAGTTAGAATGCTCACTATCGCGTTTGTCTTGCAGCTTATCTTTCCCCTTGTTCTGAGACTGCTGCTGTGTCTGCTTCTTTGAAGGCTTCGGTTGAGCTTGAGATCCCTCTCCAGTTCCGGCATCGTTATCTGTGCCTCCTGCTGCCTGAGCATTCTGATCCTGTGCCTCATCATCTGATTCCGAATCCTCTGAATCCATGCCGAATAACCTGGCAAAAAAACCTTTACTCGGCTCATTTGGCTCCTGATTGCCGAGCTCATCCGATGCTTCTGCATCTTGCTGCTCTGTTCCCTGCTCCGCAGTCGCTTCTGCATCCTGTTGCTCTGTTCCCTGCTCCGCAGTCGCTTCTGCATCCTGTTGCTCTGTTCCCTGCTCCGCAGTGGCATCCGCATCTTGCTGCTCTGTTCCCTGCTCCGCAGTCGCTTCTGCATCCTGTTGCTCTGTTCCCTGCTCCGCAGTCGCTTCTGCATCCTGATGCTCAGTGCCTAATTCGGCTGATGCCTCTGTATCCTGCTGCTCTGGGCTAGTTTCAGATGTTGTAGAATTTTCCACTGAATCTTCACTTCCCCCGCTAGCTGGAGCGCCTTCAGGTTCTGTGTGATCTGCAACTAGATCCGCTGCAGTTGTCTTCATTGCTGCAGCAGCTGCAGCATTATCTTCCAGATGGTCATCTTCCGGTGCAGAATCACCGCTGTGTATAAACTTGCTCATTTCCTAACCCCCTGTTTACTGTCGGTATACAAACCAGTCGAACAAAGAACCCGCAACCTTCCCACTCACCATCGCCATTAACAGACCGAATAGATAATGTGTCATATTTAAGCGTTTAGCGAGTATCGGCAGCACATTTAATACCTCGTTCAATGCTGCAGCGAGCATCCCGACAAAAATCCCATCAAATAGTCCTACACCAAGTTCAACTAGAGGACCTGAGGTGATTTTCCAATTCCAAAAATCACTAACAGTACCTACTAAAGATCCACCAACCATCGCGCCTTCATACCAATGAACTTTATCGTAAGAAGAGGTTAATTGCGCCAGACGCGGCACCATATCGAGCACAACAAATAGAGCAATCACTCCACCGCCTACAGCAATACCACCCGCAATGCCCAGCAGCAAATTTAGTCCCAGTGCTATGGGTGCCGTCATCTTCAGTCCTCCGTATTCTCAGATTGGTTTTCACTGCGGCGCCTCATCTTGCTGTATTCCTCATTGATGACATATTGGTCGATGTTCTTCTGATACAGATACATTTCCACTTCCAGCGGAGTAGGCTCCTCGTTCCACTTCTTTTTAAATAAATGGTTGAAAAAAATGACCATCCCAAACCCGATGCCCAAAGAATAAGCAATCTGAAATATATAGGGATGCTCATCCCGATGACCCGTTAGCATCTCCACAATTCGAATTTGGACCTCCAGCATATTTACATCAGCATGAAAGTTCATAATCGTCAGAGCAGACCCAAAGAAAAGCAGCAGCCACACTAAAACAAACATCGCCACCGAAGGTTTCCGTCTCTCCACCTGACTCTCAATCTGCACAATCGTCCTCCCTTCACCGATCGGTTCAATGTCCGCATTCGGTATAAGTTCATATATCCGGGGGATAACCATCAACAGATCAATTAAAATCAGATTGCCGTCACTTTGTTCCGGTTTCATTAAGAGAATTGTCTCCAACGACTCTTTCAGTTCAGGCTCCGCTATCAAAAAAGCAATATCACCCAACGTGACACCTTTACCCTTGGGAACCATCACCCGATTTTTAAGCTGTATATAGATGGTGGGAGCAGAATGTTGTTTCATCCGCATTCCTCCTAAAGGTTATGGTGAAGCTCAGGTCCAAGATAACGGTAGTATGGGAGTAAAGCCTTATTTTTACTCTTGCTGCTCTGAATCAATTTCTTGAAATACTGAAATGTTGCTTGTTTATAGGTATCAGGAAAGGCCAATCCTTCTTCTGGAAATTAAAAAGAAGACAGCTCAAGGTAATTAACCTTAAGCTGTCTTTTGTTTCAATCCTAAATATGTCAGAATTCAAGCGAATCCAATTTCCCTCCCGCAAAATCAAACAGGGTCAGATTGGACCAACCATTCTCATGTCCCACGGACCATTCCTTTTGCGAAGGAATCCAGGCTGGCTCCCAATAATAAAACCCAATACCTTTACCGTCAGGTATATTCTCAATTACACTAATAAAATCTTTCATATACTTAGTCTGACCCTCTACTGTAGCCGGATAACCTTCATGCAGTTGCTTTTCCTCACTTACTATTAAGGGGAAACCTTCAGGTGCATTCAGCGTCCAAGGATAAGCTGTTTCAACAACAATAATATCCTTATTGTACCGCTCCGCCAATTCATTCAGATTAGATCGCAAGTCATCCAGCGTGCCGTGCCACCAAGAATAAAAAGATAATCCAATAACATCAAAATTTACGCCATGCTCGAAAAACCGATCATAAAAGTTACGGCTGGCTGGATGATCAGCACCACGGTCAATATGGATCATGACGGACAAATCAGAAGCAACAGCTTTTGCGCCCGCTATTCCTGCTTGAACCAATGTAATGAACTGTTCCCATTGTTCCGTAGTATCCCACTCACCATCTACCTTGCCTTCATTCCATAACATGCCTGGAGTAATCTCATTACCGATCTGCACCATGTCGGGCATTGTGCCTTGAGATTTCAAAAGCTCAAGAACCTCACGAGTATACTCATACACGGCTGATGTTAAACCCGTAAAATCAAGGTTCTCCCAAGCTTTTGGCTTCGATTGATTAGCTGGATCTGCCCATTTATCCGAATAATGAAAATCTAGCAGAAAATTAAGTCCTGCTTCTTTGATTCGCTTAGCCATAATCAGCGTACGTTCTAGATTGCAGAAACCGCCCGGAGGATCATTCCAAATCCGCAGCCGGATCGCGTTCACGCCATTGTCTTTCAGAATGTAGAGCAAATCCTCAGCGTTCTCAACGGACTCTTCAGCACCGCTGTAATACGCTCCTCCACCCTGCTCAATTTCATCCAGAAACGAGATATCCATCCCATTGATAAATGTGGTTGTCATCATTGCTACTCCTTTACAGAACCAAGTGTCATCCCTTTAACAAAATATTTTTGCAGGAAAGGATATACGATCAAAATTGGAGCGGCTCCGATAAATATTTGCGCGGCTCTCACCGTCGTCTGCGAGATCAGCTCCATTTCCTTTGGATTGATGCTCATGGAGCTCATATCCCGCTGAATGATAACCGTCTGCAGGAATGTCGCCAATGGAAATTGTTTGGAATTATTCAAATACAATAGTCCATCGAACCAGGAGTTCCAATGGAATACCATGCTGAACAAGGCAATCGTAGCGATCGACGGCAGAGAAATCGGCAAGTAAATACTGAACAACGTTCGGAAATGTCCGGCTCCGTCAATTAGCGAGGCCTCCTCCAGATCTTTTGGAATACCACGGAAGAAGTTCAGCATCAGAATCACCAAGAACGTATTTACCGCACCTGGCAGAACAAGTACCCAGAAGGAATCCATCAAACCAATCTTTTGAATCACAATGTAAAATGGAATCAATCCGCCGTTGAACACCATACTGAAAACGAACAACCAAGAGTAGACATTACGGCCCTTGAAGGCTGAGTTTTCTTTGGATAACGGATAGGCTGCCAGGAAAGTAATTAAAAGTGTAAGTCCAGTCCCGAGTATGGTTCTTTGAACAGATACCCAGATGGAGTGTAGAAAGATCGGATTGTTTATTGTCTTTTTATAAGCTTCCAGAGAGAATTGCTTTGGCCATAACCCTACCAAATTGGCATCCGCTGCCGACTTCGCACTAAAGGATACAGCCAGCACGTGAATCAAAGGTACAATACACATCAGTGCGAGCAGGATTAGAAAGCAAGTATTAAACACGTTGAATATACGATAACCTCTTGTTTTGTAATACATAAGTTGTCTCCCTCTTCCTTTGGTAAATTAGAAAATGCGATATCCTGCCCACTTCTTAGCCAAACTGTACGAGACGAGAATTAGGATCATGCTAATGGCCGACTTAAACAGTCCGATTGCCGTACCAAAGCCCATCTCACCATTCAGAATAGCCGTGCGGTACACGAAGGTATCAATAATATCGCCTTTCTGATAGACCAGTGGATTGTAGAGGTTGAAGATCTGGTCAAACCCTGCGTTCAATACATTTCCAAGAGCCAAGGTACCTACCACCACAACCATTGGCAATAGAGATGGCATCGTGATAAAACGTGTCTGCTTCCAGCGGTTAGCGCCGTCTATTTCAGCAGCTTCATATAATGATGGATTGATTCCTGCTAGAGCAGCTAAGAAAACGATCGTATTATAACCAAATTCCTTCCACACATCTGTGAGAATAACTGTGAACCGGAACCAGTTGTTATCCCCTAAGAAAAAGATGGGTTTGAAGCCCATGCTGCCTAAGATCTGATTGACAAAACCATCTGTAGCAAGCAAATCCAGCAAGATCCCGCCGAGAATAACCCAAGATAAAAAGTGAGGCAAGTATACCAGTGTCTGAATAGTACGCTGTATGTATACCTTGCGAATCTCATTTAACAAAATGGCGAATACAAACGGTACAGCCAGATTGAAAATCATTTTTAGAACAGCAATAATCAATGTATTCCAAATGACCTGCATACTGTCATTACGTTCAAATAGATAACGGAAATTGTCCAATCCAACCCATGCCGAGCCTGAAATTTTCAGCCATGGCTTATAATCCTGAAATGCCATCACAATTCCGCCCATTGGAATAAAGCTGAAGATGATCAGGAATATCATCGCCGGCAATAACATCAAGTGAAAAGGCCATGTTTTTTTTAGTGTTCTCATCCTTGGTCCCCCATATCGTGTCAAGTTCTTCTGTAACCATACTCAAATTATAGCAACGCCCGAATTCCTCAAATAGCGAGCAAAACCAATATATATGGTACAAAAGCAATCTCTTTATCACATTGAAAAAAGAGGACTTCAAACGCAAACAGGGACCCTCCCTAAAGCCTAATGCTACGGCTGAAGAGATGGTCCCGTTTACTGCTTTTTACCTAGTTAAACTTAATCCAAACCTTATTTTACGCTGTCATACCATTCGTTAACTTCTTTAGTGATTTGATCGCCACCACCTGATTTCCAGGTTGCTACAAAGGAATCAAATGCATCCAGCGGTTTGTTGCCATAGATGATTTCATTAAACGTTTGGTTCTCAATTTTGTTCAGATAGTCCATCTTCGATTTCATAGTTTCGGTCGTAGGACCTGTGAACATATTCTTAAAGGATTTATCCTCTTGCGCCAGCAGAACTTTGGCAGCCGCAGGGGTATCTTTACCATAATTCACAGCTACGTCCTTCTCCAGTCGGGTTGTTGGCTCTGCGCCATCTGCCAGGTTAAGGAGTGCTTTCATTTGGGCATCCGGGATCCGGGCACCGTCACGAACCAGCATATAACGAACGCTATTCACATAACCGCCAGCAATTTTATCATTTTCGATCATCTTGCCGTTCGCGTCTAGCTCATAGTCGTATCCTGCAAAAAGACCGTTATCCAGTTCACTGCCTGGCGTTGGATTAGCAAAGTTATCGAACAGATAGTTTTGATAAGTAAAGAAGGCTTCTGGATTTTTCATTTTCGTGCTGATCAAAGTTACACCGTTAGTGAATTGTGTGCCATGACGCATAACTTTTCCATCCGGACCCGCTGGAATTTCAATTGGAGCCCATACTGCATCTGGAGAGTTCTTCACGGTATCCTGAAGCGGCCAGCCGCTCATCCAGTAAGGACCCGGGAGAATCCCTGCTGTACCTGCAACTGCTGGTTCGGCAGTTTTGTTCTCATCCCAAAGAGCTGCTTCCTGAGGAATATAACCTTTCGCCAACCATTCCTTCAGTTTTTCTAGCCCTTGCTTCATGCCAGCATTTACCGAGCCGTATTCTAGTCTACCATCAGCATCTAGATTCCATTGCTGTGGCAAGGTTCCGTAAGCACCAAAGATCCAAGATGGATCGCCCATCCAAGTGTTCATTGTTGTTTTGAAGCCGATACTAAGTGGAGTTACCTTGTCTGGTGCCAAGCCATCAGGGTTCTGATTCTTGAACGCATCCATCACTTTTTCCAGCTCTTCGATCGTCTTAGGGGCTTGCATATTCAGCTTATCCAGCCAATCTTGGCGGATCCACAGAATGTAATCATGGTTATATGCATAATCGAGAACAGGCAGACCCATTCTTTTGCCATCACGGCTGTATTGATTCCAAACGTTAGGATCCTGTGCCATCGCTTCTTTCCAAGTATCTGAAGCATATTTATCAAACAAAGTTCCTACATCTGCATACATGCCGGAATCGATCAAGTCCTGTGCAATCGTGTTGTCGGCTGTACCGATGGTTACGACATCAGGCATGTCCTGACCTGAAGACATGGATAAACGCAGCTTCGTACCAAATGCACCGTTCGTATCTGTGATAGACCAAAGGGACTTAATGTTGATGCCGAATTTTTCTTTAGCCCATTTTGTAGCCACGTTATTCTCAATGCTTTCACCGTTTTTGAATTTAAGCTCAGGGTCCACGCCCCATGCGGTTGTAAATGTAACCTCAGGATCGTATTTATCCTTGTAGGCGTTTTCAGAATTAGAAGCAGTATTTGCAGTCGCTTCACCAGCTGTTTTATCTCCAGCAGTGTCTTTACTATTAGCAGCGTTATTGCCTGAACAACCCGCAAGGCTACCCGCCAAAAGCATGCTCATACACAGGAGCGGCAGCCATCTTTTTCTCTTCATCGCGCTCATTTTGTTCCCCCTTGGATTCCATAAGTGTTGGTTACAATTTAATTATAGGGAACGGCGCTAAGCCCGAATACGTCATTTAAACAAGGTTTCTGCACCTTTCTCAACCTCTATCCGTCCCGGAATTCATTTGGTGTCATATTGTAGTGTTTTTTGAACATCTTACTGAAATATTGCGGATTCTGATATCCAAGCTCAGAGGTGATTTCATAGATTTTTTTATTCGTATTTTTAAGCAGATAGAGCGCCCGTTCCATCCGCATCCGAATAATATAGTCCCCAAGTCCTTCCCCAGTCTCAGCCTTATAAATCTTGGATAAGTAGACAGGATGCAAATATACATGATCGGCAATGGTTTTGACAGACAGCTCATGCCCCGAATGGTTTCCTACCAGCTCATGCACCTGCTTGATAATATAACTTTTCGTATTCTGATCGCTTTCGGATAGCTCCTTCTGAAGCTTATCCAGCATATCAAACGCCCAATCTTTAAGCTTATCAAAAGAAACAATAATACTCTGCGTCAACAACGGATCTAAAGCATATTGGTCGATCTTGGAGATGAACTGACCACTCTTATGCGCGATATACATAAATGCATTCGTTATCGATAGAAAGACCTCGTACAAATGTTCACTGGAAAACCGTGCATTCTCCATATCCCGGAACACGTCAGCAATTTTTTGCCTTGCTGTATCCCATTGTTTGGATTCCAGCAGATGAATGAGTGTAGGTGGACGATAAAGACATTCGAGCGATTTGATGCTGATCGTCTCCTGATGCTGGCGGTCATCCAAAAACAGCACGGAGCTGGATTCATCATGTGCTGCCAAATACATCGAGCTAAGGCCGCTTCGATAGGCAGCCGTCATCCCCTCTGGAAAGGTGAACCACTCCGTTACAATCAGTGAAATCTCCCCTTTGAGGTAATTGCTTACACTAATTAGGAAATTCGCGATCACCGCTTTTAGGATTTGCTGCCTTGCAGCTTCATAGTTAGCCATTTGCTCCAATTCCTGCTGTACAGCCGGCTTTAATTCAACAAGCAGAATCAAGCAATCATGCGGCGCTTTGCAGAACCAGACATGGAACTGTTCCTTAAAAAGCTCCTCGGCAATGTTGCCGATCGCATATTCCATTAACGAGACCGAATGGTGATCCATTGCGGCATAATGTTTACCTAGCTGAATCAGCAGCATCGCCGCTTCAGCATCCGCCTGGAAGGAGATTTCATATTCCTTCAGCTTAATGGCCAGCGTCCGCTCAGACAGCACCCTGCCGAGAAGCAATTCGTGCATCAGATTAGCGCGCAAAACACTGTAATCGGCTTTGCGATTATACAGCAGCAAATGATATCTATCATGGGCTTCCCATTCATCTTTCAAAGATTCAATCGCACTGGATACGCTTTTGATAAACTCATCATCACTTACCGGCTTCAAAATATAATCAAATGCCTGCAGTTGAATAGCTTTTTTCGCATATTGAAAATCGGAATAACCCGTCAATAAAATGGACCGAATATTTGGCCATTGCTCGCCCACGGCTTCAATCAATTGCAGGCCAGTCATTCCTGGCATTGAAATATCCGTAACCATAATATCTATAGCCTGCTGTTCCATAATTTGCAGAGCTTCAGCACCCGATGCCGCTTGATGCACCTGCTTTACCCCAATTTCAGCCCATGGAATAGTACGGGCTAAACTTTCCGTAACATAGGGCTCATCATCAACTAACAACAGCTCTATCATTCTTTCCCCTCCTAGATGTCATTCCATTTCATTGTCTGTGTAGGGCAGCAGCCACTGCAGTGTCACCTGTAATCCTCCAAGTGGAGAAGGCGAGATGCGCAAGCCAGACGTCTCTCCAAAACGCAACCGCATCCTCTGATGCACATTCCATAAACCGCAGCCCATTTCTTCATCCATCGCTCTGCTTAGTTTATTTTCCAGTTCTATAATTCCCTCTGGCGTCATGCCCTGACCATCATCCTCAACCGTAAGCGTCATTTCTCTGCCTACACATGAACCCGTAATCCGCACCAGTCCCTCTTTGGCGACGGGCTCAATTCCATGTATAACCGCATTCTCCACCAGAGGCTGCAGTACGAGCGGCGGAAGCTCTCTTTTGCGCATTTGCGGTGGGATATTGATCTCATAACGAAGTCTGCTCATCCTCATCTTCTGGATCTCCAGATAATGATTCACAAATTCCACCTCTTCTGACAGCGCAACCAAATCACGTTCCTGACGAGTCGTGTATCTGTAATATCGGGACAAATTATGCGACATTCCAACGACCGCCCCCATATTATCAAGCTTCGCCATACTTGTAATAAAGGAGAAGCAATTATAGAAAAAATGTGGATTAATCTGTGATTGAAGCTGCTTTAAGCGGGCTTCGCGAACATGGATTTTCTCCATCAGCACATTCTCGATCAGCATCTGAATCTGTTCTACCATACTGTTAAACCGGCCGGACAGGAAGCTGAATTCATTCTTCCCTTTAATCTCCACTCGCGCAGAATAATCCCCTTGCTTCAACCGTTGAAAGCCTCCAACTAATAACCTTATAGGCACCTGCACTTGAACATATAACAGATAGGCTACGAGACAGCTCATTAACAACAAAGCACTGATCGCAAAATAAAATAAACGATTAGAGGTCAGGATCGGATGTAGGATTTCAGTCAACGGCATATAGTCGATCAAATACCAGCCCATTTTGTCCGAAAAGACGATATTTACACTGTAGGATTCACCTTCTATTTTGACCGTGCGATTCTCACTAGGCTTCAGCTGGGTCTCTTCCAGCCTGTCTACCAATTCTTTAGCTAACACCTTGTCGGCACTGCGGTTAAAAATAAGCCCTGTTCCTTGCTTATAATAAAAAGGATCTCTTCTGCCATCACTTTTGAATTTATCCAGCATATCTTCTATGTTCCGGCTGTCGAACTCTACCTTCATAACCGTTTTGACTTTTTCCGGAGCGAATTCTGACATAAAAGGTGTAAAAGAAAACCACGAGAATACGAAGCGGTCACCCTCCTGCCCTTCAATCTTCTCCACATGCCAGCCCGACTTCACTTCCCGCTTCAGATCCTCATCTTCGTATAACTTCGCATCATTTTCAGATACCATACGATGAATGGACGGGGAGTATAAATACAGCTTACTCTTCCAATTGGAGGAGCTTTCTTGAATGCTGATTTTGGTCTGAATCCGTTTGATCAGGTTTATCGTATCCAGATTCAAACGCCCTTTTTCCAGATAAGTATCCTTAAGGCTGAGGATATCAGGATCATGGATCAGCAGAATCGGCCACGAGGACAAAAGCTCCATATTACTTTCTACCTGATTCTGAAAAAAACTAAGCTGATTATTATTCGAAGTATTTAACTCCGTACGCAGCACATCCGTGGTCGTTTTATTGGAATAGAAGTAGAGGATGGTTATCGGGATCAGCATAATGACCATGATACTCACGATTTTGGTAAATAAATTATATCTATACACGTTCCTTCACTCTCCGGCTCAAATGTCATAGCCCCTATTGTACAAACAATCCCTACTTGCGAAAAGATAAATATCTAAAAAATGTGGTAAAGACAGGCCCTAACTGCCTTTTCGAGCACAGTTATTGCCTGTCTGCCTATTATTGCTGCAAAAGATTAAGTATGATATAAGCCGCTTCAGCGCGTGTTGTATGGGCTTGCGGGCGGAAATTGCCATCTTCGAATCCATTGATAATCCCAGCCTGCGCAAGCGCTGTTATCCCTTCACTGGCATACAACGAGATCAGATCTTTATCTTTAAAAGAAATAACGTTCACATCCGTCTGACCGTTCACTTTCTCCGCCAACTTAAGCGCACGGTATGAAATAGCTGCCATTTCTTCACGGGACAATTTATCATTCGGGCCAAAAGTGCCATCCGCATGTCCTTGTACAACACCCAATTTTCCAGCAGTAATCACAGTAGAGCTATACCACGCATCAAGGTTCACATCTTTAAAACTGCCTGCTCCTCTTTCTGCTTTTAGCTCCAGCGCGGACAGCAGCATGCTGACAAATTCAGCGCGTGTAACCTCCCCTTGCGGATTAAAGATCCCGTTTCCTATTCCTTGCACGATCCCTTTAGCCGTCAAGGATTCAATCGCTGACGTGGCCCAATCTGCTGCTTTTAAATCTGTGTACCCCACCTCTGCGTACCCCGCAGCATAAATGCTGAAATGACTTGGATTAAACACAATCTGTTCCGCGGTTGGGTTGTACCGCACAGCTTTGATAACTTCAAGTTTTCCATCAGCAAGTATCGAATAAACAGCAATCCGCTGGCTCTGCTCCCCGAGCTTCAGCTTGTAGTGGAAGGCTACCGATATTGCTCCTTTTTTGAAAACATCGATAGAAGTCCCGTCTACTGACAAGTGGATGTTATAGGCCGGGTAGTCTTTTGCTCCAGTTGCCAATGGTGAAGGCAAGGTTGGCGTAGCTACCTGAACCAGTGAGAGCGTTAGTTCCTTAGCTCCCGTCTTTATAATTCCTGCACTAGCTTCCGTAGAAACCGTAACAGATGCCGCACCATATACAATTACTATTTGAGGATGTTTGCCCTGCTCTAGTATAGAACTCAACGGAAGATGAACGACTGCTCCCTTAAGCTCTCCCGTCGATGGCAGAACAGAAATAATCAGTTTTTCATCCGCCGGAAGCGTCGACAGCGCCTTATTGATATCCTCTATACTTAGCGTGATATCAGCTGTGCCGGAAATTCCTGCTTGTGCCTTCACCTGAAGTTGTCCTGCCGCTGTATGTTCGACCACTGCTTTATTTGCTGAATTTACAACGCTTGAATCTCTGACCGTGACGACAGGATCAGGATTAACCCCTGTTCCGGGTTCCTCACCAGTGCCGGGATTCTCTCCCGTTCCGGGTTCCCCGCCAGTGCCGGGATTCCCTCCCGTTCCGGGTTCCCCGCCAGTGCCGGGATTCCCTCCCGTTCCGGGTTCCCCGCCAGTGCCAGGATTTCCTCCCGTTCCGGGTTCTCCGCCAGTGCCAGGATTTCCTCCCGTTCCGGGTTCTCCGCCAGTGCCGGGATTTCCTCCCGTTCCGGGTTCTCCGCCAGTGCCGGGATTTCCTCCCGTTCCGGGTTCTCCGCCAGTGCCGGGATTTCCTCCCGTTCCGGGTTCCTCTTCGCCCCCCTCACCAGCCACCGGGGTTTTGAAGACATTTAATGAAGAGAGTGCATTCCCTGCAAAATCGAACATTGCCTGATTCTCCCAAGCATTTCCTTCGCCTACCTTCCAGCCTACACCTTGCACTGGAATCCAAGCTGGTTCCCAATAGAACAAGCCTGTTCCTTTACCATCGGGTACTTTGGACAATACATTCATTATTGTTTTGACCTCAGCCATTTGACCAGCAACCGTAGCTGGAAAGCCACTCCCGTCTAGCTGATCCTGACGGGCGATGTTATTCTCAAAGTTGTCGCCGTCCTCCAGCGTGTAAGGATATGCGGTTTCCGTCACAATCACTTCTTTACCATATCGTTTAGAGATATCGTCCAAGTTAAACTGCAGGCTATCCATCGTTCCGCTCCAATACGGATAAAAGGACGCGCCGATCACATCATAATCAAGATTCCGCTTCGTTAATTCGTCAAAGAACCAACGAAACATATCATTTTTGCCGCCTTCAGCAAGATGGATCATAATTTTGATATCCTGATCTGCACCCTGGCTGTCTCTAACTCCCTTCACTCCGCTCACCAGAAGCGGAACAACCTTCTCAAAAGCATTCTCTTGATCATAGGATTTGCCGTCAGGCCATAACAAGCCCCCATTAATCTCATTTCCGATTTGGACCATATCGGGTGAAGCTCCCTTTTCCTTTAGCTCATCCATAACATCTTTGGTATAGACATATACCGCTTGCTTCAATTCATCATAGGAGTAATTCGCCCATGCTCCCGGCTTGTTTTGCTTTCCGGGATCAGCCCAGAAATCAGAATAGTGGAAATCAAGCAAGAGCTTAAACCCTTTGGCTTTGACGCGCTGCGCCATTTCCACAACATGCTCACGGTCATTATAGCCGCCAGCTTCCTGTGGATCATTCCATAAACGCAGCCGAATGTAATTTACACCCCGGCTTTTAAGAATATCCAGCAAATCCTTTTCTACTCCATTGTCGTAATACTTTCCACCGGCATCCTCAATCGCTTCCAGAGTGGAAATGTCCGCACCTTTTATGAACCCGGATTGCAGCACAAGCGGAGTAACCTGAATACCAGCTGTGGGTTGTAGGTCTGTCCCTGCAACTTTCCCCATTACGCTGTAAGTTCCTTCAACCGCATACTCCGCTTCAGTAAGGTCATCCCAGGTTACAGGCAGCTGTTTGCTTGACCCATCTTCGTATATAGCCGTTACCGCTGATGGCAATAAAGCAGGCACATCCGTAATTGTGCTGACATTTATGCTCTCAAATCCGACAATAGGCGTGCTGCTGTCACCTACTACTGTTACCTTCGCAACTGCTTTCTGCACTGTACCAGAAATAGAACCGCTTACTGTAAAGGTTCCAGGACGGGAATACTCTGCTGGTGGGATCACATCCCAAGCAACCTGAGCATCCTCCGTGTCAGAATTGCTATATACCACAGTTACAACACTTGGAAGCTCAGGGGCTTGCCCAATTTCCGTGTCCAACCGTACTGGCAATACAGTTTGTATTTCACCCTGTGCCGGCTCATGCGGAGCGCTGCCTGCGGGAACACCCCAGACCTTCAGATCATTAATGGCTGCCCATTTTCCGCCGTTGATGCCGGTCAGGTTGACCCTTACATAAGAAACATTCCGCAGCTTAAAAGCATTGTACTGAGTTTGCTCTACACTGCTGCTCTGACTTTTGTCCACAACTGTTATCCATACCTTATGATCACGTGATACTTCAATCGTATATTGATTAATGTAACTCCATGCATTCCAGATGACGGTTGCACCTGACAAATCATATGCACCTTGCAAATCTACTTCCAGCCAATGAGGAAAGCTCCCGTCATTCGCCGTCCAATGTGTGTTCCATTCATCGGAATCCACTGCGTTACCCGCTTCATACCCTGCAAGCTCACTATCGGATATAGCAGGCTTTCCTAGGGCAATATTCTCATCTCCTGCCGCTTGAGCAGACTGCCCAAACGTAAAAGGGGAAATAAGAAAGGTCAGAATCATAAATAATACAAATGATTTCTTCAATGTATGCTTCCTCCTAAATAATTTAATCATGGATTATGTACTCAGCAGCACAGTCATTTTGTGCACTCCCTAATTGTAAACGCTTTATTAACTCTGCTATATGTTACGTTAGAAACATTTCAGCAGTTTTTGCAGTCGATTTGATCTAAGCAAGGAGTAAAATCACATACAAAAAAAGATGATCCGAAAGCCATACGGCTTCGAATCATCTTTATATAGGTAGAACCATTCCACTACAATCTGCTCAGAGCGTTTGTGGTTTGGACTGTTGATTAGATAAAAAGAATAAAGCGACCCAGATCAAGGCAAATCCGAGAATCTGCGGGATAGTGACCAGCTGTTGGAACACGATCCAGTTAATGATTACTCCCGTCATAGGAAAGCTGAGTTCAGCCAATGTGGCGAAGGAAGCTTTGGTCGTGCTAAGTCCTTTGTAATACAACAACATACTAAGAAGTCCTGGCAGTAAAGCTTGCAGCAATAGATTAACTGCAATAGCTGCCGATGCACCAAACCCGCCATGAATCTGCCACGGGGCACCTTTTAGCGTAGTGATAACGAAAAGTAAAGGAAGCGCAAGGATAAAACGCAGCGAAGTCACTGTCTCATATTTCATAGAACCGAGCAGATAACGTCCCATGACTGTCGATCCCCCCCACAGTGCAGCTGCTCCCAAGGCCATCAGACTGCTAACCCCAATAAAGTTATTCACATGTCCGAAAGGGATACTCCAGCCAAAGGTCAGCAGATAGGTTCCTACCAGCGCCAGCACAATGAGTGGTCCGAAATTTTTAGGCAAACGTTCTTTAAGAATTAAAGCAGCGAGACCGATAGCGAATATCGGCTGAAGCTTTTGCAGTAACAGCACCGCATTCAAATCCCCACTGGAAAGTGCCATCGTAAATAGGATCGTCGCCCCGGCAGAACCTCCCCATGAAACAATCAATAAAGCACCAATCTGGCGAAATCCAATTCCTTTAAGCTCCGCCCGGTGACGCCAAAGAACAGGTGAAGCAGCCAAGAAAAGCACCACATGCTCCAGAAGAACAATTTGCGATGAAGTCAAAGATTTTAACAGGATGATACGAAAAAGTGGATCAACGCCCCATAATGCTGCACCAATCACAACGAGCCAAAATCCACTGCGTAGCGCTGGTGTACTGCCAACCTTAGTTGATGATGATGCTGTAACATTACTCATAATTTCATTCTCCTTGTCGATACAAACCCTCGATAAGAGACCAAAAACCCCCGAATTACCAAAAAGGTAAACTCGGGGGCATTATCAATAAAGACGTGCAAGGATAGACTCCTAGCGTCTTTATCTTATGATCCTCTCCCATCCGGACTTTACCGTCGGCTCTGGATTTACACCAGATCAGTCACTTCCCTGCAAGCAGATCAAGTGAGTCGCGGGCTCAGTTCGCTTTGAACATTACCGCCGGTCGGGAATTTCACCCTACCCCGAGAATCGTATTCCGTTGTTTTTTTCACAATCTCAGAATAAACCTCTTCTTGCCATTCGTCCAGTACTTTATGAAAATGTACACATTACTTTCATGTTTCGCAGCATTTTATTACATGTTTGTTCGTAATTGTTCTACTGCTTCATCCAAAAAACTTCTGTATAATGAAATTATGTTGACTTTTCCATAGTTTAGTAATCATGTCGAGGAGGTTGTTATGAAAGAAGCATTCTGGACGAAGTTATTGTTCTCCTTCTTTGCCGTTGGAGGAATAGCTTTTTTAGGATTCATAGGTGCTATAATTACTGCGCTTTACGGAGGACTGCTGTTTTATACCCCACTTGTGGCAATCTTAGCGATCGTATTAGCCATCTATGTTGTACTCATCATATTTAATGTGTTGTCCAGAAAAACAAGCAATATTGTATTGTTATCTATCCTCGGACTTAGTCTGCTTGCAACCGCAGGATATGAGATCAAGCAAGCGTACGTCAACAGAATTGCCATGGTCGATGATCGGGAGGTTAATCTGCTACAATATGAACCCTTTGCTGAGAAGACCAAAGCAGTGAATCTGGACGAACCTTCTTCCTATCATATCGATAACAATCTTCCAAGATTGGACGGCGCAACCGCACTTTATCCACTGTATTCAGCTTTCGTTCAATCTACTTATCCTGAGGGTTATTATAACCCGTATGATTTTCAAGCAAGTCAAGTAATTTGCAGCAGCACGCCTGAAGCTTACAAGAGATTAATTGAAGGAGAAACCGATATTATATTTGTAGCGGCTCCGTCAATCGCACAACAAAAAGAAGCTAAACGCAAAGGTGTCGAACTGAAGCTTACGCCGATCGGCCGCGAGGCCTTCGTATTTTTTGTAAACAAACGAAACGACGTAACCGGACTTTCCACCGCTCAACTTAAAGATATTTACGCAGGCAAGATCACAAATTGGAAAGATGTAGGCGGAGCTAATAACCGAATCCGTGCTTTTCAACGGCCTGAAGATAGCGGAAGCCAGACGATGTTGCAAAAGTTTATGAAGGACACTCCACTCATGAAGCCGCCTCAAGAAGACGTAGCGGATATTATGAGCGGTATCATTCAACAAACCTCCAGCTATCGCAACTATAAAAATGCACTGGGCTACAGCTTCTTATTTTACGCCTCAGAAATGAATCGAAACGGGGAAATAGCCCTGCTGGCCATCGATGGTGTCGAACCAGACAAGGAAAGTATTCGTAGTGGACAGTACCCTTTGGCAACAGAATTTTATGCAGTGACCGCGGGAAGCGACAACCCTAATATTCAGCCCTTTCTGGATTGGATTCAATCTGCTCAAGGTCAGAATTTGGTAGAGAAAACAGGTTATACATCGTTAAAATAAAATCTTTCTTTCAAATGAGAGCTATCCCAAAGGTTTGGGAAGGCTCTTTTTCTATTTTTATACCGAAAATTTTCCTTTTTATCTGTTGTAGAGCGCAACTTTTGGAAACTATTGTCGTTTATACTTTATACGAGCCTTAAACGGCATCAAAGGAAGAAAAAGTAAGAATTGCTAGAGACCAATAAACGGGGATGGTAGGGATTGCAGATGAAAAAGTTTGGTTTTTTGGCGTTACTGCTGCTTTTGTTGGTGCTGGTTCATCCAGGAACTGGGTATGCCGGCTCTGCGGAAACACACATCAACCTAGACGGCAATGATCTTAAGATTTCAAAAGAAGCACAGGTACAAATTGTAAATGGCAGTGTAATGGTTCCTCTTCGTGTTGTTGCGGAACAGCTTGGTTATACCGTGAAATGGGATAATGTGGCCAAGACGGCGATCATTGAGCAAAAAGGAACTACTTTAAAGCTGATCGTGGATAATACGATGGCAGAAGCTTCAGGGAAACCAGTCAAACTGGACAACCCTCCGTTTCTCAGTGGCAGCACAACCCTTGTTCCTTTAAGATTTGTTGGGGAACAGACAGGAACTACTGTCGGTTGGGACAATGTAACCAAAACCGTATATTTAACCTCTCCAGTACCTGAGATTGGGGGAAGCGATCCGGAAATTACGGTTCCACAACCCACTCCAACAGCACCTTCAGATAACGGATCAAACGGGAATACAGCAACTGAAGGAAATAGCTCAGTAGCTACAGTCACCAATCTTAGCTTCATCGATAACCAGCTGGTCATTGCAGTGAACGGCAGTATAAAACCTACCGTGTTCACTATGACAGACAAAGACCGAATTGTCGTGGATTTACCGAATACTGGTTTTGGAACCGACTTCCATCAGAATCTGTCCGTAGGAAAGAACCAAAGCGGACAGTTAACGGTTACCGACTATCCTAATGTTACTGCCGTTCGCTATTCATTGTTCAGCAGTTCCCCATCGACCATTCGGATCGTCATTGATCTAAACAGCGCTAATAGCTACAGTCTGATAAATGCTAATGATGGACTTATTATTGTGGATCTTAATGGGACTAGTGTTACGCTTCCTGAAACCACCTTACCAGAAGTACCGGTTACAACTCCTCCACCTTCTACCGGCAACACAGACAAGAAGATAATCGTCATCGATGCAGGACATGGTGGGAAAGATCCAGGGAGTTCAAGTGTTAACAAGCTTAAAGAGAAAGATTTCACCTTGCCGACAGCACTTAAAATTGCAGAATTACTAAAGAAAGAACCCAATATCGAGGTTATACTCACGCGCAGTGGCGATACATACCCAACTCTACAGGACAGATCTAACCTCGCCAACAATGTAAAAGCCGATCTATTTATCTCTGTTCATGCCAATAGTATTCCGGCGGGCAGTAAAAGTAACCCTAGTGGCACAGAGACCTATTACACACGCAATGATAGCTTATTATTCGCTCAAACCGTTCACAAATACCTCGCTGTTGCTACAGGACTGCAGGACCGAGGGGTTCGTCAAGCAAACTATCATGTAACAAGAGAAACCAAAATGCCAGCAATATTATTAGAATGTGGTTACTTAAGCAATACCAAGGATGAAGCATTGCTGTTTACCCCGGACATCCAAAATAAAATAGCCGAAGCAGTAGTTTTAGGAATCAAAGAATATTTAGGTCGCTAAAAAAAATGGGTGTCCCATTAGCCGTTTAGGCTGATAGGACACCCATCTTTTATTCGGTAGCAGTGTTCCAAACACTCATTCGTTCGTGCAGATTCGAGGTGTGCAGCTCCAGCTGTATACCATCTGGATCTAGAAAATTGACCGTCCAGCCTATTCCCCGTTTGATTGGCCCTCTAATTATGGGCACATTTTGGGTTTGTAATCCTTGGACGGCCTCCTCAAAATGTTCCTCTGCAATGCTAAAAGCGATATGATCTACCCCAACCACTTTATCTGCAATCGCCATATAATCAGGCTTTTCAACAAGACATATCCAGGCACTTCCCCATTCCAGATAAGCATCAGTTTTACCTCTATGAACTAGCTCAAGGCCCAGAACTCCTGTGTAGAAATTCAGGGATTTTGCTAAATTACTGACATTTACGGTCACATGGTTAAAGCCTTCTACCTGCATCTTTATTCAGCCTCTCAATCTTCTTAAGCCAGTATAGTAACAATTCTTTTGCGTTTCTCTGACTCAGGATCATAAGCTACATGCGTATCTTCATCAAAGATCAAGGTAGCCCGTTCTTCCAGATTGTATTTCGGCCATAACCTCTCTGCTGTAGCCGGATTTCCTTGATGAGCGAAAGCAATCCAAGCGTCATGCATAACTTCAGCCAACTTCTGCATCGTTGGATTAATTTCTGCCCTAAGATGGGTTAGATGAGATAGATTATTAAAGGCATAGACGATTTCTGCACTATGCACAGCTTTATTTAACAAAGGATGACCTGGGATCGTGCCGTCAAAACGGTACATCCAGACAGGTGCATAATTCAATTGATTTTCCGCCAGAGACACCGAGGCTGCCCAGAAGTAAAGATCCGTTAGAATTTCGGCTTGTCCCTCCCAGGTGGAAGAATAATGGTTAGCAATCTCTTTCAGACTGCCAGTACCCATCATCTGCTCCAACGCCTTGAGTGATTCGTCAAAGTCTGCCTCAGGTGATTCTTCTCTGAAGAACAAGTTGCCCTCATCACGATTGGTTCCGATCAATAGCGGAATACCCTGTGCCGATCCTTCTGCCACAGCCTGTGCAGGTTCTACAGGAAGTGTATCCCCATCAATGACAGGCTGAAATAACATGCCAATTGAGCCACCCGTTAACTTTTTAGTCATTCTTGCGGCTGCATCGATAATTTGTTCAGAAGAAAATGTTTGCAGAAGACTGGCATCTCCATCTGGAGCAATCCCTAATTCAGCTAGCAGTGCAGCTGCAATGTACTTTCCTTGCTCGGAAGGCAGCGTCTGAGCAGCCCCACTTTGCATAATCGCACCAGCGAACAGCCCCTTCGCTGCTGGCATGGCCAAAAGGGCTGCGATACTCATACTCCCTGCTGACTCTCCGAATACAGTTACCCGCTGCGGATCCCCGCCAAAAGCAGCAATATTCAGCTTTACCCATTCCAGCGCGGCGATTTGATCCAATAATCCTTGATTAGAAGCAAGCCCATGGCCAAATGGAGACAAATTCATGAATCCAAATGGACCCAGCCGATAGTTAATGGTCACTAAAATTACTTTGCCGCGCTCTGCGAAGCTTGTGCCGTCAAACTGCGGCTGACTTCCAGCCCCGGTCACAAACGTCCCCCCGTGAATCCAGAACATAACCGGCAAGGGCTCATCATGAACTGCTGGCGCCCAAATATTTAAATACAGACAATCCTCGGAATGAAGCGGCGTCTTGCCACCGAACCGAGTACCTCTCGTATCCGCTGGCTGATGACTAACTGGACCAAATTCAGAAGCATCTCTAACCCCATCCCAGGCTTCTGGCGGCTGTGGTGCACGAAACCGAAGTTCTCCAACAGGTGGAGCTGCAAAAGGGATCCCGCGCCAAATGTTCACGTCCCCCTCCTGTACTCCTTGAAGCTTACCATAAGAGGTTACTGCTATTGGTGCTCCCATTACATTTCACCCTTCCACATTATTCCTTATTCTCTTCAATCTGTTTATAAAAGCCGGATCGAAACCGGAACCATTCAAAAAGATGTGTAAATACCACCTTAAGTACCGCATAACCCGGAACTGCAAGGATAATCCCCAGAATTCCAAACATTTTACCTGCGAATATAATTACAAAAATAATGGTTATCGGATGAATCTTCAACGTCTTGCCCATGATCTGTGGTGAGATAAATTTCCCTTCAATCAGCTGAACAGCTGTCCACACGATAATCATCTTCAACAACATAAATGGAGAAGTGACCATCGCCACAATTAGGGCAGGTGTAATCGCGATTGCCGGGCCCAGATAAGGAACAACTGCTGTACAAGCAGCAGCAATAGCCAGAACGAGAGAGTATTCCAAACCAATGATTAAATAGCCAATATAGAGCAGCAGACCAATACAGCAGCTGACAATAATTTGCCCGCGTATGTAAGAGGATACCTGACTGTTCATCTCCGACATGACCATACGAGTCTGCGGCTGCAGAGAAGTAGGTACAAACTTCAGAATATAATCCGGCAATTTTTTTCCATCGCGAAGCAAGTAGAACAAAATAAATGGCGTCGTTACAACCGCCAAGACAATCTCTGTAAGGGCTCCTACAAAGCTGCCAACACCGGTCAAGGCATTATTCAGAAAAGAACTGCCCCACGCTGTTATCTTAGATGTTATCTCACTAAGGTTCGTTCCGATACTGTCTTGAACTTGCCCAAAGAACTCCGTTCCGGTCAGATCCATAAACCGTTCTTGAATTAATTCACTATACCTTGGAAAATTATCGATCAAACCTGATAGCTGAGTCCGTATAATTGGAATGACCATAAACAAAACCAGCGTGATGATGCCAGCAATCAACAAATATAGGATGATTATTGCATATACACGTTTTATTCGGGATCTTTTCTCCATCCGATCTACCAACGGATTCAGCAAATAATAAGCTATACCTGCCAGTAATAATGGTGCGGCCACGGTGTGCAGCAATACTGATATCGGCTTAAAAATAAACGGTATTTTGGAGAATACCAGAATATTAATTCCAACCAGCAGCATAATGAGCAGCACTACTACAAATTTATTATTCAGAAAAAATTTTTTGAACTTCTCTGGCCACACCTGCAGCCTCTCCATCGTACCCTCTCCCCTATAAACCATCATATATACTGTGTTATTTCATTCACTTTTTAATAGCATAGTCAACGTTAGCCCTGCAAGTCAAATTTGATGTCCTTAATTAAGCACACAGTCCTACTACGAGTCTGGTCATGATCCGATTCAATCATAATCCTCCCCTGTTTATAAATAAATAACCCTGCACGAGATATTCCTCTGTACAGGGTTTGAACCGCAACTAAATGGTACTTACAAGCCTTGCTATTTTTTCTTTTTCCCTTTAGCGCCCTTTTCATTTGAAGCAATCAATTGTCCATCATAGGTGTATAACAAGTGATCTTCAAGCTTCTCCCCCTGCAAATGTTTCCGCACTAATGATTTCGCCAGCTTAGGTGTAATCTCTTTGTACCACACACCTTCGGGATAAGCGATCACCACACAAGCATCTGAACATCTTCCATTACAACGGGTCACAGTCGTATGTATAAGACTTTGTGCGCCCTGCTTCTCAATCTCGTCTTCTATCGCTTCAGCTACCTCTTCACCTTTGTGTTTCTTGCAGCTGCTACCGTTACATATTAATAAGTGACTTACAGTTCCTTGTAAATTCCAGGTCGTCATGGATGACTTCAACCCCTTCCTATCAGCTAACCCTATTCCGTTCGTGGATTATTTTAAACACTATCATAAGCATCATTATAGTCAATAGTAAGAAAGACTGTTATACTATAAATGAGAATGATTATCAATGAAAAGAAGGGGATTACTACATGCAGATCCAATCCGACGGGATGCCTTATTCATCCCATCCTTTTTATATGCCCCTTCGGGTCATCAGCTTATCTGGAATAACCAACTACACAGCCTCAAACATTTCTTCTACTAATTCCAGCCTTATGATGATCTGGGATGGGAAAGGTTTTCTTGAAATAGACGGTAAGCTACACAAGGTCATGGCCGGAAGCTTAATAGCCCTTAGTAGTTCTTCTTTATTGAAGATGGAACCTGAATTACAGTTAAAGGGGATATGGATTGAGTATTCCTGTATACCCCAGAGTAAAGATGACATTTTTATAAATGACAACTCCCCTGTCCACCATGCCTCTACACGTTTGACAGCCTTGGCAGGTGAGCTTTACAGTGCCTGGATAGACGCTGATAAGCAAAAGCCGTTTAGGGTCCAGCAGCTATTCACCCAGTTCCTCGTGGAGCTTCATAGTGAACTGACATCCCGTAAAGAAAGATCAAGCAGTTGGATGGAGCAAGTGACTGAGTATATAGAAGCTCATTACAATGAAGATATCACACGGGATCAAATGGCTGCTTTAGCTGAAGTGAGCCCTGAGCACTTTTCGCGAGCCTTTCGCAAATCAATTGGCCTATCCTTCAGTGCTTATATTACACTATTAAGAATCCGTAAAGCCCAGCAACGAATCCTCACCAGTTCCCCTAATCTAACTACATTGGCACATGAGGTTGGTTACGAAGAGGGAACTTATTTGAGCCGAAAATTCAAGCAGCTTGTTGGCGTTTCACCTACAGCCTACCAGAATAAGAATAAACGGGTCGTTGCCCTGAACTATAATCACACCGCTAGCCTGCGAGTACTGGAAATCATGCCTCAACTCGGGGTTTATTCCGAATGGCAGCATAGCTTGGAACAAGTTCCCGCTTCCAAACAGCTTCAAATGAGCGAAGGTAAATTTTCATTACTCTATGACTCAGTAGCTGCGGTAAAACCAGATGTCATTATCGGCTACAGTCTACCCGACAATAAGATTCTGACTCCTGTTGCTCCGGTTATTGAGCTGCCCTTTATGCAAATGAGTTGGCGAGAGCAATTTGCTCTGATTGCCGAGGTTGTGAATCGACGACAGCATGCTGAACAGTGGCTAAGTCATTATGACAGACTTTGTCTTACCGCCAACGGGTTATTAAACCATGCAATAGGAATGGAGAGAGGTACGGCTATCGTGTGGGAGGTTAGCTCCCGATCCGCCTATTGTTTCAGTAGCAGCTTCGGCAGAGGTTGCCAAATCCTATACGGTGATCTTGGCTTCAAGCCCCCCTCCGTAATTATTGAAAAAGGGATTACAGATTCCGGGTACTTAGAGGCATCTATTGAGGATATCGTATCGTTTCCTGCTGACCATATTATTATCACCAGCATCCCTTCATCATCTGAGGGAAGACAACGTTTTACTCGCCTACTACATTCTAAAGCTTGGAAGCAATTAGATGCAGTACGTAACGGACGGGTATATATTCTGAACCAGGGTGATATGTTCTACGGATTTGACCCACTGTCCTCACAGGCACAGCTTCAAGAATTGCTACGGGTAATGACATCATAAATTTGCATAAGCTGAGATCATATCCGTCCATAGTAAATACCCGGTGAAGCTTGTAAAGTTCTTATTGAGAATGATAATCAATATACATAGGAGGAACAACAAATTGCATAATCCAGGAAAAAATAGCACCAAACAATCCCATTGGCTTCTTTTTCCCCTCATGCTGGCATTAATTCTAGTCATATCAGCTTGCGGGAATTCCAATAATTCTGTGGGGAATACAGACAGCAACACATCATCGGCTACTACAGCACCTACCGAAACTAGTCAACCAACAGAAACTACGGAAACAGCTGCTCTTAAAAAGGTCACTACTATAAATGGTGATATTGAAATCCCTGTTCAACCTAAAAGGATTGTCGCTGAGGAATATCTGGGCAGTCTGATCGCGCTAGATACCATCCCTGTTGGTGCTCCCGGATTAACACTGGAGAATATGTATTTTAAGGAGGCACTTACTGGAGTTGCAGACACTGGAACTTACGGCAAAATGTCACCTGAAAAAATCATCGCACTTAATCCTGATTTGATTATTTCTGGACAAGCTGAAAGCTATGAAGCACTAAGCAAAATCGCTCCAACCATCGTTGTGCCATATGGTGATCTAAAAGATGCTCATGCCGAATTAACCTATTTCGGAGAACTCCTTGGTAAGGAAGAGGAAGCCAAAAGCTGGCTTGCAGATTACGACAAACGGATAGCTGAAGCTAAAGCCAAAGTAGACAAAGTGCTCTCTGCAGATGCAACGTTTTCCATCATGGAAGACGGCGGAAAATCCATTTGGGCCTATGGAGACAACTTTGGCCGAGGCGGACAGCCTGTCTATCAGGCACTGGGTCGCACCCCACCTACAGCTGTAGCCGCAGAGATTATGGAGAAGCAATGGGCGGAAATCTCTACAGAGGCACTCGCTAAATACGCAGGAGATTATATTATCTTAACTTCCAATAACCGTACAGAAGCTGATTACAAAGCTGATCCAATCTGGAGTAGCCTTCCCGCTGTAAAAAATGGCCATCTCTATGTATGGAAAGAAGAACGATCCTGGTACTATGATCCAATTGCCGTGTTATCCCAGACCGAAGAGCTGGCTGCTTGGCTTACACAATAAAATGCGTTTTAATTAGAATCCCCTACTGCTTCCAACAACGTTGGAGCAGTAGGGGATTTGTTATTTCTTTTGACTACAAAAACACTCAAGAGGTAATAATACATTTAGCCTAAGGTTAATCTAGCAAATGGAGTTGATCATTATGAAATTACTATCACTATATTTCATGCTTGCTTTTATGGGGTTGCTGATGGCAGTAATCATCGACCTTTTATCAGGAGAAACCCTCATCGCTTCAATGCGGACGATCTATGACTCCTTTGCAGCTACAAGCATACAGGAATCAATAACTATGCTCGTTTTTATCTCCTTACCTTTTGTTAATACAATTGCATCCTCTATCCGAAATAGAAGCAATAAATCCATCAAATAAAATAAACTAACCTATGCTCCCTAATTTTCTGCGGATGTAATGAACGATGCACAAGAGAATAGGTACAGCGGCACAGAAATACGGCAAAATATATTTCAGAAATATCCTTCCTTCGTCCATATGTATCGGATAATTCGCTGAACTAATAAAAGCCCCGAACAAAACAACAATACCAACGGGAACGGCGAGCTTTCTGCTGTCTTGCACCTTGAATAGATCCGCGGTGACTACCATTGCAGCATAGCAATATACTGACATTTTAAAAAATACTCCAATGATTAAGGTTAAGAGCACAAGTGCGTCCAAACGTTGAATGAAATTGGCCAGGTTTACTAACGTTATCGTAGTGAACATCGGAAAATTGGCTCTACTGTACATTTCTGTTCCTAGAACGGATATTTCGATGGCATGGGTAAAACTGAGTAATAATCCGCATAAAGTCATTGCGATGACTCCGGTTCTTTTTGCTACCTTAGTTTTTTTGATATGAGGTAAAATCGTAGTGAAACATACCATCTCCCCGAACGGAAATAGCCATATATTCAGATAGGCTGATTTTAATGCATTCTTCCAATCCGAGGCCTGTAACGGAAACAAGTTATCTAGTTTTACAAGTCCGGCGGCAATAACCAAAAAGCAACTGGTCAAGCCCAACAATATTATAATCAGCATATAAATCTCAGCCGCCCGCGCAAACACCTCAATCCCCTTATTTAAGATGTAAATTACCGCAACCACCATCATTGCATAAATGATGAACACGGGTGTTCTGTCGTAAGAAGCAGCTATTAACAACTCACCTGATTCATGCAGATTTCGAGAGCCATTGAAGAGAAGGATTGGAATGTATGTTAAGCTTAACGGCCAGCCTATTACATTGCCCAGTATCTTTCTTGTATACCCGCTAATAATCATGCCCGGATATTGCCGGTATAAATAAACATAAATCAAATACAAAAGAAGTCCACCGGGCAAAGCTAACAGAATAGCAATCCAGACAGCATGGCCACTTTCAAGTCCAATCGGTACCACAAGGGCCGTTCCCAATTCAAACAAAAAAATCAAAGCAAATAATTGACTCGCGCTGATGGTTTCTTTTTTCATAAAGTGGCCTTCTCCCTCCTTTCTCACTGAACGCTTTCATTTTTCCTTTAACAATTTCGGCTCTAATCTCATTCCAACACTGCGAATATAGGCCTCTACAGAAACGTCCATTTCCGCTTCCGCGAACACTGACTCCCAATCGTCCTTAACAGTCTCCCATGCTTTTGGATTTGTGCGCTTCAGTTCATTCCCGAAATTGAAAATATCGCATTTCATAGTTTGAGCAGCCTGTAAGGCTTGGGTTATTTCCTGTTTAGTTTTAAGAGCCACTTGTTGTTCCAACTGAACGATTACCTCTCTATCACTTAGCTCAATATAACTCTGTGCCTCACTAAGCGTCCCCTCTTCCGCAACATTTACATGAATGACGGGTACTTTATTGCGGAGTTCAATCTTAATTTTTGTTTTTGAATAATTAATGTTAACGGCTATCGAATCTTTAACCTCATTTGAATCTACATTAATACTGGTTTCATTAATCTCGTTCTGTACCCATAGTGCTCCCCGGGCAAGAGGGCCATCCAGCCATCCCTGAAGAACCCCCTTTTTCAATACGCTAAGCCCGCTCATTGTGACAAGTGCTTTTACTTTAGTTTGCTCCATCCCGGATTTTTTAGTTCCTTCTTCAGCATCTCCAAGAATTCTGGCTCCGGATATCACCACTGACCCTTCTCCACTGAGACCATTAATTAGTTCAAAAACATTGATATCCCGGCTTTCTCCATATATTCTAGCGGTATTTTTACTCTTTTTAATAATCCCAATTGCAGGCAGGCTTTCTACGGGAAGCAATAGTTTCAGAATAGAGGATGCTTCCGTATCTCTGGCTACAATAACATTCGTGTTGAGCCGCAGCTCATGGGACCTTTCAAAGATGTCAAAAATCCCATCAATACCGCTCTTCACTGTAGATTCGCCTAAAACTAATAGCTGCGTGTGTGCAAAAAACATCTGTCTTGCCGCCTTTTTTGAGGTCTTGCGAAAAGCACCAAAGATCGTACGGTCCGTAGAAGAATAAATAGTGATCGTGGGTTGTCCGGTGCTAGCTCCTGCACTTGTGGCTGTTGAGGATGGATTCACAATCTGAAAAGTAACATGATATTCCTCTTTATTCGGCACTTTATCCACACCTATACCGGTCACAATGCCTAAATTGTTTAACTCCCGACTGTTCCAGCAGCTTGTCAGCAACATTAAGCAGCATATATAAATAAATGAACGCATCATCCATCCGACCTTCATTTGCCATTCCCCGGCTTTCCATCATTCACCTTAAGTCGAGTATTATTTTTTTGGCTAACAAGACGCGGCCGAGTTTTCATATATTTCAAGGGCACACGCAAGATCGAGTCCTTCTGATTCTCAGCGATAAAAGGACCAAATGGAGACATATACGGAAAACCCAACGATTTCAAGCTGCACATATGAGCAACCAAAATAAAAGTAAAGATCGTTATTCCATAAAGCCCCATGAAGGCTGCAATAAACATAATGATGAAACGCAAGATGCGTATCGAAAGAGCCATATTAAAAGCAGGAGTAGCAAAGCTCGATATTCCTGTAAGTGAAACTACAATAACCATTGCAGGAGAGACAATACCGGCTTGTACGGCTGCCTGTCCTAACACTAAGCCCCCAATGATCGATACAGTCTGACCTATAGGAGATGGCATACGAATTCCTGCTTCACGTATAATCTCAAAGGTGAATTCCATCAGCATAGCCTCAATAAAAGCCGGAAATGGAACCCCCTCCCTTTGTGAAGCAAAATTAATAAGTAAGGCCGTTGGGATCATTTCTTGATGAAAGTTTAGAATCGCAATAAAAAGTGCAGGGCCAAATAACGAAATAACAAGGCAAATAAATCTCAATAATCGGATCAAAGTCGTAATATCATAACGCTGGTAATAATCTTCTACGGCATGTAAAAACATAAAAAAGGTTGTAGGTGCAATCAGCACAAACGGGGTCCCGTCCACAAAAATAGCAACTCGACCTTCTAAAAGATTTCCTGCAACACTGTCAGGACGTTCCGTATTATATAATGTTGGGAATGGAGAAAAGGGAGTATCTTCTAAAAATTGCTCAATGTATCCAGATTCCAGAATCCCGTCTATATCAATGCTTTGCAGCTTAGTTCTGAGCTCCTTTAAGGTATTATCATTGACGATTCCATGAATATACATAATAGATACATTCGTTTGCGTGACGTCACCTATCTTCATCGACTCCACCCAGAGATTAGGGCTTTTTATTTTCCTGCGCACCAGAGAGATATTCGTCCCAATAGATTCTGTGAAGCCTTCCTTGGAGCCACGAATGGCTACTTGAGTTGTAGCGTCCGATACCGTTCTAACCTCACCGCCGCTTGTATTCCCTCTGATAGCTTCCCTTATCCCGTTGACCCAAAGAAGGGTATCCCCAGAGAATAAAGCCTCAAAAAGCATATCCCAATCTTCAAGTGTCTGTTCTTCTCCGATCCCTCTCGCCACTTCTTTCATATACAAAAAGATATCTTCAGCGGATGTTACCACCGGGTGTTCTTCACTTAGTTTATCGAACGACATCGCATGCTCCACAAACTCGTTGACCCTCAATTTTTCTATTAATCCCTCAATATATACGGCAGCTACCTCAACCTCTGTGGTTATGGATTTAATTCTACGAATAACAATATCAGGGCTATGGCCTAGCCTTTCTTGAAGCTCTTTAAGATTATCGTCCAAAATAGTAGAGTTAAAGGGATCCATCATTAACACCTCCTACTCATACTATTTGTTCTACACCGCTTTTTTATGCAACAAATGGAATCTATAACCTCGCTTAACTTGGAATATGAATACGCAAAAGGGATGTCCATGAGCTCTATAGCTCCGCGAACATCCCCTTATACTCTTTTGAAATTAACTTATTGAAGAGACTTCAGCAACGTAACTATCTCATCCAGCTGCTTGTCCAGCGCATAAGCATCGGAGAGATAATAAGTTTTAAGATCGTAGGTGAATACATGACCCGCCTTAACAGCAGGTAGGCTTTGCCAGAAGACACTGTCCAGAATGTCCAGCTTATCCTGCTCCACGCCACGGCTGAAGCCTTGGAAGATATAATCAGCTTCACCTAAGTACTCGGGCAACGCTTCAAGTGAGAGGGAAGCCCAGCCTTCTTTAAAGGCTGCCTCTTGGACAAGATCAGGTGCATGCAGCCCCAATCCGTTGTATATAATCTCTCCACCACGCCCATATGACGAACCGTATAAATACAGCTCTTTCCCGGCAATTTCAAAGATCGCCACCTTTTTATCAGCTGCGATCAGATCAGCCAATTCCGCTTTCTTCGCTTCCAGCTTCTGATTGAAATCCGCCACCCACTTTACAGCCTGCTGCTCCTTGTTCAAGATTTTCCCGATCTCGATCAATCGTTCCTTATAATCGTATTTGCCCCAAGGAATAAAGACCGTTGGAGCAATCTTGGAGATTTGTTCATAGGTATCTTCCTGATAAGTGATAATCAAGTCCGGTTCGAGACTTGTTATTTTCTCCAGGGAGACGGTCATGTCATCGCCTACTACTTCTACACCTGTCAGCGCCTCTTTGAAATATGGATGGTTCAAGATGTCATTCCCGGCAACGGCAATGGGCGTCACGCCAAGCGTCAGAAGATCACCAATAAAGTCTTGTACCGGGATCACAACTCTTTGTGGATTGCGTGGGATCTGCACCGGGCCTTTATCGCTTTGGTATGTCCAGTACCCTGCATCAGCAGCCGGCTCCGAGCTGGCAACTACAGAATCATTATTAGTGCTTTTAGTCACTTCAGCAGACGTAGCTGGAGCATTCCCCTGATTAGCTGCTTGTCCGCATGCGCTCAACAGCAGCACCAGCGTAAGCATAACGGCTATCATGCTTGTTTTTCCTAACGATATTATTTGGTACAATGTAAATCCCCCTTGAGACTTTATATTATCATGATATTGATAATCAATATCATTTAGATCTTTGTTTAATATACCGTCTCCGCGGAAAAACATATATACACGCTAATACATCAATTTTGCTATGGACGATTGTCAGCTTAAATTATGGCTGGTTAACAAATCTGTCTGTATCTCCAATTGGCGTTCGAGTGCAAGCCCTTCGCTGCCCCAAAATTCCTCAAGCTTCAGGTAATATATGCGTTCATTCCTGAATGCTGGAAGATTGCGCCAAACCGCACTTTTACTAATCCGTTTACGTGTCCTCGACATCCAGTCCTCTTGTCCTGATACAACCACAAACATATGGTCAGCCGCGTATATTGGCAATTCCGACAGTGAGATGCATAAATGATCATTCCGCTCCAGAACATCTGACCTTACCTTGTCCGGTGGAATTAACCCCAGCATTGGATACAGATTGTACACCCCCCGGGCTGTATGATTCCAGATATAAATACTGTTATCTTGCCTAATCTCATACACCGCTACCGTTTCACCAGATTCAATTAGTGAGGACAAGCGCTGCTTGGCCAAATCTATTTTCAAATGATAGTGCCTTATCCATGCCTCTGCCCGCTCCTCTTCTCCCAGCAGTCTGCCGAATAAACGAATCTGTTCCAGGCGGTCCATTTTATCACACTCTACCGTAACTAGTGGACCCAACCTCTCCATGCATTTAAGCTGACGGGGACTCAGATAGGTTGGTGCAATGACTAAATCGGCTTCCAGCCCAGGCCATTCCGCTTCCGCCGGACATCCCTGCAACTCAAATGATCGTACATCCGCCAGTTCCGGCAGCAAAAGCAAGGAGTAATTCATCACATCTTCTTCAACCGCGATAGGCTTCACCCCCAGCGCAAGCAAATCTCCTAAAAACTGCAACGCTACTATTCGCTTCGGTTTGGGACGCAAACGGAACTCTGTCGGGGTCATCCCGGTGACTTGCTTGAATTTGCGGCTCAGATATAGTCCATCTGTATAGCCTACTTTTTGCGAAATTTCCTGTATTGTTGCTTTGCTGGACATCAAGTGTTTTTTCGCTTTATTTACTCTTAAATGAGCTACATATTCGGTGAAGCTCCAACCCGTCTGCTTGCGGAACCATACTGAGAAATAACGAGGATTGAAGCCCATCATTCGAGACATCATCTCCCGCGTAATCTCCCTTTGGAAATTCTGGTGGATATAAGAGAGCATTCTGAAATATGAACTATCCGTAATGTCTGCTTCAGCGTCAGCCTCTACGACCAGTTGATGTAGCTGATACAGCAAGGATTGAATTCTATCTGCCTGCGCTTCTAAATTTTTGGCAGCAACGTCCTCCAATTCGCTGAATAAGCGGGTTATTTTATTCGTCGTACGTATAGGTAAAATCCCATTGACCGGAAAAATTTCACGGCAAAGTCCATAGACCAATTCTTGCTCCGTGCTATTGCTTAGCCCATATACCTCATAGGAGATTGCTAGAACAGAGACGGTCTCTAATGGAGCATTAATTTGATAAGTCACACCTGCGCTTAGAAAAAGAATTTCACCATTTTTAAGAGCTATTGTCTCTCCTTCTATGGTTATTTGAATGATAGCTTCTATTGGTGTCAGGAAGAGTGGGGACTGGGCAATCTGGGGTTTATTGATGTGACCGCCGCCGCATTGGCGTTTCCCTGCCTCTTTTAACAGATAAATTCTATGAATCGGATTATTATTAGATAGCTTCATTCCTGCTCCCTCCCAGATTGCTAGACTTAATAATCCATAAAATATAAAGCAAGCGTATAAGGGTTCTCTCCGCTCGAAATGGATAAGATCCCCTATACGCTTTATATAAAGCTTCAGATTTTATGGTTTGAGAAGCCTCTATCCTTAGTGGTCGTCAACGACTCCAAGCGCTTTATTCTTCTCTTTGAACCGTTCATTGTGAGAAGATACATAAGCGACTTTGGCCGCGGTTGGGTCTATGTACAGCTTAGCGCTATTAAGCGCCAGAGCCGCATCAGTGAAAGTACCTGCGATCAAACGAACCTTGCTCGCATAATCCACAAAGTCTCCTGCTGCAAATATACCCGGAAGATTGGTTTCCAGCTTATCGGTTACATTCGCACACCACTCGCCCATATCAAGGCCCCATTCTTTTAAAGGACCAAAATCACTTTTCAGACCATGATTCACAATGACAGCATCCACTTCAAACTGCTCAGTTTCACCTGTCTCTATATGGCTGATCGTAACCTGATCTATCGTTTCACCATTACTGCTGTGTAATTGGCTTACTGCATATGGCGCACGGACATTGACTGAGGATTCCTTCATCCGCACAATGTTTTTCTCATGTCCGCCAAACTGTTCGCGGCGATGCGCAATCGTCACACTTGCAGCGATAGGTTCCAATTCATTCGCCCAATCTACTGCGGAGTTGCCTCCACCGGAGATTAGCACTCTTTTACCGCGGAACGGCTCCAGCTCTTGAACGGTATAATGAAGATTTGTCACCTCATAACGATCTGCACCTTCAATTTCAAGCTTTGCCATCTGCAGAATTCCGTAACCAATCGCCAAAATGACTGTGCGGGTCCAATGTTGTTCCCCAGTAGAAGAGGTCAAGATGTATGTTCCATCCTCTTGTCTCTCTTGATTCATAATTTGCTGACCCAGCACAATAGTAGGATCGAAGGTTTGAGCCTGCTCCTTGAGCTGACCGATTAGTTGATGACAAAGCGTTGGGGTTACGCCTCCTACATCCCAGATCATTTTTTCGGGATAAATAAGCATTCTTCCTCCGAGCTCATCCTTCGCTTCAATTAACTTTGTCTTCAAGTCTCTCATTCCACTATAAAAAGCTGTATACATCCCAGCAGGTCCGCCACCAATAATGGTTACATCGTATAATTCCAGTTGTTTATTCATCGTGTCCCTCCAAAATTATATTCTAGTGATCCCTTCAGCTACTTAAGCTCCAAACTGCGCTTCATGCAATCGGCTGTAAATTCCGGCAGTCTGCAGCAGTTCCTCATGCTTACCTTGTTCTGCGATGCCGCCTTCCGCAACGACAACAATACGGTCCGCATTTCTGATCGTCGCAAGGCGATGAGCAATAACAAGTGTTGTGCGTCCCTCAGACAACTCGGCGAGCGCCTCTTGTATAGCGGACTCCGTTTCAGTATCCAGTGCAGACGTAGCTTCGTCCAGAATGAGAATCGTCGGATTCTTCAAGAACATCCGGGCGATGGACAACCTCTGCTTCTGGCCGCCAGAAAGCTTGACGCCTCTCTCTCCGATCATGGTGTCCAGCCCGGCGGGCTGAGATTTGATCAGTTCTTCCAGCTGAGCGCGCCCCGCAGCCTCCCAAATTTCTTCATCGGAAGCTCCCAATCTGCCGTAAGCAATGTTCTCACGGATAGTTCCGTCAAACAGGAATACATCTTGTTGTACAATCCCGATATGGGAACGAAGTGATTCTAACGTCATGGAGCGAATATCTATTCCATCAATAGAGATGTTGCCTTCGCTTACATCGTAAAAGCGTGGCAGCAAGCTACAAAGTGTTGTCTTACCCGCACCGGATGGACCCACAAGCGCAACGGTCTCTCCTGCTGAAATCGATAAGTTCACATTGGTTAACACCTTTTCTTTATCACTATAAGCAAAAGCTACCTCCTGGAAGGTTATATTCCCTGACAGATGAGACACGGGCTTAGCGTCTTTTGCGTCATCAACATCTGGTTCAGTCTCCAGCAGTTCAAGATAACGTTTGAAACCAGCGATCCCTTTAGGATAGGTCTCAATGACCGAGTTAATCTGTTGCAAAGGTCCTAAGAAGACATTAGACAACATCACAAAGGCTATAAATTCACCGTAAGTCATCTGCTTCTGGATTACAAAATAGGTTCCGCACACAAGAACGAATAACGAGACCAGCTTCATGAGCACAAAGCTAAAGGATGAATTCCAAGCCATAATTCGATAGGTCATTAGCTTCGTAATACGGAAGCGTTCGTTATTAACTGCAAAGCGGGAAATTTCATGATTCTCATTAGCAAAAGCTTGCACAACACGGATCCCGCTTACATTGTTCTCTACGCGTGCGTTATAGTCAGCAATGTCCGCGAACATGATGTGGAACGCTTTGGACATTTTGCGACTGAAGTACATGGATAAATAAATCATCAGCGGGACAATTACAAAGGTCAGAATCGCTAATTGCCAATTAATGCTAAGCATGATACCGAATACACCCAGCAGCGTCATCACTGCTATGAATAAATCTTCAGGACCATGGTGGGCAATCTCACCAATGTCCATCAGATCATTTGTCATCCGTGAGACCAAATGGCCTGTCTTATTATTATCGAAGAAGTTGAAAGAGAGCTTCTGTACACGATCAAACAGCTTTTTTCTCATATCCGACTCGATATTGATCCCCAGCTTATGCCCCCAATAAGTGACGACAAAATGCATAAAGGCGCTGACGATATAGATCCCCAGCAAACCAAGGCAAGAATAGAGAATCCATTTCCAATTCCCACTTGGCAGCATATCATCCACTACCCGGTTAACGGCCAGTGGGAAGACTAGTTCCAGCAGTGCAGCAGCAATAGCACAGGAGAAGTCAAGAATAAACAATCCCTTATAGGGTCTATAGTAAGCAAAAAAACGACGCAACATTGTAAAAATTCGCTCCTTCCGGTGAGTGACCATCCTCTTTCATCAAGATTTAGTACGGGCTAGCAAATACAAAAAGTATGGCGCTCCAATTACAGCAACAACGATTCCAGTGGGGATCTCAGATGGCTGTAAGATCCAGCGTCCAATGGTATCCGCTATAATGACTAGCAGTGAGCCGAGCAGCGCTGAGGTTGGCAGCATGAGCTGATGTTTGGGTCCAACTAGCCGTCGCGCCAAATGGGGGCCGACAAGGCCGACAAAGCCAATCCCACCACTCACAGCAACACTTGCCGCAGCTAGACCAACCGCAGCCGCAAGAAGCCGGAATTGTTCTTTGGTTACAGCAGCCCCAAGTCCTACGGCTGTCTGTTCACCCAAATTAAGGACGTTCATTACCCTTGCTTTATAGATGACATACGGCACGAGAATTACGATCCACGGAAGTAAAGAAAGTACAAACTTCCAGCTTGTGCCCCAAATACTCCCCGCGAGCCAAGTAGCCACAAACTGATACTTCTCCGGATCCAGCCGAAGAGTCAGCACGATCATCGCTGCACTCATTCCAGCTGCAACCGCTACACCGGTCAGCAACAGTCGCATGGGTTTTATTCCTTCATGCCGTTTATAAGCTAAGATATAAATCAAGGCAGCAGTAATTGCCGCACCAACAAAAGCTACCATAGGCAGCAGATACACCGGAGCCGCGGTTGCCGTTGGGTAAAAAGAAATTAACAGCATAACCATAATTCCTGCGCCAGCATTAATCCCTAAGATGCCGGGGTCGGCCAAAGCATTACGAAAGACGCCCTGCATCACAGCTCCGGATACAGCCAAACCTGCGCCTATCAGAACGGAGATTACAATCCGCGGTAACCGAAATTGAAACAAGATTAATTCTTGCTTATCCGTCCCTTTACCGAATAAAGTATTAAGCAGCTCCATAGGTGTCAAACGTATGTATCCTGTATTCATACTAATAATAAAAGCAATAACAATCAGTACAGCTAAAATAATCATTATAACTAAGCCACGTTTATTTTTGGCGGCTTGGAAGGAATCGAATGAAGTTTTCTCTATCATTACAGTTCCCTCCTTTCTTTACGTGCAAGATAAAGGAAGAAAGGTACACCGATCAGTGCAATAATAGCTCCCAGCGGCGTTTCATTAGGGGGATTAATCATCCGCGCTGTTAAATCTGCAAATACTGCAAGCAGACTGCCGAGAATAGCTGAACATGGAATGATCCATCTGTAATCCACACCTACAAAAAAACGGGTCAAATGGGGAATAATTAGTCCAATGAACCCAACGGCTCCTACTACGGCAACTGATGATCCAGCCAGAATCAATACAATTAAAGTCCCTGCCAGCTTAACAAGCCCTGTGCGCTGGCCTAGCCCTTTAGCAACATCGTCACCTAGGCTGAGCATTGTGATCGACCGGGATAATACCATAGCCCCAATTAACGCCGCTCCTATCCAAGGGAACATGACTTTAAGCTGAATCCATTTCGTCCCAGCCACGCCTCCCGCATACCAGAAAGCCAAATCTTGCCCAATGTGAAAATATAAAGCTACCCCTTCACTCAGCGCTGACAGCAGTGCACTAAAAGCAGCACCTGCCAGCACCAGACGAGCAGGAGTCAGCCCTCCCTTGGCCAATGATCCGACCCCATACACAACCCCAGCCCCTACTCCGGCACCAACGAAGGAATATAGGATCAAATACATAAACGATAAATTCGGGAAAAATGCAAAACAAAGCGCCAGCGCAAATCCTGCGCCTGAGTTGATGCCCATCAAACCTGAATCTGCGAGTGGATTTCGGGTCATCCCCTGCATAATGGCACCCGCAACTGCAAAGCTGGCCCCTATCATGGCCCCGCCAAGTACACGGGGTAATCGTAATTCTCTAATAATCTGATGATCCATGATCTCCGGATCAAAGTGAAACACAGCTGCCCACACCACAGAAAGTTTAATATCAGCCGCTCCGAAGGAGACTGAAACAGCGATACCTAGTGCTAATAGTACCAGACCGCCAACCAAGATTAACGTGGCAGCCCAAGGACGAGAACGGAACTCTTGTATGGCTGACCCTTTATTAGGTCTAATCTTGGAAGATATCTGTTGATTCATGAATGCCACCCTATTTCTATGAAATTGATTCTCATTATCACTATGCTATTGTAAATGAGCCTTCCTAGGTTTGGCAATAGATAGATTTAATAGGAGGCATTTATTTTATTGCATTGACAGGAATTCTAGGATTTGATAAAGTTCAAATTGAAAATAATATTGATAATGATTCTCATTATTATTTGTTTGTACATATATATAGGGAGGTTTATCATGCTAAAAAGAAAGACCCTCTTCCCCATCCTGGCACTCATAATGTTATTATCTGTATTTGTGACAGCTTGCGGGGGAACAAACAATGCTTCATCTAATAAACCAACAGAAACAACAGAAACAACAGAAGCAACTACAGCACCGAGCACTGAGCCAACGACTGCTCCTGAGGCTTCAGCTGCTGAAATGCGTAGCTATGAAACCACTAAAGGTACTGTACAGATACCTGTAAAACCACAGCGGATTATTACAGATTATTATGGTGGGGAGTTGCTCTCCGTAGGAGCAAATGTTGTAGGTGTCGAACCTAGTACCTTTGATAATCCCTTCTTGAAAGACCTGCTCACAAACACACAAGATGTCGGTGCTCCGGTTAACGCCGAGAAAGCTCTGGAACTTACACCTGACCTGATCGTCGTTATGTACGATGATAACTACGATGCATTATCCAAAATTGCTCCAACCATTCATATTCCATACGGAACCGCTACAAATATCTATGAAACTGTTAAACTGTTCGGTGACATTGTAGGTGTGCCTGACAAAGCTGAACAATTTATTGCTGACTTTGAGAAAAAGGCTGCTGAAGGCCGCGAGAAGCTTAAAGATGTCGTAAATGAAAATGATACTTTTGGAATCTATGAGCTGACTGATAAAGGGGAGCTATGGACCTTCGGAAATAATGCTGGCCGTGGCGGACAAGCCCTTTATAACGCACTTAAGCTAAAAATGCCTACTAAGAACAGCAACGACAACCAAACGTTGCAGTTGTCCATGGAGCTATTGCCAGAATATGCAGCTGACTACATGTTCCTCACCACTTATGATCCTGACAAAAAAGGGGATAAGCTGAAAGAACTGAAGGAATCTCCAGTTTGGAACGGACTTGATGCTGCGAAGAACGATCATCTATTCTACAATGATTTTGATACCTACTACCGCTATGATCCGATTGCGATTACCGCACAGATTGATCTGTTCGTAGATATGATTCTTGAACGCAACGGTAAGAAATAAACATAGGCACATACAAAAACACCCCACTTTAGGCACTGTCTAAAGTGGGGTGTTTGGCTATACATAAGAAGCTGCTGTTAAATTTATATCATCTAGTATATTCATTATACTCATCGGTGTTATTTAATTTCTTGTACATATACTCATCATTTTTAAGCTTGTAGAGCTGCCCCATCCCCGCAAATACGAAAAACAGCACCAAAATTAATCCATACGCATAGGTGAATTCACCAATATAAAAGCAAGTGACTATCGCAACAAGGGTCAAGATCATTAATGCGACTGCAATTCTGGAAAAAATCTTTTTCAAATGGAATCCCCCCACGTTTTGTGCACCAATATTATCATATTTGGGATTAAATTGAAATCTCATTTTGTTCTATTATAGGGAATATCGAGTAGCTGAATATGGGCCAGCATATTGCGAGTGTATATTTTGGTGTATATACGATAAAAAAGGACTTGAAATAAAAGATATGCTCCGCCTACCAACAAACAAAACCACATCGGCTCCAGAGCTGTAGACATTTCAACCCTGGAAGAACTGACAACATAAAAAGAAGACAATGCAATACCTAATGCATACGGGAGAAAAAACAGCACTTTTAAAGGGCCGCCTATAATGCGAGCCACGTCCTTAGTAGTAATTCCAATCTTGTTCAGCTTCCTGAATTTGATCCTCTCACGCTCTAAATCGGTCTGAATACTGAAATGCAGCACTATCCCGGAGGCGCCGAAAAATATTAAACCAACAAATGAAATTACGAAGATTCCAAATCGGCCAGACTCCTGTAACTGTAGATAGTCACTTATTCTAGACTTCGTAGAGAATACAAGAGCCTCTTGCCGCTCATTGCCATACCAGGACTCTGTATTGTCTTTGTTATATTTGGCTAAAGCGGCATTTAACTTAGCATCTATATCCGCAGTTTTTTTCCAATCCTTAAAATTCAGGAGCTGAAGGTTACCGATCGCTTTTTTATTTTCCGCTTTCAGCGCCATATAATCCTTTTCGTTTACAATGACATGAAGACCATTCATTAGATTCGGCACAGGGTTAAATACCATGTGAAATAGGATACCTTGTGAATACAGCGTATGCTTCCCGGAAGCAAGCGTCAGGTCAAAGGTGGGCATTTCCGGTCTTTGATTCTTCCACTCTTCTCCTTGTGCAACTGTGGCCAGATTTAGAAAGTGATCTTTCTCCACATGATAATCAGAGCCGATTAATGCATTTATATTCTGGTCCAGAAATATTTTAAAATTAAACAAGTCGATATACTCCAGCTTTTGGTGTGAAAGCAGTGGCGTAGCGCCATGATCCGTGATCTCGCTTAGTATTTTTGGTGAGATGCTATTTTTTCCGAATACTTCTGAATAGGCAATATCATATGGATTGCTTGCAACCGGAATTTCCTCAGCATTCCAGGTCAAATAAAAAATAATCCCGCTTAGAGAAATCGTGATGAAGACGAGGAAGGTGATAAGAGAAAGTACTATTTTGGAGCGGCCAAGGGTATAGATCAAATTGGAACTAAACAGCAGGTGCTTGTGATATGCTCTGCTTGATCGCGATATAAAAAGTTTCATCCAGTCCCCAAGTCCTGACAGCAGCAAATAAACGCCCAGCATACTAATTCCCAGATTTATTAACATCATGCGAGCATCGGAAGGGTTGTAATGAGTGAGCATATTATAAACGGAGATTCCCAAGAACAAAACTCCGATGACCCCGGTGATTTTCCCATGAATCAGGTTGCGTTCTGCGGTTCTGGACTCTTTTAAAAGATGTAAAATGCTGTATCGCAAAGTTAATAGCAAATTGATTGCAATCACAACTATGTAAATCACCGCGAAGAATTTAATGGTATACAGATAACTATCCGGCGTCAGTATAAAAGCACTGTCCCCAATATTTACAAACAGCGAAACCATAAAGAAAAAAATACCGGAGAACACTGTCCCTGCACCTAGACCAGTGAGAATCGAGGCTAAAGCGATCATGCTATTCTCGAACAAAATGATTTTGCGGATATTGTGGCTTGTCATTCCAAGTACCATTAATAGCCCGAAGTCGCTTTTTCTAAATTTCAAAAAGGCCATTTGCGCATATACAATAAACAGAACAGCAAACACTCTTATCACCAAAAAAGGAGCATATAAATTACCCGACACCATCCCATTCACTTGATAAGGGTCATTAAAATCAGGATTACTGTACAGCGAATAAAATGTAAAAAAGATCATGACCGTAAAGCTGCTGCATAGGAAAAATAACAAATATCTTCTAAGATTCGCCTTAAATATCTGAAATGCCATTCTCCTAAAGGTCATCTTCTCCCCCTCCAATAAAGGCCAGGTTCTCCAGAATCAGATCAAAAAATGCTCTGCGCTCTTTATTCTCTCTAGCAATCTCTAGTAGAGCCTTCCCATCTTTGATAAAAAGCACGCGATTACAATAGCTGGCCGCAAAAGGATCATGTGTGACCATCACTATCGTTGCTCCTTTTAGAGCGTTGAGCTTGGCAAAGGTTGCCATCACTGTACTCGAGGATTTGGAATCCAAATTCCCCGTCGGCTCGTCCGCAAAAATCACATCTGGATGATTAATAATCGCCCTGCTGATCGCCGCCCGCTGCTGTTGCCCCCCTGAAACCATATAAGGATATTTGTCCTTCACCTCATCCAGATCAAATAGCGATAACGTCTCATCTGTCTTGGCATTGATATCCTCTACCTCTTGATCATCCAGCACCATGGGCACCATGATATTTTCCCGTAGGGTCAGACTATCCAGCAGATTGTAATCCTGAAAAACGAATCCCATACGCTGCCGGCGAAAAAGCGCAAGCTCGTTCTTGGACATCTCATTTATACTAGTCTCTGCAATTCTTACAACCCCACTATAATCCGTGTCGATTCCGCTTAGTATATTTAAAAGTGTCGTTTTCCCGCTCCCCGAGGGTCCCATAATCGCCACAAACTCGCCGCTATCCACACTAAGACTAATCCCGTTCAACGCTCGAAACCGATTCGTTTTGCCTTTGCCTTTATATTCTTTCGAGAGATTCTCTACTTGCAGTATGGACATCCTGGCACCTTCTCATTGATAGGTTTGGAGTGAGTTACATTAAATGGAATTCAATCACTCGGTATTACTATAAAGCTAAGAAGGGCGTTCGTTTGTTAGATTGCTCACAGCGCAAAAAAAGCAGGATACCTCCTCTATAATTTCCGCTCCCGCAAAAAACAAAGGCAAAGAAAACCAGTAAAAGCAAGTCCTCCGATTGCTGCTAATGAGAAGGAAAACGCCCTTACATAATCCGCCAGATCTGCTTCCAAAAGAGAATGCTTTAGCGAAGCGGAGAATAAAATACCGATTAACGCCACTCCTAACGAATTCGCAAAATACATAAAGGTCGTGATCAAGCCTGAACCCGTACCCGCGATCTTTGTGGGTACTGAACTAAGCGTGACGTTAACTAGGGGCGTAGTAGCCATTCCGAGACCGAAACCATATATCAATAATAGTAGGATATTACGAGGGTCCAGCAGCTGCGTAACGTCCACATTTAGCTCTAACATAAGCAGCAGGCTACAGCTCCCCATCATCAGCGCTCCTATCTTAAGTACACTCATCCCCCATCTTTTGACCATTCTAGACGAGATTAGGGAAGTTAGAAAAAAGCCTATCCCTATAGGCAAAAAAACCATACTTGTATCTTGAACACTATAGTGCAAACCAAATTGCATATAATAGCTCAAAATAAAAAAGAAAGAGAACATACTTAGATAAAGGACAAGAACGGTTGCCAGACCTGCGCTAAATGTTCGATCTCTGAAAATAGACAGGTCGATTAACGGTAACGCCCCTTGCTTTCCCTTTCGCTTTTCAACCCAGATAAAAGTAACTAACACGAGAAGAGCTAACATTAGACAGCCAAAAATCCACAACGGCCACCCTTGTTTTTGTCCCTCTGACAACGGATAGATCAGCAGGAACAAACCGATCAGCAGAAGGAAGCTTCCAGTCCAATCAATACTATGCGCCTGCTCAGCCCGTGTTTCAGGTACAATCGGCATTAACAGCAGGACGAGAAGTCCAAATGGCACATTGAAAAAAAATACTGTCCGCCAACCGAGATCGAACGGATTCCAATTCACAATAGTGCCTCCGAGGATGAATCCGAATGCAAATCCAAAACCAATCATAGCGCCGTAAATGCCGAAAACAAGACCTTTTTCCTTTGGCAGAAAGCTGACCTGCAGCGTAGACAGAACCTGAGGTTGAATAAGCGCCGCAGCCAATCCCTGCACAATCCGAATAACAATCAGAAGTGCCGGATCTGAGGTCAATCCGCCTAACACTGCCATGACCGTAAACCCGCTCACCCCGATCATCAACATTCGTTTTCTGCCGTATATATCCCCAAGCTTTCCGCTAATAATCAACGCCACAGCTAATCCTAACGAAAATCCGGTAACGATAAGCTGTGCTTCCGAAAAGCTTGCGTTCAAGCTATCTTGCATAGATGGAAGCGCAACTTGAATCATATAAGTATTTAATGAAATAAGTAATGTTGGCAGTAAAATAACCCCCAGCGCATACCACCGGCGTGAATCTACTAGCTGTTCCATTGTATGACCACCTTTATATCTGCAATCTATGAAATTATTATCATTTAGAGTGGTCTTTTTCTCTACCTGTTAAGGGAGGTTCCCTCCTTGATAAGGGAGCAAACACAAAAAAACCTCAAGCATGCAGAATATAAGGTTCGATTTCGAACTTTATGTTCTACCACTTGAAGCTTTAAGCTTTCTGCAATTACAAATCTTCCCACAGCCTGTTTCGTTCCAAACTCTGTTGTTCGATACGTTTTAAGTATTCGCTTGGATTGCAGCCATAATGCTTACGAAAGGTCGTCGTGAAATTGCTGACATTGCTATATCCAACCGAAACAGCTGTTTTCCCTATATTCAAACCTTCAACCTCCATATACCAGAGCGCTTTCTCCATCCTTTTTATACGTACAAGCTCGAAGATTGTCATGCCAAATAATTCGCGGAAGCCTTTTTTCAGCTTGAATTCGTTGATACCTACCCGCTTAGCCAACTCACGTATAGATAACGGTTGTTCGAAATGGATTTGCACCAATTCATGTACCCGCTTCAGATTGGTAATATCATCGTGCCGCAGCGTCATACTCTGACTAATAGAACCGTAACCATCAGACTCACCAAACAAAGCAATAAATTCTAGGGCTTTGCTCTCCATATATAAACGTCTCAATGTTCCATGATAGGTACAGTGGATCATTTCGGAGACACATTTTCGGATTGCCGCAGTATCTGGATAACGATCAATATTTCCACGATGATGTCTAAGCCAGGTTTCCATTTGCTGTGTCTCCGATAAATCTCCGGCGTAATTCAGCAGTTCACTAGGAGCTAACCGTATTTCCAGCAATTGATTGGGGACACCTGCTTTTTTCTCTTCATACACCTGAACATCCTCTAGAAAAAGGACATTGCCCATTTGTTTATCCGTGTAACTTTCCTTGCCGTTCCATTCGCAATAAATTTCTCCGCTTAGATTATAGCTTAGTTCAAACAACGGACAAGCTTCTTGAATGTAGAGCTTCATATCTTGTTCGTAAGTTATGTCCGTATACATAATCTCCATACCTGGACGAATCCGTGTACGGGTGACAGTTCCCTTACCAATATGTGAAGGAATAGTAAGCCGTTGTTCCCATTGGTTATGTTCAACATGCCCCTCTATCCGTTCTGTAAATTGATCAAAAAGATCATGAATTTCCATATTCAATATATTTAAAGTCATCGCAAACCTCTCCTTCTTCGCTCCTTGTATACGATGAGTTACATAATCTCTACTCTAGCTCCGTAAATGATAATTGTTATCACTTGAAAGTGTCAACCTGAAATACAAAAAAGCATTGGCGGATTTTATCCTGCCAACGCTTTTTCAGAAGTAAAATAAGACCGTTCAAACCGATGGAAATGCGTCCCTCCGGTATCTCAGCTCCCCCGTAACCTCCATAATCTTCGAGGCTAACAAATGCGAGGGCAGCTCGTAATCCACACAATCCAGCTTCGCAGCTGCTTCAGGCATTTCACTTTCAATAGAAGTTTCTTGCGATTCTACTAGCGTTGATTGGGCGCCAGCGTGTTTGGCAGCCAGCATCCCTTTAGCGCCATCATTTCCCATTCCGGTCATTAGGATTAAATGCTGCTGTAGACCAGTGAGTGCAGATATAGAATCAAACAGGACATCGACCGAAGGACAGTGTCCATTCACTGCAGGCTTTTTCATAAGTTTTATTCTGAGATCCTGCCCCTCCTGAGTAATGGTCATATGAGAATTACCTGGAGCGATATAGACGGTTCCCCCGAGTACCCATTGCTTGTCCTTGGCTTCCACCACCCGTACACTTGAGAACCGATTCAGTCGTTCCGCCAATGCTTTTGTGTACTTGGGCGGCATATGTTGAACAACCAGCATTGGATACGGGAAGCTCGCCGGGAGCGAGGAAATTAAGATTTCTAATGCCTTCGGCCCCCCTACTCCGCATCCAATTCCCACGATCTGCTCAATAACTTCTGTACATCCACTCTTAACGTTGTTTTGCTTCTCTTGTCGAGCTTTCACTTTGGAGATGTTTATATTGTTAAGAATAAGAGTTCTTAAAGGGATTTCAGCGGCTTTCTTAATTTTGAACAATAACTCATCTTTTATGCTGTATAGACCAGGTCCATAAGATTGAGCCGGCTTGGATATGAAATCCACTGCACCATTTTGTAGAGCAGTAATGGTTGCTGTTATTCCATCCTTTGTAGCGGAGCTCAGGATAAGTATAGGTGTTGGCCGCTGAGACATGATGCTTGTGAGTGCTACCAAACCGTTCAATTCCGGCATTTCTATATCTATAGCCACGACATCGGGCCTGAGTTTTTGAACCATGCTGATCGCTTCGGATGCATTTCGAGCTACTCCAATGACCTCGAGGGTTGAATCCTCCGAAATTAGGTTCGAGATCTGTTTACGCATGGTTACTGAAGCAGCTACAACGAGCACCTTTATTTTTTGCACTACTTCTCCTCTCCTATCAATGATAATACCCCTGACACTGTTTATTTAACTTTAAAAATAGATACCAGACTATTTAACTCTTCTGCTAGCTGAGCCAAAGCATTGGCTGTCGTTGCCGTTTCACTGCTGCTTGCCGCCATTTCTTCAGTTGCGGCGGATATGCTCTCAATCGAGAACATCACCTCAGACGATTGTGCAGCCTGTTCTTCACTGGCAGCCGCAATTTCCGTTACTTTATGAGCGGTATCATTCACCATCGTAAGGATATGTTCGAAGGCTTCTCCATTTTTTTGTGAAAAAGCTACTCCTTCTACTACGGCATTTACACTATGCTGCGTATTCTTCTGCATTTCTTTGATAATGCCCGTGATTTGTTTCGTAGCCCCACTGCTCCGCTCAGCTAACTTTCTTACTTCATTCGCAACAACGGCAAAACCCCGACCTTGTTCACCTGCGCGGGCCGCTTCTATCGCTGCGTTTAGGGCAAGCAGATTGGTCTGTTGGGCAATATCTTCAATCACCGCGATAATCTCACCAATCTTATCGGAGTCTTCCGCAAGTCTAGACATTTGTGTATCCAGTACTGCCATTCCTTGTACGGAGTTCTTAACCACGATCCCTCCATCTTGAGCGATACGCATCGTTTGATCTGAAAGCTCAGAGGCCTGTTCAGCACTCTGGGCTACTGAATTAATCGCCGCAGATAATTCTCTGAACAACTCATTCATTGTTTGTGCAGCACTAGCTTGACTCATACTTCCACTAGCTACTTCCTCTGTACTTGCTGAGATTTGCTGTGCAGCAGCTGAGACACTTTCCGCAGAAGACGAAATGCCGCTCACAGTGCGTCTTAGGTTCAGAACCATTTCATTAACAGAATAAGCTAACATTCCAATCTCGTCCTTAGATTCCAGGTTCGACGTTTCGCTTAAATCACCATTGGCCACTTTACCTAGCAGGCGCATTACTTGATTTAGAGGCCGTGCTATGATCTGCGATATTAAAAGACCCAGACCAATACTGATGAGCAGCGCAACAATAGTAACGCTAAACGTAATCAAACGAGAGGACTGATAAAGGTCATTGGCATTAACAATCGAACCTTGAGCCTGCTTCATATTGATGTCTATTAAATTTTGCAGAAAGTCAGTCAGCTCTGTTGTAGCTGTTTGCAAATCACTTACAAGCAAAAAATTTGTATATTTCTCATTACTAATATTTGTTTTATTCAATTCAATCGCCTCATCCAGGCTTGTGATATACCGTTTCCAGATCTCAGGATAATCCTTCATTATGGCTAATTCTTCAGCTCTCAACGCAGTCTTGCTATATTTACCCATGATCTCTTCAATACTTTGAACGTTTTTATGTATTTTATCTTCGTATTCTTTCTTTTCTGCCGCTGTTTTAGCCATCGTGTTTATATCACGGATATTGATTCTATTTGTTAAAAATAGTTCATTCGCTTCTCCCAGATAAGCTATAGGTGTTAAGCGATTTTCGTACATGTCCACGATAGAGCGGTCCATCTTACTCAAATTCGTAATTCCATAGAATCCTACAAAGCACAATATTGCGGATACTAACAGAAATGCGGAGATTAACTTCACTGCTGTTCTTAAATTATAAAACCACTTCATTTTCCTCAGCCCCTCATTGGCGTTAGTCATTTTTTAGTAATTCTTAGGAACTATTTCATCATATACGGTAAGCAGATTAAGGTAACCGAAAAAAAATAGCGCGACCACGCAAAAATATTGCGTCATCCCGCAAAAAAAGCGCAGACCAAAAAATCCCGCCTCACAGAACCGTGAACGGGATTTTGATCTATTTGTTTGTTACGAATTTTCATAGTGAATTGTTGAAATCGGACTCCTTCAATATGCCCAGTCGTTTAGCTTTTATTGCCGCTTCAATTCTTGATTTCACATTTAGCTTCTGGAACAGACTCGTTAAACTGTATTCCAGCGATCGTTGACTCATAAGTACAATCTCTGCTATTTCCTTGTTGCTTTTTCCTTTTGCAATCTCTGTCAGCATTTCATGCTCTTTTTTGCTTATCTTCGGGTTTGCTTGGTCAATATTAATCTCCATTCCTTTAGGTGATACTTTTCTTAACTGTTTAACTAGGGTATGAGGCAAAATGACATCTCCCCTTAAAGCACAACGCACTGCTGCAACCAACTGCTCTCTATTGGTCGTTTTTGAAATAAACCCAAACAGACCCGATTCGATCATCAAGTTGAATTTGTTTGTAATTTCGTATCCGGTGTAGATTAAGATAATCGCGTCTGCGTTTATTTTTAAGACTTCCTTCGCCAAATCAATCCCATTCCCATCAGCGATATGAAGATCAAACAACATCACGTCAAACGTATGGCTACCCACCAAATTAAGTGCCTCATGAGCTGAATTGGCCAGCGTAACCTTTATATCTCCCTCTTGTTCCAGTATCATCTTAGTCCCTTCCATGACAGAGGGATGGTCGTCCACTAACAAAATTTGAATCATGCCTAATACACCCCTATCCCCTTATTATGCCCCATGATTAATCTGCAGGTATGGATATAAAGACAGCTAATCCCTTATTCTCTGGCGAAAGAAATCGTATGGTCCCATCCATACTGCGAACCCTTTCTTTCATCCCATAAATCCCCATGCTCTTAAGAGAATCCTCTCCTAAAAGGTTCATTCCAATTCCGTTATCTTCATAATCCAAAAGCACCTGCTGCCCTTCGCTAGCTAAGGAGATACGTACTTCTGTGGCACAAGAATGTTTAGCTGCGTTAGCCAAAAGTTCCTGCACAATACGGTACAGACCTATTAGAATCTCGTCTTTTAACTTATGCTTGAAAGCTGTTGACTCAAAATAAATCTGATAGTCGTTCCGCAGCTGAGCAAATTCAAACAACGTCTCAAGTGAGGAAGCAAGTCCCTCATTGATTAATGCTGGTGGCCTAAGCTCATTGCAGATAATCCGCAGTTCATAGATAACATCGAGTAAACCTTCTGTGATCTGTTCTAGCTGTTCCTTTAGTTCCCCTGTAACGGATTTATCACTTAAAAAATTATCAAGCTTACGATACCAGATGATCTGTTCTTGAAGTGCTGAATCATGTAAATCTTGAGCAAGACGTTTGCGTTCATTCTCGGATAAATTAAACATAAAGCGCAGCAACCATGTCGGAGCTTGCTCGGAAGCCGCTAATTCAAGGTCCTTAGTTAGATCTTCTATGAGCAAAAAATTATCAAATAACACACTAACATAACGGGTAATCGTCTTCAGCCACACTCGAACAGAACTTATTTCTAATAAAATAGACTTCTCATTAATGGATAGAATATAGCTTTTTCTTCGGAACTCTCCGATCTTAAGTGAATAGCCCCGCTCGGTCTCAATAATCTCGCATATTTTATCATGGTTATCTTCAACTTCAACCATACAAATATTGGTAACCCGTAAGACCTCTCTAACTTCTTTCAGTAATCGTTGTTCCATGTGACTGATCTTCATCGCACCAAACAAATCTTGCGAGAATTGATCAAGACTCATCTGTAAGTTGAAATACCTTTCCTCGCTGTTCCGAATGATCTGCTCTGTGAGCTGTCTTTCCACCTCAATTTTTTTCCGATCACTGATATCCCTAAAGATAGAGATACATGCAACCTTACCCCTATATAGAATTGAGCTAGCTGTTACTTCTACATCGATAATAGATCCATCTGACCGCACGACCTTTTGTTCAATAGGAGCTAATATCCGATTGGGTCCATAATAGATTTCACGCATCCGATCTCTAGCCAGCGTTATATAGTCCGGGTGGGCCCAATTAAAAATAGAGGTGCCAATCAATTGATCCTCACTGCAAACTCCAAACAATCCTAAACAGGAAAAATTCACATAAAGGAATTTATATTCACTATGGAGTACTACCGCTTCAGGTGACATATCAATAAGCAGCCGATTGAGTTCCTCGCTTTCTCTAAGTTCACTCTCCATCTGGACCCTTTTTGTAATGTCTCTCGCTACAATCACAATACTAACTACTTCTCCATCCTCACCAAGAACAGGTGTACCCAAGCATTCCAGATCTATAATGTGACCTTTGATGTGAATAAACCGATTGTAAAACATCTTACATACTTTTGTCCGAAAAATATCCAAGATCTGTTCCCGCAACACTTCTTGTTCATCAGGATGTATATACTCCAAAATGGTTGTGTTCTTTATTGAACCTACAGGAAGACCAATAATTTTCTCACAAGAGGACGAAGCAATAATGAAGTTCCCTTGCTGATCCAGAACCCCAATCATATCCTCCATATTCTCTGTAATAAGCCTGTACTCCGCCTCCCGCTGAGCCAGCCGCTTTTCTACCTCCACAGATGCAGTGATATCTCTTGCGATAACAAAGGTACCCACAATTTGATTGTTTTCATGTACAGGGATGTTTTTCATCGACCAATGGTTAACTAATCCATTCTCGCGGACAGAAGTAACCGTGTAATGCTGCAGAACTCCGCCAACCGTTTTCTCAAAATAATCAGACATCATATGCGAATTCTCTGCACCAAATAAATTCACAATGGATAAGTTTTCTCCGAATCTATTAAAAGCTTCTCCAGTAATTTGCTCTGCCGCTGGATTGATAGCGACAATGCTGCCCTGCAGATCCAATTCACACACGATATCTGGGTTATGTTCAAACAGGGATTTATACCGCTGCTCGCTTTTTAATAGAACCTCTTGCATCTGCTTTTTTTCCGTATGATCGATTAAGATCCCATTGAGCCGTACCACTGCCCCTGTCTCATCCATACTGGGAATGATCCTGACTTGGACCCATCGGAGTTCACCGCTGGCATGGATGATCCGATATTCACTGAGATTGCTTATTCCTTGCCCCACTGTAGTTATAATCTCTTGAATTAAAGGCTGCTCTTCTTTAGGAGCAATTCTTAGCCAAAAGTCATCTTCCTTCGCCTGTTCTGGTGAATATCCCGTGATATTGAAAATGGCATCCGATATGAATAATATTTTCCGTGATACGTAGTCGTATGACCAAATCGCCACATCGATCGTAGCAAACATCTGCTGATATAGAGAAAAGCTACTCTCTAACTGGGCTTGAGCATTTTTTTGTTCCGTGATATCTATGATGACGCCATCTATTCGACAAACCTTATGCTCTTGATTAAAAACGGGCGTGCCTATACTTTGAACCCACTTCAGCGCTTTTGCAGGTAACTGCATACGATACTCAAGATTACATAGGTGACCAGAGTATAATTTATCTATATACGCATCAAACCGTTCAAGATCCTCACTGTACACATATTCACGTAAAAAATTGGGGTTATGCGGTAAAGCATGATCTGAACAGTCCACCCATTTCTCCAAAACATTCGACATTGTCAGCAAATTCGCTTCCATGTCAATAGACCATGAGGTCATATCCTTGTCACCAAGTGAATGCATATTGAGATTCCCTCCACATAAAAAGCCCCCCCTTTTCGGGGCGGCTTTTTCTTCCTATTCGCTATTTCACAAGCGTCTTTACATTTTAGCCATTATCTACTGAGCAATCTGCTCGCGGATATTCTGCAATATTTTCTTCTCCAGCCGGGATACCTGTACTTGAGAAATCCCAAGGCGACTGGCAACCTCTGACTGCGTTTGGTCACGGTAATATCGAAGATAAACAATCAGCCGTTCACGCTCACTGAGACCTCCGATAGCCTCATTCAGTGCCAGCTTATCAAACCAGCGTTCCTGTGATTCATCAGCGATTTGATCAATCAGTGTGATCGGGTCGCCATCATTCTCGAACACCGTCTCATGAATCGAGGTCGGTGGCTTGTTAGCTTCCTGAGCAAATACCACTTCTTCAGGGGTAACTCCCAGTGCCTCAGCAACTTCACCGATGGTAGGCAGACGGTCCAGCGTCTTAGACATTTCATCCTTCATCTTGCGGACCTTATTAGCCATCTCCTTAAGCGAACGGCTAACTTTCAAGGTTCCATCGTCGCGAAGGAAACGCTGAATCTCGCCAATGATCATCGGCACGGCATAAGTGGAGAATTTGACCTCATAGCTGAGGTCGAACTTATCAACGGACTTCAAGAGCCCGATGCAACCGATCTGGAACAAATCGTCAGGTTCATACCCGCGGTTCATAAACCGCTGCACTACCGACCAGACCAACCGGATATTGCAGCTAACTAGTGTGTCTCGGGCAAGATTATCTCCGGCCTGACTGAGCGCGATAAGACGTTTGACCTCCGCATCGTCCAAATAGGTCGGCGGAGCTTTTTTTGACTCTGCATCCATGGCTCCAACCCCTAATTGTATAAAGCTTTTTTCGAAACGATGGTTTTCTTCATTGAGATCGAAGTGCCGTGTCCCGGTTCACTAGTGACTTCAAATTCATCCATGAAATTCTCCATAATGGTAAAGCCCATGCCCGACCGCTCCAGCTCTGGCTTTGAGGTATATAACGGCTGTTGTGCCAGCTCCAAATCCTCAATGCCCCGTCCCTGATCCTCAATGGTTAAATGTACCGTTTCGTTGTCCAGCGAAGCTGAAATAGTCACAATACCTTCCGGATCACTATCATACCCATGAATAATACAATTGGTGACCGCCTCCGACACGACTGTCTTCAGATCATTCAGCTCGTCCATTGTAGGATCAAGCCTAGAAACGAACGCCGCTACAACTACACGTGCGAATGATTCGTTCTCCGAGAGTGCAGCGAACTGCACGTTCATGAAGTTACCAGCCTTACCATTTGTCATAACGCAACCTCCAAATCCGAGAGTGCAGTGCTCTCGTCGTCATATAGGGGCATGATCTTGAACAGGCCTGACATTTCCAGAAGTCGCTTCACAGGTGCCGTTGCATCACACACCACCATTTTGCCGCCTTTACTATGGATCAGTTTATACCTTCCCAGAATAACGCCGAGACCCGAACTGTCCATAAACTGCAGATGCTTAAGACTAAGGATCAAATGCGATACCTGACCCCGCATAATCGCTTCATCCATATCCATTCTTACAAAATCGGCGGCATGATGATCGAGTTCCCCAGATAAACGGACAATCAGCACACCCCTGTGATGCTCCATTTCCACATTAGAATTCATGCTTGCCACTCTCCTCTTCGTTGCTTTGAAAACTTGGCCTTAAGAGACAGTACCCATTCTCTTCAAGGACAAGGTTTCTACGTGGCAAATCAGGAATCCTGCCTCACGACAAAACTAGAAGAAAACCCCTATGAATCTACAAAGCACATGGGCGCAATCTACAAAAAAGCTCTTTTTAATCCATGCCGAACATCGAGCCTGTTGTACGTTTAAAAAGCTTCCACCAGCCTGCTTTTGCCACAGCTTCCCCTGCTTTAAGTTCATACTCTTTAATCACTTGGGTTCCTTGGTAGACAACCAGCTTGCCTATGGACTGGCCTTCAGCCACTGGTGCCTTCACGCTTTCTGGAAGTACTAGTTCGTGACGAATGCCTTCTTGCGTCACACCTTTTTTCAAAAGAACACTATACGTCTCTTTCGCCGTAATCGGCAGCTCGGACTTCACACCCTTCTCAATCTTAAGGGTACCGATAGCGTCCCCTTCTTTGTGAATAGTGTGGATCTTATATTGCGAAAAGAGATAGTCAAACATGCCCGACACTTCACTGTTACGTGTCTTCGTGTTCGGCTCACCCAGCACAACAGCAACAGCACGCAGACCGTCTCTTGCAGCCGTAGCGGATAAGCAGAATTTTGCTTCAGCGGTATACCCTGTTTTCAGTCCATCAGCGCCTGTATAGAAACGTACAAGCTTGTTCGTGTTTACCAACCAGAATGGTTTGGTGGAATCCTTACGCAGATAATCCTGATAGGAACCGGTATATTTGATAATTCTATCATGCTTTAAAAGCTCCCGGCTAATTACTGCAATATCGTAGGCTGAAGAATAGTGATTAGCAGCTGGAAGACCGTTGCAATTGGCAAAGTGGGTATCTTTCAGACCCAGCTCTTCCGCTCTTTTATTCATCAGATCGACAAAAGCGCTCTCCGAACCCGCTATTTTCTCTGCCATCGCCACAGATGCATCATTACCGGAGGCCATAGCGATGCCTTTGAGCATCTCATCCACCGACATTTCTTCACCAGGCTCCAGAAAAATTTGCGATCCGCCCATCGATGCAGCATATTCACTCGTGCGCACCTTATCCGTCAGTTGCAGCCTTCCTTCATCCAGTGCTTCCACCGTAAGCAGCATCGTCATAATCTTCGTAATACTTGCGGGAGGCAGCTTATCATGGCTGTTCTTTTCATAAATAATAGTGCCGGTGCCTGCATCCATCAAAATCGCAGAACGCGCACCAGGCGCAAGATCTACAGCGGCAGCATTACTGCCAGAATCCTTGCTTTTTTCCTCAGCGTAAGCACCTGACACCGGTCCTAGAACCGACACAACGATACAGAGCACAAGCACAGCAAAACGCATTTTTCTCACAATGGTTCCCCTCCTGAACGTTAACCTTCATATCACAGGTACTGTGTTCCAGTTTCGTCAGAAAGGGTGGAAATTATTCCATTTCTAAGTAAATAACTATAATAATTTATCCCAAGAAGTAATGTTGTTGTCAATTAAAAAAAGCCCAGCAGCAGTTGCAGAGCATTTTTATTATAGGGGAGATCAAAAATTATTTCAAATTTTAAGTATTTCCAATTTTTTCGTATTCATTTGATCCACTTTAAAGGAAAATGGAAGATTTTAACGAATGGTATTTAAGAACTTAACTGCTTATAGAGGAGTGAATATACAGATGAACCACCTTGCAGATTATATTGAAGCAGAAGCTAAACAAAACAATTTCTCTGGTGTAGTGCGGGTACAACAACCTGATAAAGAAGTCATCAGCAGTTGTTACGGTTATGCCAATAAGTCGGATAAGCGCGAAAACAATATTCATACCCGGTTCGGCATTGCTTCCGGGTGTAAAATATTCACCGCGATCGCTGTCTGCCAGCTGGTCGATCAGGGATTGATTTCTTTTGAAAGTAGACTAATAGATTATCTTAAAAAAGTAGATTTTCCTCTCTTTAGTCCCGACATCACCATTCATCAGCTGCTAACGCATAGCTCTGGTATTCCGGATTATTTTGATGAAACAATTATGAATGATTTCGAGGACCTGTGGAAGGCACAGCCTATGTACACCTTGCGACAGCTTGAGGATTTTGTGCCGATGTTCCGAACCCTTCCCATGATGTGGGCCCCTGGCGAACGTTTCCACTACAACAATGCCGGCTATATCGTGCTAGGCCTTCTGGTGGAGGAACTGAGTGGAATGACTTTTTCCGATTATGTAGAGCATCACATCTTTAAGCCTTGCGGAATGGAGCAATCCGGTTACTTTACGTTAGATGCCTTACCTGCCAACTGTGCACTAGGATACATAGAGGAAGAGAACGGAAACTGGAGAACCAACATCTACTCAATCCCGGTAAAAGGAGGCGCTGACGGTGGAGCTTTCGTCACTGCCCCCGACATGCAGCTATTCTGGAGCGGGTTAATGAACCATACATTATTGAGTCCAGTACTCACTTCATTATTGCTTACTCCCCATGTACATGTGGATGGCGAAGGCTATTATGGTTATGGTGTATGGATTACTCTCCGCGAAGAAAAAGTGTTCAAATTTCACATTATGGGCTATGATCCCGGTGTTTCCTTCCGGTCGGCTATCTATCCAGCTAGTGGCGAGACTGTAGTCGTATTATGTAATACAAGCAGCGCGGCTTCGCAAATTTTCAATAAGATCAATAATTAGTTATAAATATTGCACCATTTAAGCAAAACGCAAAGCAGCGACCTTCCCGATATAGGAGGATCGCTGCTTTGTTGTCTGTTTACGGCCATAGCCATGACAATGTTTATGTTGCCTTGACTAGTACCGTGTTACCCCATCTTTAGTAACAAGTGCAAATACCAAAGGTTGGGCAGGAACAGGTTCAGAAGTGATACGGTAGGCTTCTAACACCTTACCTTCAGCTTCCTCTACTTTCTTCTCACTGGCATCATTGATATGCAAGACTGCAAGCGTCTCGCCGATCTCTACAGCATCTCCAACCTTTTTGGAAAGTTGAATCCCCACGGCCAGATCGATTACGGATTCCTTAGTTTCACGTCCAGCTCCAAGCAGCATAGCCGCAACGCCAATTTCCTCGGCCTGAATCCCTTCTATGAATCCTTTGGTTTTTGCTTTCACTTCAATGAATCGCTTAGCAGTAGGGAGCTTCTCCGGAGAATCAATTTGCGATACATCTCCACCTTGTGCCTTCACGATTTGTTTGAACTTCTCTAGCGCACTGCCATCTTCAATATGCGTCATAAGAATCGAACGTGCCTCCGCTTCATCCTTGGCTTTGCCGCCAAGAACAAGCATCTGGCTGCCCAGAATAAGACAGACCTCCTGCAGATCCTTCGGACCGTGACCCTTCAAGGTCTCGATTCCTTCCTTAATTTCCAACGCATTTCCGATCCCGTAACCAAGCGGTTGGTCCATATCACTGATAATCGCAACGGTATTCCGACCCAGATGCGTTCCAATGTCAACCATCGCCTGAGCGAGTGCTATAGAATCATCCAGCGTCTTCATAAAAGCACCGCTGCCTGTTTTGACATCCAGCACGATCGCATCCGCACCTGCTGCAATCTTCTTGCTCATCACAGAGCTTGCAATAAGGGGGATGGATTCAACTGTTGCTGTTACATCCCGAAGGGCATACAGCTTTTTGTCTGCGGGTGTAATGTTGCCCGACTGGCCGATCACGGCAGCCCCGATCTCCCCTACTTGGTCAAAGAAACGCTCTCGAGCCATCTCGATAGAGAAACCACTGATGGACTCCAGCTTATCGAGCGTGCCTCCAGTGTGCCCAAGTCCGCGGCCGGACATCTTCGCTACCGGTACTCCAGCAGAAGCTACCAAGGGTGCCAGTACTACAGTTGTTTTATCACCCACTCCGCCTGTGGAGTGTTTATCGACCTTAATACCTGCGATTGGGCTAAGATCTACTTGATCGCCGGACATCGCCATTTCCATCGTTAAATCGCCGGTCTCCCGCGCGTTCATGCCTTGAAAATAAACAGCCATTGCCCATGCAGAGAGCTGATAATCAGGCACTTCACCTTTACTGTAGCCTTGAATTAAAAAAGAAATTTCCTCACGACTCAGCTCTCCACCATCTCTTTTTTTCTGAATAATATCGACAGCTCTCATATTACACCTGCACTTCACGGACAATTGCGCGAGCAAGTCCGATAAATTTTGGTCTAGTCAAATTAGTTACCTTCATTATCTGTTCAAACGTCAATGGCTCAAGCTCATTCACTTGTGTCATAGATTGGACCTCCCAAAAATTCAAAATGCAGTACCCGAAATTACATTTTCGGAATAAAGCCCAACACCAGCTTCAGGAAACGCTCACGCACACGATCTGCAGTTTCCATAACCTCTTCATGGTTGAGAGGTTGATCCAGGATTCCCGCAGCCATGTTAGTAATACAGGAGATACCTAATACCTCGATACCTGCATGCCGGGCAACAATGGTTTCCGACACAGTAGACATGCCCACAGCGTCAGCCCCTAGATGACGAAGCATTACGATTTCAGCAGGTGTTTCATAGCAAGGTCCCAGCAGACCTGCATATACGCCTTCTTTGAATTCGAAATTCTGCTGCGCTGCCGTTTCCTTCGCTACCTTTATCAAGCGGCGACTATAAGCGGTTGACATATCCGGGAAGCGCACGCCCAGTGCAGGATCATTAGGTCCTATTAACGGGTTCCGTCCCGTCATGTTCAGATGATCCGTAAGGAGCATAAGATCGCCCGGCGTGAAATCTGTGTTCACTCCACCAGCAGCATTAGTTACAAGTAGGCTGGCTATACCAAGTTCTTTCATAACCCGTACAGGGAATGCCGTAACCTCCGGTCCATAACCTTCATACATATGAAAGCGGCCCTTCATCATCACGACACGGCGTCCTTCAATCATACCGATCAGCAGTTCTCCCTCATGCCCCTCTACAGTGGACACAGGGAAGTGAGGAATTTCATCATATGGAATGCTGATTCCATCGGTGATCAGGTCTGCCAGCACACCGAGTCCTGAACCAAGGATCAATCCAATTTCCGGAGCCACCGGACATTGGTCTTTTATATAAATAGCTGCTTCTTGAATTTCTTTTTGAGTTAACATGCTATGGATGATCCTCCTTAATGAATGTTGTGGCGCAACCCACATCCTTTTATTGCAGTTTCGCTAAAAAGCTTGTCCCATACTGCGGCGCCTTCGCACCGAAGTTATCAGCAATGGTTGCGGCAACATCCGAGAAGGTCTCACGAATACCTAAGCTATCTGGATGCTTAAGGCGTGGGCTGTAAATAAGCAGCGGCACATATTCACGAGTATGATCTGTTCCACTATGGATTGGATCATTCCCATGATCTGCAGAAATAATCAACAGGTCATCTTCACCAAGCGTGGATAGAATTTCAGGCAGCGCCTGATCGAATACTTCCAGTGCATGGCCGTATCCTTCCGGATCGCGACGGTGGCCATATAAAGAGTCAAAATCCACCAGATTCGTGAACAGCAAGCCATTGAACGGTTGGCGAAGCTGCTGTATGGTAACTTCGATACCATGTTCATTGCTCTTCGTAGGATAAGAAGCTGTAACCCCTTCACCTGTGAAAATATCGTTGATCTTTCCTACCGCGATAACATCTTTTCCGATATCAGCCAGCGAATTCATTACCGTTGGTTCCGGTGGTTTCACGGCATAATCATGGCGATTTGAGGTCCGTACGAACTTTCCTGGTTCGCCAACATAAGGACGAGCAATAACGCGCCCTACGGAGAATTCAGGAGCCATAGTTAGCTCACGGGCGATTTTACACGCGCTGTATAGCTCTTCCAGTGGAATGATATCTTCATGTGCCGCAAGCTGGAATACACTGTCCGCAGAGGTGTACACAATCCAAGCTCCGGTCTTCATCTGCTCTTCGCCATATTCAACTAGAATTTCCGTACCGGAAGCCGGTTTATTACCGATCACTTTCCGGCCAGTTGCTGCTTCGAATTTTTCAATCAATTCTGCCGGAAATCCGTCCGGATACGTATTAAATGGAACCTCTATTTTCAGCCCCATCAGCTCCCAGTGCCCGGTCATCGTATCCTTACCTACAGATACTTCCTGCATCTTGCCATAATATCCAGTTGGTGAAGCTACAGGTTCAAGCGGCGGCAGCGGAGCAATATTAGCTAATCCTAACTGCTGAAGGTTAGGCAGTTTTAATCCGGGAACACGGTTCAAAATATGGCCAAGCGTATGTGACCCTGCATCACCAAAATTCGCAGCATCTGGAGCTTCTCCGATACCTACACTATCCAAAACAATAAAACCAATTCGTTTAAATGAGGACATATTGTCTTCACTCCTTTTTTAATATAGATCGTTCGTTCATTCGTTTGCACCAACAAGAAGAAACGGCTGTACCTTCTCCCGGAAGTCAGACGCTTCCGTAGCTAGCGATACAATGTATCGCCTGTCAGGTATCCGTTTCTGCCAAAGGATAACCTGTGGAAAATTACCCATTCCCCAGTCTATCCTATAAGTATGATTCCATCATAACTATCTTACTCACAAAAAGCATCTTTGAAGCATGATCAGCGAGCTCTGGGATGATGGCTCTCATATACTTCCTTCATATTCTTACGGGCGATACCGTTATAAATCTGAGTCGTTGAAATATCAGCATGACCCAGCATTTGTTGTACGGAACGCAAATCCGCTCCACCTTCCAGTAAATGGGCGGCGAAGGAATGCCTTAGCGTATGCGGTGTAATATCCTGCTCAATGTTTGCTTCCCGTGCGTATTTTTTTATGATTTTCCAGAACCCCTGGCGGGTTAATCGCCCACCCAGGCTATTCAGGAACATGGCCGGCTCCTCCTGATGATCACGAAGCAGCTTGTCCCGCATAATAGAAGTGTAAGCTGCTACACTCTCCGCAGCAATGGTTCCAATGGGTACCACTCGTTCCTTGCCTGAAGTCCCTGTACAGCGCGCAAACTTCATGTCCGTATGCACATCGTCTACGTTAAGAGAAATTAATTCAGAAACCTTTATTCCCGTTGCGTAGAGCAATTCCAGCATAGCCTTATCGCGCATCCCTTGTGCTGTACTCACATCTGGAGCAGCCAACAGCCGCTCAACCTCCGAAACCGCAAGCACCATAGGTGGCTTCTTATCGGGCTTCATGGTTTCCATGTCCAGTGTTGGATCCTGCTCAATTAAACGTTCCTTCAGCAAATAATGAAAAAAGGCCCGCAGGGACACCGCGTTTCTGTTGAGCGTTGCAGTGGCTCTTCCCGCTCCGCGTAAGGAGCTAAGATATAACATCACATGAGATCTTCGGAATTCTTCAGGCTGTTCAACCCCCCGCTCTTCAGCAAACTCTAGAAACTGCGATACATCCCTACCGTAAGATTCCAGTGTATTCGGGGACAAGCCTTTATCTCCGGACAAATAATGTAAAAAAGGCTGCAAGTGTGACTTCATTATTTCACGCTCCTGTCCTGGCGCAGCTACTCTTAGTGTCTTCCTGCAGCACATTCAGCATGAGGCTTCAGCAGATGTGTACACAACTCTTACTCTGCATAAATCCACCCTAGCTTTCTTCGACATTCTTCTCGCTTGTTCCTGCTTCCAGTGGAGCTTTCATTCTCCGAACCAATAATAGAAACGCAAGCGCTGCCGTGCATCCAGACCATCATCACCAACCTCGGCGTGATCAAATGCCCGAACAGCGGTGCCTTCAGGAATTCCATAGTTCTCTATCGGACTGAGCCATTCCCCTAGCCAGCTCATAGCATAGTAGAGTAAATAGCTTAGAGCCACAAACATGATCATAAAATACAGCTTACGCACTGTTTTGGGCACAGAAACAATCATAAGGACGCCTCCTATTACATATAAATGAATTCTGCTCGTCCTTCATTTTATGCTCCAAAAAAGGCTGATATGTATGGCTCTAATAGACTAATCATTTAAAAAGCCCCCTCCGGTATAAAACCGGGGAGGACTTGTGAAGTTAATTCTTAATATAAGATAACTTTAGGATGGATTTCCGTCTGTATTGTTCTTATCAGTACAGCGGTAGCAAATCCCATGGAAATCAAGTCTATGATCAAGCACTGTGAAATTAAACTCTTTCTCCAGTCGCTCTTCCAGCGGACCGAGCCAATCCTCGCGAATCTCATCCATACTGCCGCATTGCACACAAATTAAGTGATGATGATGATGCTTCGCAGTATCTGTTCGCAAATCATACCGGGCTACACCGTCGCCGAAATTGATCTTTTCTACGACATGTAGCTCACTGAGAAGTTCGAGGGTACGATACACAGTCGCAAGACCGATCTCGGGAGCTTTCTCCTTCACGAGCATAAATACGTCTTCCGCGCTAAGATGATCTTCCTCATTCTCCAGCAGCACTCTTAAGGTCGCTTCCCGTTGGGGTGTAAGCTTGTATCCTTGGGATTGTAACTGTTGCTTAATCTTGTCTATCCGTGCTTCCACCTGTCTCCCTCCCCCTTGGATAATAACCGCACCGGTCTTCAAACCACTTCTTCCATTATAGGGGGTGTCGCTTTCAGAAGTCAAACGCTTTTACTGCACAGTCAAGGTCGTCACCGCTTGTACAAGTGAAGGCGTGACCCAACGCATCATGGTTGGTGTAACCCAGGTCTCAAAACATGAAATACCCAGGATCAAAAGCGCCATCACAAATGACAATATAGTGTACATGGTAAAAGGACGAGTCACTGGCGTCCGTCGTTGTCCCATCACCCGGCTGCGGATCATCTGCAAGGAAAAAGCTATCGCAGCTGCACTGCTAACCAGCAGCACAGGGATCAGCACCAGATTATGTGGAGCCACAGAGACTAATGCGAACAACATCCCATGCCAAGAATATTGACTGACCAGACAGCCAACCGTAAAACCGATCAGTACCCCTTTTAAAAAATCAAGAATCAAAATTCCCGGCAGCCCAATGACCGACAACCCAAGAATCCAGATCAGTCCGATCCATTTCAGATTCAAGGCTGCTATACTCCAGTACGAATCAGGTGCGGCTGGCAGACCTTGCTGATCAACCGTAACAAAGAAATTCCCCAGATAATCCCCCAGCTCCTGCTGCTGATCCATCGTAAGCGCACTAACGATAAGAGCTCCAAATACAACACCTACCAGAAATAATACGCCGACAAAAATATACAGAGGCGTCTGTTCCTTCATCATCAGCCGTAAATTACGCATTTGGGACGTTCCCCTTTCCGGTTACATGTTACACCATATGAGAAAACGTCCCGCGATATGACTTGTCCTTCAGGTAATGACTCTACTTTCTGGGCTGAACCACTTTACCGTACGTCCCTCCACCGCCTGCTGATAGCTCCAAAATTCCAGAGCGGGCCTGGACGATCATCGACGCCAGATCCGCACCTACAACGCTGGCAATTTCCGCTTCACCACAACCATGTAAAATGTTCATCTCAGTTCCAAACGCTTGCAGTAACGCGTTCATCTTCGCCTTCCCTAACCCCGGGATAAATTCAAGCGGAACCTGATAATGATAGGGTGGACGGTCAGCAGGCACTAACGGCGTCTTGCGGTCCGCAATATCTAGGATCCGGTCGAAGACACCTCTAACCAGCTTAAGACTGCCGCAATATTGGCAACGATCCGAGTTGACATAAGCCTCATCAATAATACTGCCGCAGCCCCCGCAATAGCTCCGGTGGTATTTGCCAAGCCGCGGATTAAGTCCGAAATTAGCACTTACCTTCCGCCCATTTTTACGTTCCAGTGCAAGCCGCAGTTCAGCAAACGAAGGCTGTGCCAGCTCCATCACGTTATACTCACGCCCTAACTTACCCAGTGAATGCGCATCTGAGTTGGTTAGAAACGTGAAATCATCCAGTTCAGAGAGATATCCAGCCATTTCGGAATCTGCACTCAGCCCAAGTTCAACCGCAGCTATGCGTTCCAGATCAAAGATGTCCGCCATACGCTCGGCAGCACAGCCATACAAGCCCTTGTGAGGCGTGAAAATATGTGCAGGGATAAGAATGCCTCCCCGCCCGTAAATCTCATCCTGAAGCTCCCTAGCCGGAGCATACAGGCGCTGGGAACTTAGATTCACGTTCCGCATATAGCGGCTCATCCACGCACTAAAGTCGGTCATGCGTTCCACGTCCGGCATGTAGGCGAGCACATGGCACTCTTTTCGCCCAGGCTCGCGGATTTCAATTTCTGTTCCCAGAATGATTGTAGTCCCTCGGTAAGCAATGCCTCCACCTTCAGCTAATGTCATCTCTCCAGATTCCAAAGAGCGCTGAATATCCCGCAGGACGCCAGGTGAATGACTATCTATAATACCGATCATTTCTAGTCCCTTGCGCTCTGCAGCTTCTTTGGCAATGCCCGCAAAGGTAAGCTCGCGGCTGCCGCTAATTTTGACAGCCTGACCTTCCGACGTTCGCCCAATATGAACATGCAAATCGCAATAGAAACTCTTCAGTTCATTTGTTAATTCCATTGGCCTGTCAGCGTGTATAAATGCCAAGCGTACACTGCCATCATCGTTTTTGCATCCGCGATGCGCCCGTCAGCCATATATTGATACGCTTCCTCCAAGGTAAGCTCCGAAACCTCTAGAAATTCATCCTCGTCCAGTGACATGTCCCCTGGTTGAGCGTTAGTAGTCACATACAAATGAATAATCTCATCGGCGAAGCCGGGAGAAGTATAGAAGGATTTAAGCAATTTCAGATCTCCACTGTGAAATCCAGTCTCTTCCTGAAGTTCACGACCAGCCGCAACTAATGGATCTTCACCTTTATCCAGCTTCCCAGCAGGAATTTCCACCTCAGTGCGTTGCATGGGCTGACGGTATTGCTCTACAACAAGCATTTTGTTGTTGTTTAAAGCAAGCACCGCTACAGCACCGGGATGCTTCACAACTTCACGTGTCGCAGTATTTCCATCAGGCAGTCTCACTGTATCCACCTGCAAAGATATAATCTTCCCATCAAAAACAGGCTGTGTAGACAATGTCACTTCATCAAGCTCGGGTTTGCTGTGCAAATGTTGTTCTCCCATAAAGTTTCTGGTCTCCTTTTTCTCTATTGTGCATACGGTGTATTATAGCAAACTTAAAGGGAAAGAAGGAATTTCAGATGAACGAAATCTTCAGCCGTACAAGCTCATCCGCAGTTATGATGGTAGGTAAGCCGGAGGAAATAAAGGCCATCTTGGCTGGATGGATCCAGCAGTATGGGCGCGATATGCCCTTGGCATACATTCTTTCCCTGCATGATCAATCCGCAATCCTTCCGTCCAAGGCAGGATGAACTCATCCTATCCTTTGGGACTTAGCCATACATGTTCACACAACTATAGGGGTGTCTCAAAAGCCATGAAATGGCTGCTGGGGCACCCCAGTCTTTTTGCGTCGCCCCCAATTATGGGGTATTGTGCTTACGATGCTGATAATGGGCACAGGTTGTTTGATTAAGCGACTATGCGCTTACGATGCTCATATCAGACATAACTTGTTGATCGCTCACGATGCTGATATCTAGCACAAGTTGTTTGATTAGGTCGCTATTGCGCCTACCTTTGTACGCTGTTGGACTCAGCTGCCCTTAAACACACCTTTTCCCCACTTTTGCTAGGCTATCGGTCCCCATTGCAGCTATCAGCACAAAAAACACACTATATGCTCCTCTTCCTAAGGAATAGCTGCGCTGGTGTCCGAAACTCTGCTCAAATGGTGATAAATTTGCTTTTAGCGTCATCTGAGTCCTTTAGCCCCAAGAGAGGGGTGGACTTGACGCTATCGGACACAGCTGCCCTTAAACACACCTTTTCCCCACTTTTGCTAGGCTATCGGTCCCCATTGCAGCTATCAGCACAAAAAACACACTATATACTCCTCTTCATAAGGAATAGCTGCGCTCGTGTCCGAAACTTTGCCCAAAATGGCGATAATTTTGCTTTTAGCGTCATCTGGGTCCTTTAGCCTCAAGAGAGGGGTACATCCGGGGATTCCGAAAATCCCTACTTGGAGACTCGCCAAAAGCGGCATTAGAGGCCGCATGGATTTTTTGGAATGCTCTAAATATTGCTACACTAAACTCACCATAAAAAAACAGCAGAGCAGCGATCCTCCGTTACGAAAGAATCACTGCTCTGCTGTTTTATAAGGCTGTTAGCCCTTTACGCTCTCTTTTACAATATTCACAACGAGTTCAGCCACTTTTACGATATCTTCGGCTTTAATCCGTTCCTTGGTAGTATGGATATGTTCATAACCCACTGCAAGGTTAACAGTCGGAACATCTAGACCGTTGAATACATTAGCATCACTACCTCCGCCAGAGTGGAACAGGCGTGGAGTAAGCCCCATAGAAGTAATGGCCCGCTGTGCAAGCTGCACTACCGGATCATGCTCATTAAAGCTAAAAGCAGGGTAGATAATTTCACTGCGGAATTCGCATTCTGCGCCGTATTCCCGAACAGTTGTCTCGAGTGCTTCGCGCATCGAAGCGATTTGAACGCCAACCTTCTCCTGCACAATACTACGTGCTTCTGCATCCAGCTGGACGTGATCGCACACTACATTCGTTGGGCCGCCGCCAGCGAACTTCCCAATATTCGCTGTGGTTTCGTTATCAATACGACCCAGCTTCATGGCTGCAATCGCTTTGCTAGCAACTTGAATTGCGCTGATGCCGTCCTCTGGGTTCACGCCAGCATGAGCTGATTTCCCAAAGATTTGCATCGTGATTTTTGCCTGTGTCGGTGCTGCGACCGCAATCGCTCCAACTTCACCATTGGAATCTAGTGCAAAGCCGAAGTCTGCATCCAAGTTACTTGGATCCATCGAACGTGCGCCCAGCAATCCAGATTCTTCACCCGCTGTAATCACGAATTGAATCTGACCATGCGGAAGCTTTTGCTCTTGGATCACGCGAATGGCTTCGAACAATGCAGCAAGTCCTGCTTTATCATCAGCTCCAAGAATCGTAGTACCATCACTTGTAATCCATCCATCTGAACCAAGTGTAGGCTTGATATTTTGTCCTGGAACAACCGTATCCATATGGCAAGTGAACAGAAGCTTTGGAGCAGCTCCTCCATTCTCAGCTGGCCAGGTAATGAATAGATTACCTGCTCCATGTCCGGTTCTTTCCTGTGAATCGTCTTCGAGCACTTCTAAACCCAGTTCGTTAAACTTACTCTTAAGGACATCGGCAATCTGCCGTTCATTTCTTGTTTCGCTATCAACTTGGACAAGTTCCATAAACTCCTGAATCAATCGGTCTTGTGAAATCACTGGACTTCCCTCTCTTTCGTGAATACGGTACAATGGTTGTACGACATTACCATCTTCATGTTAATAACTTAAACTAAATCTAAAGGAGTTACCCATGCAACGTAATAAATGGTTCAAGATCTTCATCTACGTCATGTTGTTTGCCATGATTGCCTCTACGCTCTTTATGGTTATCGAGCCTTTCCTTGCAGGTTAAACATTGCTCAGGAAGCATTAATAATAGCGGCTAGGAACTCCTTGCCGCTATTTGGCCTGCACGTCTGTTCCTAATCAGCCTTTGCCATATCACAGAAAGTGTCCATCAGCTCTTCATATGGAAAATGTTTCAAGAAATATGGGACCAGCTCTTCAGCCACCTCATGAAGCTCAAATCGACGACCTGCACATTCCTCTAGAGAAGTTATTCCAAAATCGGTGATCCCGCATGGAATAATCCCTTGAAACCCGCGCGCCGCAATCCCCTCAGAAATGTTAAAAGCAAAACCATGACTGGTAATAAAACCTCTTCGGAATTTACTCTTATTAAACTTCACACCAATAGCACAGATCTTCTCATCGCCAACCCATACTCCGGTGTACTCCGGTTTACGATCTCCGACAATTCCGTAGGATGCCAAATAATCAATAATAACAGCCTCCAGACTGCGCAAGTACCCATGCAAATCCACTTTGCCATCTTCTCCGAGCTTAAGAATCGGATAACCTACAAGCTGACCGGGTCCGTGATATGTAATATCTCCTCCGCGATCGATTTCAAACAGCGCGATTCCTTTTTCTTCGAGCTGCTCATGATCCAAGAGAAGATGTTCAGGATGATTTTGTGAACCGATAGTATAGGTAGGCGGATGCTGTAAAAGAATAAGTCTCTCCGGCTGCTCGCCAGAATCAATGGCATGCACACTTTCTTTTTGCAGCTCCCAGGCCGTCCCATACTCCATAATAGGGTCATATGAAATCTGCAGCTTACGAATATCTGAATTATTCATACCGTCAGGTCCCCTTTTTCAGTCTCATGCCTGCACAGTTTGGCTCGTTATTATTTTAGTAAAGTTTCGTATCCGGGGTATATCCTTCAATATTATCCTTGACGCGTTGCAAGAAACGACCGCAAATGACTCCGTCCAGAATCCGATGATCGAGCGACAGACAAATATTAGCCATTGATCGCACACCTATCATATCGTTAATAACCACAGGTCTTTTTACAATCGATTCAAATGTTAAAATCGCTGCCTGTGGATAGTTAATGATTGGATAAGAAAGAATGGAGCCAAACGAGCCTGTATTATTTACAGTGAAAGTCCCTCCCTGCAAATCTTCCAGGCTCAGTTTGCCTTCGCGTGTTTTTTGAGCCAATTCATCAATCTCACGAGCCAACCCAGCGACATTTTTCTGATCAGCCTTCTTAATCACAGGAGTGATAACCGAATCTTCTGTACCTACCGCTAACGAGATATTGATATCACGTTTGACAATAATTTTGTCTACAGCCCAGACAGAGTTCATAATCGGGTAATCCTTAATCGCACTCACAACAGCCTTCATCATGAAAGCCAGATAGGTTAGATTGATACCTTCTTTACGCTTGAACTCATCCTTATGTTTATTGCGCAGTGCGACCAGATTAGTCACGTCTACCTCAATCATTGTCCAAGCATGCGGAATCTCAGAGACACTTTGACGCATTCTTGTAGCAATTGTATTCCGGATTGGCGTTACATCAATCAGGTATTCAGAACTGCTGCCTCTGCCACCCTCAACTTCAATTGTTGGAATACGAGGAGATTCGCTCAAGTGTAGACCCGAATGGCGAAGTGGCTCTTCTGCCTTCTTCTCTTGGGCTTGAACGAACTGTGGAGCAGGCGGTTGTGACGCCATTGGGGCAGGCTGGCTAGCAGAAATCGAAGCTGCAGATCTAGCTCCGCCGCTTTCGAGGAAGGTCAGCACATCCTTACGGGTAATCCGACCACCCATACCAGTACCAGCAACTAAAGTCAGATCGATGTTATGTTCAGCAGCCAAAGTCTGTACCGCAGGAGAATAGCGTGCACGCATCGTATCGCCAGCAGTTGAAGTCGCACTTTGTCCTGCAACATTATTAGAGGAATTAGCTGCAACTGTGTTAGTGTTAGTCACGTTTGCAGCAGCAGATGCAGTCACAGGCACGGCTATACGACAAATGACTTCGCCGACATTGACAACCTGGCCTTCTTCCGCCAATAGTTCACCCATAACTCCATCGATCGTTGAAGGTAATTCAGCATTTACTTTATCTGTAATAAGCTCACATATTGGTTCGTATTGCTCTACCGGATCGCCCGGTTTCTTCAGCCATTTGCCGATCGTCGCCGATACTAGCGATTCCGCCAGCTGCGGCATGATCACGTCAGTCAACTTTTGGTTGTCAGACATCTTTTCACTCCTTAAAAGTTTTACGAAGCATTGACTCTTAGAAAGACTACATAGTAAAACTTGCTTCGTAAGCATATTCTTAAAGTTTTACGAAGCTTCGTAAGCATCACCTGAGTTTTACGAAGCTTCGCATTCACTCAGCTATTTAATATTGCGCCAGTCGAAGCATTTCCGCCTTCACTTTTTCTTTGCTAAGCATGAAGAACTTCTCCATTGGTGGGCTGATTGGCATCGCCGGAACATCGGGACCACAAAGACGGAAGATTGGTGCATCGAGCTCGAACAGACAATGCTCTGCGATAATGGCTGCCACTTCGCCGCCAATTCCGCCTGTTTTATTATCTTCATGCACAATCAATACCTTACCGGTTTGACGGGCAGCAGCAATAATCGCATCACGATCCAGCGGTTGCAAGGTACGCAGATCAAGAATATGTGCTGTAATTCCTTCCTCGCGTTCCAATTCTTCCGCAGCCTGCATAGCAAAATGCAGCGGAAGACTATAGCCAATCACCGTAATATCCGTTCCCTCACGCAGCAGATTAGCTTCGCCAATTGGAACGGTGTAATCCCCTTCTGGCACTTCTTCCTTGATCAGCTTGTAACACTTTTTGTTCTCAAAGAAAAGCACCGGATCAGGATCACGTACGGCTGCCTTCAGCAACCCTTTAGCATCATAAGCGGAGTAAGGCGCTACAATCTTCAATCCAGGTGTACCAAAGAAAATCGATTCCGGACACTGTGAATGATACAATCCACCGAACACCCCGCCGCCAATAGGGGCACGAATGACAACCGGGCAACTCCAATCGTTATTTGAACGATAGCGGATTTTAGCCGCTTCACTGATAATTTGATTCGTCGCCGGAAGCATAAAGTCGGAGTATTGCATTTCAGCAATTGGTTTCATTCCGTACATAGCTGCTCCGATGGCTACACCAGCAATCGCTGATTCAGCGAGGGGTGTATCCATAACCCGCTCTTCGCCAAACTGTTCCTGTAGACCTTTGGTTGTGGTAAATACGCCGCCTTTGAGACCAACGTCCTCACCAAGCACGAACACGGAATCATCGCGCTCCATTTCTTCCTTCATCGCGAGCCTGATGGCATCGATATATTCCATTATAGCCATGGTTTATGCCCCTCCTTTGAGGTCGGAATCACTGTATACATGCAGCAGTGTGTCTTCCGGTTTCGGGAACGGAGCATTATCGGCATACTCGATAGCCGCTTTAAGCTCAAGATTGCATTCAGCAGCAAGATCTTGTTCTTGCTCGTCACTCCACAATCCCAGACCGATCAAATAATTACGGAATCCTGCTACGCCGTCCTTCTTCCAGTTCTCATCAACCTCTTCTTTGGTCCGGTAAGCCAGATCATTATCTGAGGTGGAGTGTGGAGACAAACGGTACATCATCGCTTCAATCAGCGTAGGACCTTCACCCGCGAGGGCTCTTTCCCGCGCTTCCTTAACGACACGATAAACCTCAAGCGGATCGTTTCCGTCTACACGCACACCAGGAAATCCATAACCCAGCGCACGGTCGCTAACCTTGCCGCCTAACTGTTTATGAACAGGAACAGAGATTGCGTACTGATTGTTCTGGCACATGATAATAACCGGCAGCTTATTCACTCCGGCAAAGTTACAAGCTTCATGAAAATCCCCCTGATTGCTGGAACCTTCACCGAAGGTTACAAAGGAGACGAATTTCTTCTTCTGCATTTTGGCCGCCAGAGCAAAGCCAACCGCATGAGGGACCTGCGTGGTTACAGGGCTTGACCCTGTCACAATACGCAGACGTTTGCTGCCAAAGTGACCCGGCATTTGCCGCCCACCACTGTTTGGATCTTCTGCCTTAGCGAATACGGACAACATAAGTTCGCGTGTAGTCATACCCACTGAGAGCACGAAAGCATAATCGCGGTAATAAGGTAAAAAATAATCATTTTGCCGGTCCAGCGCGAACGCCGCCGCCACCTGACCCGCCTCCTGGCCTATGCCGGAGACATGAAAGTTGATCTTGCCAGCGCGCTGAAGCAGCAGACTGCGCTCATCGTATTTACGAGCGAGCGACATATATCTGTACATATCGATGACCTGGCCGTCACTAAGTCCAAGCTGCTTATGTCTGTTAATCGTTTCTACAGTACCTTGGGATTCCATAAAGAGATACCTCCTTATTCATAAAGCCTGAAGTCTTACAGGAATTAAGACCAATTGTGCCCTGATCTTAAAACCTGGTACTAAGACTTGACTTGAGTATATTATAATCCCTTTCTACCCAAAAAGAAAAGCTAAGAAAAACTAAAATCCAATAGATCTTCCATCCACAGCTAACATTGCTTCTCCGATAATCTCCGAAAGGGTAGGGTGAGCATGTATAGCTTCACCAATCTCCCAAGGTGTTGCATCCAGAAGCTGTGCCAAGGCCGCTTCTCCAATTAGATCCGTCACATGAGGACCAATCATCTGCACACCAAGAATATCTCCACTGCTACGATCGGCAACAACTTTGACAAATCCGTCCTTCTGGCCATATACAATTGCCTTGCCAATGGCCGAAAATGGGAACTTGCCAATCACTACATCATGTCCAAGCTCTTTAGCTTCCTTCTCGGTGTAGCCCACACTTGCTACCTCAGGCCGAGTATAGACACAACGTGGTACTAAATGTGTATGGTAAGGATGTAGCTTCTCACCAGATAGATGGTTAACCGCCATAATCCCTTCATGACTGGCTGCATGAGCCAATTGAAGCCCGCCGATGCAGTCACCAATCGCATAAATATGCGGCTCTGCCGTCTGCATACTAGCGTTTACAGCAATAATCCCTTTGTCAAAGCGAATATCTGTGTTTTCAAGACCAATATTCTCGATGTTGGCCACTCTGCCTACGGATACAAGCAATTTTTCTGCGGATAGGCTTTGACTTTGCTCTCCCTTACGGGCTTCGATCGAAATTCCATCCTCCGTTACCTGGCAGGTTGCAGCATCCACTGTAGTTTCAGTCAGTACCTTAACACCACGCTTTTTCAACAACCGTTGTAGTTCCCTAGCTATCTCTTCATCCTCTTGAGGCAGTAACTGACCTGCCGCTTCAACCACAGTCACCTGCACTCCAAAATCAGCCAGCATTGAAGCCCATTCGACACCAATTACACCGCCGCCCACAATAATGATAGAAGATGGCAGCTCTTCGAGCGTGAGCGCTTCATCACTGCTAAGAATCACTTTCCCGTCCGGTTCGAGACCAGGCAATACTCGTGGGCGTGAGCCCGTAGCGATAATAAGATGGCTGGAAACTACTGTTTCCATCTCCCCATCTTCCAGTTCCACAGCTACAGCACCGCTGCGCGGAGAAAAAATAGAAGGACCCGTTACGCGCCCTTTACCTTTGACAACTTGTATTTTATTTTTGCGCATCAAATATTGTACGCCTTGATGAAGTTGCTCAACTACAGCTTCTTTGCGTTTCTGTACCTTTGGGAATACCAGCTGTACACCGCTTGTCTCAATGCCATAGCTCTCACTCTCATTGATTTCAGCATATACCTCTGCACTACGGAGCAGTGATTTACTAGGAATGCAGCCCCGATGCAGACAGGTTCCTCCCAGTTTGTCCATTTCGATGACGACAACGGACTTTCCAAGCTGTGCAGCGCGAATAGCCGCCACATACCCTCCAGTACCTCCGCCAAGTATGGCCACGTCACATGAAATTGTCATGATATGTATCCTCCAGTCATTACACGTAAGTTCATTTTACTTAGTATATTGTACTCTCTTTTTGCTCTATTACAAAACTTATAAACGTCATATGCAAATGGACTTTTTCTTGCTAAAACGTTATCATATGGGTGAATCTAAAGGGCTAAGAGGGGTAGGAGACACTTATGAAACTGTTAATTTCACGCTTCATTGCCATCCTTATTCTTGTGTTTCCGGGCTTAATAGCAATGAAGGGCTTCCTCATGATGAAGGATGATATTTTTGATTACATATCCATGCATGGTGATGATACCGTTGTGCCCCACTTTGCTTGGCTGCATTTCGGTGGTGGATTGCTGCTCTTCGCAGCTGGCATGACTTTCCTTGGTGGCTGGATTCTGGCTAGGGACCGTAAGAAGAATTACGTAGGTCCAAGGTTCAAGGAGAAGCAAAAGGCGAAACAAGCCGGAACGCAGGAAACGATCTCTTAAGATGCTATACTAAACTTAGAATCAGCATTTTCATCTCATCATTTGTTCATCTGATCATATGAATCTCGAATCGCACACAATCAAGCCTTATTCCCTGCTGATTGTAATTTGTACAATAGATTTCCCCACAATCAAAACCTCCCAGCTCACCCGAACTGGTGCTCGTTATCTATCGCAAATAACATAAAGGCGAGAACTTCATGGACGCAATCTGCGCTCCCTGAAAATTCTCGCCTTTTTCTTAAATCCCCGCCTTATCAAGCGCCTCTTTCCGCCGCCCCTGTACCAACTCACTGTACAGTCCGCCTTGCTTCAGCAGCTCTTCATGAGAGCCTTGCTGCAATAATCTGCCGCCCTGAAGCACAAGAATTCGATCAGCCGCACGAATCGTGCCAAGTCTATGAGCGATGACGAAGCTCGTTCGCCCTTTCATCAGCGCCTGCAGCCCTTCCTGAATCTTGATCTCGGTCACTGTATCAATACTGCTGGTTGCTTCATCAAGCACAAGCATAGAGGGGTTAGCAAGAATCGCTCTCGCAATGGAGAGCAGCTGCTTCTGCCCTTGGCTTATACCGCTGCCATCCGCCGAGAGCATCCGTTCATAACCTTCAGGCATTCGCATAATAAAAGAATGGGCATTGGCCAGCTTAGCCGCCTCTTCAACCTCTTCATCGGACGCATCCAGCCTCCCGTATCGGATGTTATCGCGGATACTCCCTTTGAACAAAAAGGAATCCTGCAATACAAAGGCCATATGACTTCTCAAGCTTTCCCGCCGAATCGAAGTGATATCTAAGCCATCCAGCGTGATTTCCCCCTGATTAGGATCATAGAAACGGGATAACAGCCCTATTAGCGTTGTTTTACCTGCACCGGTTGGTCCAACTAAAGCGATCATCTCGCCAGGCTTCGCTTCAAAGCTGATATCCTGCAGCGTGTTAGAACCTCCATCATAAGAAAAAGCTACATTTTCAAACTTCACCGCACCCTGTACAGTTTCAAGTGATATGGCTGCACCTTCATCTTTAGCCTCGGTCTCTTCGTCCAGCACTTCAAACACCCGCTCAGCCCCTGCCACCGCTGAGAGCAAGGTATTCCACTGATTTGCTAAATCATTAAGCGGACGAGTAAACTGGCGGGTATATTCAACGAATACAATGATCACACCCACTGTAATCGACCCACGGATCGCAAGCAGACCACCAATTCCTGCAACAATGGCGAAGCTAAGATTATTAAGACCATTCATAAGCTTGGGGATGAAACCAGAAATGGACTGCGCCCAGTAGCCTGACAGCATAATTCGCTTGTTGCGTTCATGAAAACCAGAGATGACCCGTTCCTCTTGTGAAAAAGCCTTGATAATCCGTTGTCCGGATAAGGTCTCCTCAATATAACCGTTAAGCTCCCCTACATTGCGCTGACGTTCTTTAAATAATGGGCCTGTACGGCGTGTAATCCAGCGCATGCCTAACAACATCAAAGGCACGACAAGGAATGTGAGCAGCGTCAGCAAGGGACTAAGCCACAGCATAACCCCTACGGTTCCTAACAAGGTTAAAACACTTGAAAATATCTGAATAGCCGAGCTATTTAACGTAGAGCTGACGTTCTCGATATCATTGGTAAGACGGCTCATAATTTCTCCCTGCTGTCTCCGATTAAAAAAGGAAATGGGCAGACGGTGTAAATGGGAGAATAGCTCCGTACGCATCCGTAAGACAGTTTCTTGAGCAATTTCGATCATCCATATGTTTTGCAGCCAAGAAGTCAGAGAATAAAAAATGTACACACATGCAAGGCTTGTCAGAAAAACAACCCATGAGCGCCCGCCGGTACCTTCCAGATAATTATCCACCGCTCTGCCAATCATGTATGGCCCCAGCAGCGCTAGCGCTGAGCTGAAGACAACCATGATCAGTACAAGAATAAGCTTGGCTTTACGCTCAGCTAGATAACTCCAGATCCGGATCAGCGTCCCTGACCAATCCTTCGCCTTTGCTTTAGGTTTGCCGCCAGATGCTGTCCCTAGACTTCGTCCCACGCCAAGTTCAAAGTTCGGTTTAGGATGACGAAAAGGTTCAATTAATGCTTTGAACATGCTGCTTCGCCTCCTCTACCTGTGATTCATAAATCTTGCGGTACAGCTCGGAGCTTGCCATAAGCTCCTTATGCGAGCCTTTGCCAATTAATCGTCCCTCATCCAGCAACAGGATCAAATCGGCTGATGCCGTTGAACTGATTTTCTGAGTAATCAAAAAGGTTGTACAGGAGATATCCTTTAGCGCCTCCAGCAAAAGCCCTTCCGTAACCGCATCAAGGGCACTGGTGCTGTCATCAAGGATCAACATAGCCGGTTTCCTAACAAGTGCACGGGCAATCGTTAACCGCTGCCTTTGTCCGCCGGAGAGATTAACCCCACGTTGACCAAGCATCGTGTCATAGCCATCGGGCAACCCTTTTACCGTCTCGTGAATTTGTGCAGCCGCCGCTGCTTGTTGGATTTGTTCTAGTGTGGCGTGTTCATTTCCCCAAGCAATATTATCGCGAATTGATCCGCTGAAAAGCTGCAATTCCTGAGGCACATAACCTATCGATCTCCGCAGTCTGGAAATATCGATATCGGCACTTTTATCACCGTCAATCCAAATGATCCCGTCTGTCTCTTCATACAAGCGCGGAATCAGACTTACGAGTGAGGATTTTCCTGATCCGGTCGCCCCCATAATCGCTACTCGCTCACCAGCAGCTACTTCAAAATGAATGTCCTCCAGGACAGAGATATCACTATTAGGATACTTAAAGCAAACGCCTTCAAATTTAACGTGGCCCTGAATCGGCTCGCCTTGCAAAGTCCCGCCTTCATGAACTCCAGCTCCCGCTTCCATAACTTCTGAAACACGCTGAGAGGAGGCCCGAGCGCGGGAAAACGTTACAACAAGACCAGATATCGCTGATAGTGCTCCAATCGTTCGCAAGGAGTAATTAATAACAGCAACAGTCTGACCCAAAGTAGCATCCCCATTGGAAATGGCTATCCGTCCAAACCATAAAATCGCCAAAATCGCCGCATTCACAATAAGCATAACAAAAGGCATCGTCGTCTCAGTCAAACGCAAGGCAGACACCGTTGATCTCATCAAATTCCCGCTAAATACCGTGAAACGTTCAATCTCATACCCCATACGCACAAATACGCGGATCAAGCGAATACCCGTAAGATTCTCCTGAATCACGCCATTAACTCCGTCTAAACGCTGCTGGACCGTACGAAATAACAAGGAAGCTTTTCTCATAATCCAGTAGAGGAAAAAAATCAACAAAGGTAACGCCACCGTCAGCAGTAATCCCAGCTTCACATGAACAACTAACGCCATAATCACACTGCCTACCACAACAAGTGGCACCCGTGTCATAAAGCGCAAGCTCATAAAAATAGTATCCTGCAGCTGTGATACATCACCAGTCAGACGGGTAATCAGTGACGAGGTAGCAAAACGATTGAATACTTCATACGTAAAAGACTGTACCTTTTCGTACAATTTGTCCCTAAGATCGAACGCAAAGCTCTGACTTGCATGGGCAGCAAAAAAAGAACTGAGTACCCCGGCTGTAAACGCAACTACCGCGCTGCCGATCAATATACTGCCCCACAGCCATACTACAGAGGTATCTTTTTCTCGGATCCCTAAGTCAATGATTTTGGAAATGATCAAAGGCTGTGATAATTCTACCGTCAATTCAATGAGCATCATTACAAGGGCAGCTATTGCAGCTACCTTATATTTTTTGAGAAAAGAGAAAATCAAAGCCATTCGCATACCCTCTTTTTCTATTCGTACAGTGCATCCCTTAACCGAGTTGACATCGTGGAAGCCTGTCCAGTTTTCAGTATTGCTCGACGCAGTGCTTTATTACTCCGGTTCAATTCCACCAAATCCGCCATCATTTCTTCCAGCAAGCTTCCTGTGTCACTGGATAAATCTCCATTCTGCTGCAAAAGAGCTAACCGTTCCTTATATTCATCTAATCTTTCAGTCACACTTATTACTTCCTTTCCCATCTCTTATTACCTCTTATCATACCACAATCAATCAATTGCAATGTTTTCACTGGATACATCCGATCCGAATATGATACTCTAATAAGGTCGCATTTTTTAGATATAATCATTGTTTTTACGAAAGGATAGATGGAAGTGGCACAATTGTTTTTCAAATACGGAGCAATGAACAGTGGGAAATCTATTGAGATACTCAAGGTTGCGCATAATTATGAAGAGCAAGGGAAATCGGTGCTCATTTTCACTCCATCCATAGACGATCGGGACGAAGTTGGTTTTATCTCCTCCCGTATTGGGCTGCGGAAACAGGCCATACCCGTCGACGAGAATACCGATATTTATAATATCGTCAGCAGTAACCAGCCCAAACCCCACTGTGTACTAATTGATGAATGTCAATTTCTAAGCAAGGACTGCATTCTTCAGCTAGTACGGATTGTGGATGAACTAGGCATTCCCGTTATGGCATTTGGACTTAAAAATGATTTCCAGAACCAGCTATTTGAAGGCAGCAAATACATGCTGATTTACGCTGATAAAATCGAGGAAATGAAGACCATTTGCTGGTTCTGCGAGCGCAAAGCAACGATGGCTCTAAGAGTAGAAAATGGTAAGCCTGTATACAGCGGCAAGCAAATCCAGATTGGTGGTAATGAAGCTTACTATCCGGTATGCCGCAAATGCCACAAGAATCCACCGCTATAGCCGTGTATAAAAAGCATCCCAAAGCCATAAGGGCTATTGGAATGCTTTTTTGATTAAGAAGATATTACCCTAAATATCTTTCTTTAAGAATATTCAAATGATGATGGTCATGTCCAATCATAATGCAGGCCTGAGCTCTCGCAGAAAGAGTAGCCTCGTTAACTATTCCCTTCCGGATCCATGCTTCCTCCGGCAGAGTTTCCATTAGGAGTAATGTCGATTCTCGAACAAGCTTGTAATGGGCCAGCAATGCTTTTAAAGTGTGCGCTTCGAAATTGGCGGTAAGTACGTAGTCTTTCTCTTCAAAACCCGGCAGTGGAGTCGTATCCCCTCTGGCGATGCACAATAAACGGTAGGACATGATTCTTCCGGTATCAGCCAGATGTCCGACCATTTCCTTGATACTCCATTTCTCCGGAGCGTAACGATAGCCCCCTTGTTCTTCCGTAAGATTCGAAATAAAAGTGCAAATCTCATCCGTCTGCTCTCTAAAAATAGTAATGATGTCTCCTTCAGCTGGCACTAAATCGACATATTTTGATAATTCTTCGAGATACTCACTGCTTTCTGGACGTCGCCCCATGTCTAAACCCCTCTCATTTTGAATTTTTTCGAAAAAATAGGAGGAAAATTATACTGTAGTTGTTGTATTTTAGTCCATTTTATACGATACTTGCAATAATAGGGTTAGTTATACTAGAAGACATCGGGAGTGTCGGCATGATAGATTTTATGCTTTTTATGATATTTTCAATACTAGAGACCTATGCAATGTTCTTTCTGGCTTTCAAAATTTTCAAAATTGACTTATATCATAAAGAGATGTTGTTTGCTAGTTTTATTATGGGCTTTTTTTCTTATACCCTTAGAATCAACTATGGGATAGCTTCATTAGATACTTTCTCACAATATGCACTAATGTTTTGTTTTATGTGGATGTTATTCCGGATTCATCCCTTCTACGCTTCCATATTAACCGGAATGGCTTATCAAGCTTACTCGGTGATTCAAACCATAATTATGTATCTATTAGACTCTGTAATCAACATGCCTCTAAATACTTCGGAACCGATTACAAAAAACATAATGATAATGCAGATATTATCAGCATTAGCCGCGGTTCTCATTGGTATGTATGTGGGTCATAAACGTATTGGATTTGACTTTGTACCTGACAAACCCGATGTAAGAATTAAACCAACGACTAGCGAAAAATTATTATTTGCTCTTAATCTTCCTACAGTAATTGTCGTTACTTTACTCACCTACTTTTTTGAATCTTTTTTCTTTTTCTTCATCCCAATTTTTTATGGAGTACTATTATGGGGATATCTATATTTCTCACACAAAAAGGATAGAAATAACTATGAGTCATTTAACTTTTAAAATTGTTGAGGTCATTAAGAAAAGTAATCCAGAGCAAACGCATTCCATTGAAATCATGCATTATGCCCTTAGCATTATTTTAAATACTTTATTCATTATTATAGCTTCGTTATGCATCGGCGGGCTCACTGGACAGCTAAAGGAAACATTCTTAGCCTTATTTAGCTTCATGCTCCTAAGAATGTCTTCTGGTGGAGTGCATTTAAAATCCGCAAGGTCCTGCAATATTGTATCTATCTTTATCTGTTCACTGATCCCTCATATCACTTATTTAATACATAACCATTTGATTTGGATTAATCTTTTTTCTTTGCTTGTAATGATCTTATGTGCTCCAAATCCTGATGCTAATGCGCAAATCCCCAAAGAATGGTATTTGGGTTTAAAGATCATTTCCATAATTCTGGTTTCTTTGAATTTTTGGATCCATTCGTTTGTCATTGGATTGGCATTTTTAGTTCAATCCTTTACAGTTATAATTCCATTACAAAGGAGGTCAATCAAATGAAGAAAAATTTAGCTCGTTATGCTTCTAACATCTTAGGTACTTCTGCTATAGTTTTTGCAACAATTCTGAAACCACTTGCTAACAGCCCTGAGATTCCAAAAGAACTGCGCAAGTAATCAAACAAGGATGGGGAAAAGATGCGTGTCTTACAGAAAGACGGTTCCTCTAGTGATATTCTAGAGGAAGATATATTGTATTTCTCCAATTATAAGAATACAATATTCGTCCATACGAAAGAAGGCGAATTTATTCTCCCCACCACGCTTTCCGATCTTTCCGTAGCGTATGAGGGTAAGGGATTCGAACGCCTTGACCGCAGCAATGTCGTCAATATCAACAACATAGAAGGCTATGATCCCGGGCGGAAGATTGTATGCTTTAATCAAGGTACGCAGTTCACTACTGTTTCGGAATCCAATGAACCTCGCCTTAAGAAGTATCTTACTTCACAAAAGAAAAAACCGTCAGAATAAAATTCAGTTTTTAATAATCCCGGCATGTTCACACATGCCGGGATTATTTTATTAAAAATTGAAACTTTTTAGTATTTTCCTCAAAATCTCATATTATGCCATAATAATCCTCAAATGTAAAGATAAATTCGTAGGATGAATGACAGGAGACGGATCCTATTCCAAATGATACCATATAGATAAACCTATAATAAAAACAATTAATGATGGAGGATCATAATGAATTACTATTTTCATCCCTCTCCACGGCCCTCATCTCTGGAATCTATATCTGACGAGGATTTACTAAGAATCTATGAGCTAGCGGTTGATGCCCATGCGTTACCGGATTTCATTGAAATTATTAAAGATATCATGAGAAGTAGAAACCTCATAGATTCTGAAAATATATAATATCCCCTTCCCCATTAAATTCACACTGACGCATGGTACACATTTTTCTCCAGCTTCAACCACCAATAAGCTCCTTAGGTCGCCTTAAGTCAAGTACATAAACATAAAAAAGGTAGAGCCTCCGCGGCCCTACCTTTTTTATATGCACATATGATGGGTAATCTCAGATAAAAATAATGCTCTATTCTGTAATTTCTGTTTTGAACACATTCTCCAATTTGCCGCCGAGTCTTTTCTTCAAGGGAACTTTAATATCTCTGCCCAATTCTTTAAAGAAAGTTTCAACATCACATTTCACATTTTTTGCAGTTGCGATTACCGCACCATCACCAACAATGTTTTGATTCGCTTCAAGAGGAACATCAACTTCGATGTCATACTTTTTGGATAATGTCTTGATGTAACGTGCGAAGATCTCCAGCAATTCCTCGTTATTAAAATTCTCTATAGCGACTTTGCCCTTGCTGGTAAACTTCATGTTAATTTTCATTATTAATATCCCCTTTTCTGTCAAACCATTTTTAGTTGTTAGTTTATGGATCAAGATGAATAGATGGCTGCAAGAAAGGGCAACATTCATTCATTTTTGAGATCATTAGCAAAAGGCATACATTATTTATAAGCACCCTTTATTTGTTGTACTTTAAACTGAGTAAATTCTTTAAGTGCTTGTATGACCTGATCCTGTTCCTCTTCCTTCAGTTCATAAACGCACTCCCGTAGCCACTCGCCAAATAGAAAGGCTTGACGCCCTTTACGGGGGCTCTTTCTTAAGGAGTCGAGGTTACCCTCAAACTTATCGTTCAGGACATCGGTCAGATTGTATTTCTCAATCTTCTCTATTACCATTCCTGCCCCATATTCCGTTTCGTAAACTATAACTTCATTCGAATCAAAGGAAACGTACGATGTTTCTTTCCCTTCCTTCGCTCTGAATTCCTTAAGCTTGTTAAAGGCTGTCTCGTAGATGTAATCTTGAGACTGTTTGAGCTGTGGCAGCTCATATCCTTGCTTCAAGGTCTTGATATATTCAATATCTGGCATATAATCTGCCAAATGGTACATCCGATTCTTCAGATCCGTTCCAAGCGCTTCAATGATCTTGTCCAGATTGTCTTTAAGCGGAATGCTCTCTCCACGTTCGATTTTGCTAAGCTGTGAGTAACTTATACCGCTCTTTTCTTCCAGTCCTCTTAAGGTTAACCCTCTCGTCTTTCTGATGTGCCGAATGAAATTACCCAGCTCATCGGGATAGTTCTCAAAATCATTCATGGGAGTCACCTCCCTACTATCATAACACAACATAACAATTTGTGTTGGCTAATAACAATTATTCCTTGTTTTTACTTGCCTCTGAAGAGTAATTCCCAGTATTCCACGCCCAATATAACCCTATCTTCACAAAATACAGGAAAAATACTCAGCGCCCGTCTGTAAGGATTTGGAATATACTCGTTACTCACCTCAGTTTTACGTTCTGCTTAAGCCCCATTCATCTTCTTGGTCTTACCTTCCGCTTTCTGCTCACTTTACTCACTTTACTTACCTAACTCAACTTGCACGCCTCACTCACTATACTCACCTGACTCACCTAGCTCACCTGGCTCACCTGGCTTACCTGGCTTACCTAGCTCCACTTGGCTCACCTGACTCACTCAATTCTACCTCATCGGACCGAGGAGACCTTATTAAGCTGATTTCAGCCATTCTGCTCATCTATCGGACTCAGATGCACCTATTCATTAAAATATATTACGATTCCGGGCAAAAGTATGACAATAAGAGCTATGGAGTCCGAAAAGTTGGAAAAATGGACCAAAAAGTTAAAATAGCGGCAATACAGTCCGTTACGATCCCAAACCATCGAGGCTATCTGTTAAAAACAAACTTTACTTGATAAACGGACCTCGTCCGAGCCGAACTTACCAAGTGTGCATCGCTGTTGGCGTACTTTAGCATTAGCACACCTCAGCGAGTGTGTCTTAGCTTTAGCCGTACCTCAGCGTGCGTACCTCAGCGTGCGTGTCTTAGCATTAGCACACCTCAGCGAGCCTGCCTTAACTTTCCGTTCTCCAACCTTTTGTGTCTCACCACCTGTTTTTACTTTTACTCCGCTTTTCCCCTCTTGTGTGTTCATGCGTGCGTACCCTGCACATATCCAACTAATCCAATTATCAAAAGAACAGCCAGTCCCCATCAACCTGAGACTGGCCACAATCATTACTCCATAACCCTCAGCAGGTTGAGGATCATCTGTGCACTTTCAGCACGTGTTCCGTTTTGGTTCGGTGAAAATTGTCCTTCAGCCCGTCCTTGCATCAAACCAAGTCTGTACACTTCGCTGATTGCCTCTTGAGCCCACTGTGGAGCATAACCAATATCGTTGAATGCCGAAATGTTACGGCTAGCTACAGATACATTACTCTTGGCGTAAGCATATGCACGAGCCAGCATTGCAGCCATCTCCTGGCGGGAGATCTTTGCCTCCGGTTCAAACTGTGAAGCAGTCTGGCCGTTAATCACTCCTGCTTGTTGGGCTAACCCTACTGCTTCTGCATACCATTGATCTGTAGGTACATCAGCGAAACCAGCTTCTGCTTGACCGTTCAAACCAAGCGCACGAACTAACATCGCTGTGAACTCCGCCCGTGTAACCGCACGGTTCGGATCAAATCGGTCCGCAGCAACACCTAGTACAAGTTGTTTTGCAGCAAGCTGCTTCACAGTAAGGTAAGCCCAGTGATCGGACTTCAAATCTTTGAATGTTTTATCAACTTCTAAAACAACGTATTTACTAAAATGGCTGACGGCAGCAGATAGATAACCATTCGTCCATGTACTGCTCATATACTCTAATTTACCCACATCTTCGATAAAATAAATACCTAACAAGCTTCGATCTACATCCGCACCAACCTTATATGAAATCATAATCGGCTCTGCAAACTGTCTTAACGAGAAGGACTGGTCATTTTGTTTGAATATGCTAAGCGACCATTCCCGTAGATCACTTTTCGCCCGCAAGTGTGCACCCGCAAGTGTACTTGCACGAGCCAACAGATCCACTGCTGTATTATTAGCTACAGGTTTCAGTCGTAGCGAAATCGTACTCTTGGCAAGAGCCTCAGCTGAGATTAGCTTACTTAGTTCTGCCAGTACTGTAGCAGGAAGCGTAACGGATAAATCCTGCATAACCACTCTAAGCGGTGCGCGTCCAAGCAGCTCTGCTGCGTTGCCTGGCAAAAGTAATTCCGTAACCGCTCCATCAACAGAAACCACAACTTCACCTTGAGCATTCTTGCTCTCTGAAAGTTGAGTAGCAGTGATGGTGACTACGCCCGTTTTTGCTGATGCCGACGGAGTTGGTGTAGTGGTTGGCGTTGGTGTCACCGCAGGTCCCGGCTCCCAAGCACCCGGCGTTGATGTTGGCTCTGGACTTGGTGTCGGCGTCGGCGTTGGCTCTGGGCTTGGTGTCGTACCCGGCGAGCCCTCAGTCACTGTCAGAATATATTCAGTGCTCAAACCGTTATAAACAGCGCTGACTTTTGTTGTACCAGCACTCAGAGCATGAAGTTCTCCAGCTTCACTAATCATTGCAATGGAATGATCGGATGTATCAAAGATTACTCCCTCGAACAATTCTTGCTTGCTGCCGTCACTGTATACCGCCTGAACAACAACGGAGCCTTTACTTCCTTGTTCCAGCGAATCCGGCCCATCCATCGTTATTTCTGTAAGAATAGGTGCCTCATCATTTGTTACGACAAGGTTATACTCCGAGGCGAACTCCCTATAGGTTACTGAAATCACAGTGGAGCCTTCCTCATGAGCCTGAACCAAACCCTGTTCATTGATCGTAGCAACATTCTCATTCAAGCTGGAATAATGAAGTCCATCTAATATAGCGATACGTTTACCAGATGCATAGACAGCTTCTGTTACAGATTGGTCAACTTCTTCCGGTTTAAGCTGTCTCTTTCCCTGAAGCTTAATTGCCTGCAGCGCATCTACAGTTATCGTACTTTCGGCAAAAATATTCGGGTAACCTGCCACTGTGACTCTTATCTTAGCTGTCCCTGGCTTCAATGCAGTAACCAAGCCATTTTCATTTACAGTAACTACTGATTCTGCCGGATCAGGAACGATGGACCAAAGCTTTGTCAGATGATTAGCCTCATCCGGCCCCACCTTAGCTTGCAATTGCAGGCTAGCCCCAGGCTCAAGCTCTACAGCAGTTTGATCCAGAGTAATGGATTCCGGAACGAATTTGCCGATCACTAAACGGTCAATCTCAACCCCGTCTACTGTTCTTGCGGTAACCGTAATCTCGTTCTTCTCAATCTCAACAGCCGTATAGATTTGCTCATCTTCGTCATATATTTTCTCCTGCCAAAAACGTGGTGTCAGCGCATAAAACTTAGGACCTGAGGAACCGCCGATAACATAACGAGTGCCTTCGCCTTCTGCAACCTGTTTACCATCCTTCATCGGAAAAGTTCGCAAATAGATATGGTCATGACCGTTCATCACCAAATCAACGTTGTGCTTATCAAATACCGGAACCCACTTCGCTTGCACCTGCTCATTCGAATAGATGCTGCCGTACGGTCCTTGATGGAAAAAAATCACCTTCCACTTTTTATCTGTAGCCGAAAGATCCTGATCCAACCACTCCGCCTGTTCAGTGAACGGACTACCTGAATGCTCTGTATTCATAACCACAAAGTGCGTATCCTTAATATCAAAAGAATAATTCGTACCTTTTACGCTCGCCGCACCGTTTTGCGGGTTATTGAATTGCGCCAGATAATCCCCATCTCCATTGGTTCCCATCACTTCATGGTTCCCGATAATCGGAACAAGTGTGGTATTCATCAGCTGCTTTTGGGCTGCATCAAACCACCAGTTCCACTGCTCTTGTTCAAAGCCTTTATCCACCATATCTCCAGTGTGAACCAGCATTTCCGCATCTGGCATATACGCGCAAGCCGCTTCAATCGTATTTCCCCAAAGACCAAAACCAGCCTTAGAATCTGCTTGGGAATCTCCGATAAACAGGAATTTTGTAGAAGTGTCCTCAACACCACTTGTAACAAAAGCTCCTTGCAGACTTACATTTGACTCGCCATCACCCACACGATATACATATTCCGTTCCGGGGGTAAGCGCAGTGGCCTCCGCTTTATGAACTCGCATCGTTCCGTCATTGTTGGTGTTGTAAATTGAACTGCTGCCGGTAATTTTTATTACATTCGCAGCTTGAAAGCTTGTAAACTCCGCTTTTTTCACAAGTTCTACTACAGTATCCATGGTCAACGGTTCTGTCTGCCAAGTGAACTGGCGAGAAGTTGCTGCATCTTGGCCCATCGTAACATTAACATTACGCGGAGCTGCAGTAGCGTCATACTGAGCAACCTTGAACGTCATCACAGGACTATAGGTATTTCCTTTTACCGCCTGCAATTTAAAAGTTCCTTCTGCTGAAGTGACAGAGTCAGTAGTAAGTGTTCCACTTGCCCCTGAAGCAACACCTTGTACCTCCACTCCATCGAACAGCAGCTTTGCTCCTTCAACGACACTTCCATTCAGATCTTTTACCGCAAAAGATGCATCAAAGCCCTTCGCAAGATCATAATGGTTCCAAGTGAGCATCAACTGTGTCTTCACAACAGATTCAACAGCTGCTCCAATAAAAGAAATAGGAACCCCAGTACCCTCTGTAGAAGTTACCGATCCGGATGTATTTTCGATTACAAAAGCTTTGCTAATATCTCCAGCCAACTGCTCCTGAGTGTGGGGACCCACAAAATCATTACGAACTGTATATTGAATTTGCCCGATGAGATCCGTATCTCCCAGATTGGAGGAATTGATATTCGTTAAGTTAAGACGCACAGTGCCCAATACCGGATCAATGATGGACTCCACTTGTGTTTCTGATAACTTATTCCCCCGAATTACCTGCAAATCTTTAACTGCAGCTGGATTAAAAGCAAACGTAAGATTTCCTTCCTTCAGCTTGCTCGCTTTCTCTGCCGTTACGTCCAAAGTGTAAGTGTTGCCGGCATATACTACTTCTGGTGTTTTGTACACATAGAACGGAGAGCCCAAATTTACTGTAAAATACCATTCTTTTATCGTCTGGTTACCGCTTAAATCGCGGATGGCAACTTTCACTTTATGACGGCCTTCTGTAAGTGGAACCTTTGGTTTATAAGTAATCTGACCCTTTGGAGGATAAAAGCCATGCTCCACTAATTGATCGTCCACATATACTCGTGTTTTGTCAGGATCGATTAAGGTCGTTCCCGGATGCACCACTGGATCATAACCATCATCCTCACCATTGACGGAAAGGGTCGGTGTAGCTGTTTTGACAATTTCGTTCACGCCGGGATATGCATCTTTAAGAATAGGAGGTGTTCTGTCCTCCTCTAGCGGGCCATAAATGGCACGAATATCATCAACGTAAATAGCTCCCGCACTCTTGTTAAGATTGCTTGTCTCCATATAGCGGACAGGCATATCCATCGTTAAGGGCGTGGTTTTTCCCTTAGGAACGGATACTTCGACGTATTTCCACCCCGTCCAGTTCACACCATTTACCTGATCGGTAAAATCCACGGGCACTGCCGCATTATTGCCATCCCGAATCTGTCCCCGCAGCCAGTGCTTTTTGCCATCTCCGTAGATCCACATACTGATCTTTTCAGGATACCCCGGAATCTGAATCCGATTGGCGGTTGAGCTTGCGGCTAAATAAGCACCGGATGTGCCTGTTTTGTTAACAAAATCATATTCCAGCTTCAAGGCTTTATCCCCGTTGCGGACAAAATCCTGATCCGTCACTTCCCGAATCGCCACACTGTTAGCTGCTGCACTAGAGGCTATATATTTATCAATGCCATTCTCAAAATCCTCCAGCACTACAGGCGGCAACCCCACATTTACTTCAAAAGAAGTCTCAACGTCCCCGTACTTAGCATAAATCTTTCCGTTTTTCCCGTTCTCACTCGTCGCCTGAAACAGACCCTTTTCGTCCACGGTTCCGATCTCGCCCTCAACCCGCCATTCGAAGGAATGGTTGTCGGCTTGAATTACCTGTCCATTACGCAGCGCCTTCACAGTTAATTGTGCAGCAGCACCTGAAGAATAAGTTTTAATCTCATCAGGAAACCTAAGCTCTGTAAGCTTATCTACAACCTCAATTTCAGCACTGCCTTTGACTGCCTCAGCCTCTACATTTACCGTCCCCGTGCCGGCAGTGGTTCCTGCGGTGAAGACTCCGTTCGCATCGACAGTACCAAGGTTAGCGTCCACCTGCCAATTCAAAGTACCCGAATAAGGCGCCGGATGGCCGTTCTCGTCCACTCCTGCCGCTTTGAACATAAAGCTGGAGCCTTGCAAAATACGTTCCGTATTCGGCTGCACAACCAGCTTAGAAGCTGTAGATTGCTCTGGGGCTGTGTTGACGACCAGCAAACCGTTGCCGGTTTTACGTTCATAGCCATCAGAGCCCTGATTCATCATTTTGACACCAGATGCACCCGGCATTCTGGCCACAAAAGTAGAAGAACCGCCACCATCCAGATTCATGGCGTTCACTACGCCCATATCCTTCAGAATGTAGCCAAGCTCATCCGTATCTACACCTTCACTAAAACCTGGAGATCTTCCATCCACTTCGAATAAAACGAGACTTCCGTCCGCTTTTGTCCCAATGGCTGTACGTGGATGAATTCCTAAAGGCCCAATACCTTGTTGAACTACTCCGTCTTTTACCAGCGGCCCCTCGCCGCCAATAGCTACCTTCACATCATTCCATTCTCCGCTAAGCGCAAAGGTCGCAGTAACGTTATCGCCAACCGATAGCCCCTGCAGAACAGCACGAGACGTTCCGTTAGCAGACAAAACTACTTTTCCTTTGGTAAGCGGCGTATTGCCTTGATTGTTGCGAATCTCAGATACCTTCAGCTTCAAGGCCTGGCCGCTTTTCACTTCTCCCTCGACTATATCTAGAACAACCTCGTCACCCTCATTGGTCGACTTTGTAGTTGTATTATAATCTTCCGTATAAAGAACCAGCTCATTCATATTTCGGTATCGGTTGATGCTGGTCAGATTGGTTGTTTTTCCATTAATCGTCACGTTTTTGGTCAGCTTCGGCACACCATAAATGGAGCTGCCGTCTTCTTTTAAACCGAATGTAAAAGCTGAGATCGAGCTGTTCAGGATCACACCCTCATCCATAAAAAGTCCATTAGGGACACCCGTAGCAAAACCGGAGATTTCATAGAAATCACCATTTATTCCTGCGATCACTCGGTTTCCAGGTGAATCCGCATACGTGGCCATTTCTGTAACGCCCTTCATACCGTATACCTTTCCATCCTTCGTGCCTGCCCGCAGCTCCAAATTTCCTTGTTGCGGGTTGAACTCCACTGCATGTATCTTTTGTAAACCACGTTCATTCTGGAGATCCATCCAGGTATACATCGCCCCAGTTGCAAGCTCTGTTTGGCGAACATCAATAACGGTTCCGTAGTCTGTTGCTGGTAAATCAGAAATGGAAGCGCGAACATTTGCCCCCGGTTGTAACAACGAAATCAACAAAACAAAGATAATAACAACATTAATTTGCCTTAGATACCTTCTCACTGTGTTGACATCCTCCCCACTTGGCTGTCCTAATATCGATCTGAGCTTGGACAACATCATAGGGTTAATATTAACTAGGAAGCGTAAAGGTTAGATAAAATTTACCAAGGCATACTGTTAACTTCGTCTAATCATTTCATCAAATTCATGCTTTAGCCTGTTGATAAATCTTCGGGCGGTTTGGGAGGTCTGTTTTGAAGCAGAGACAATAGCTCCTGAATATTTCGCACGGGTATCTGGTGATCGTAACTCGATAGTTTTCATGAAGGCAGAAGTCATCTCTGATATTTTTAGAAACGAATAATCCAGACCAATTGTGATGGCCAATCCTTCTGCAACTGCATTCTCAATCGCCCGTGTGTTGTTACTTACAAAAAGCAAATTGATCGGCCCATAGCCAGATAAATATCGCTCTACATAGTCCTTAATGTAAGGATCATCGTATAAAACTAACGTCTGCCCCACTAACTGATCCGGTGTAAGGATTGAATTCAGGGCTAGCGGTGAGTGTGGGTGTACACCAACTACAATCTTTCCCTCCATTAACCGTTCAAACTTAACCCCCTTATATGTGTCAGGCATTCCCTCCGGTGAGACCATAAGTCCAATGTCCATTTCATCCTGAAGTACATTATCCAGAATTTCTTTAGGCCCCTTTTCAAAAATCTCTATTTTCACATTTGGAAAATCTGCCTTAAAACTAGAGATTACCTTCACCATCAGATGCATGGGTCCAGGTATCGTAGCAATTTTCAAATGACCACTTAACGTATCGCTGTAAATCTGTGCTTCTTCTTTTAATTCATTTACTTTCATCAGGACTTCATTTGCTTTGCTAATAATGGCATTTCCTTCTGCTGTGGGAACCGCCTTTTGCCCCCGCGAACGGATGAACAAAGTAACTCCCAGCTCAGCCTCCAGCATGGTAATAGACTGACTCATTGCGGATAGAGTGATATGACGATTCTGAGCTGCTTTGGTTAAAGAACCAATCTTTGCGACTTCTACGATATTCTCGCATTGCTCCAAATTCATTTGAATCACCCCTTAAGTTAATCTTTACTTAATAACTATTAAATTTACTTAAATTTTAATTAATTTAGACAAGTGTTACAATGTAAATAAGTTAGTAAGTAACCAATTTTACTATATCAACTTTCATTTCTAGTATAACTATATTTCTTGAGGAGGAAACTCAAATGACAGACAAAAGAGTAGCCGTAATAACAGGTGGAGCCAGTGGAATCGGGAAACAAACCGCCATTAAATTCGCAAGTAAAGGTGATCAAGTTGTCGTTGCCGATTTCAATCAACAATTAGGTGAAGAAACGGTAGCACAAATTATTAAAGAGGGTGGCGAAGCTATTTTCGTCAAAACAGATGTTTCCAAATATGAAGATGTCGAAGCACTGGTTCAGAAAACTGTAGATACTTATGGAAGAATTGACGTTATGTTCAACAATGCCGGAATCGGCCGCGTCACTCCTGTACTAGACCAAGACCTTAAGGATTATCACAGTGTCATTAATGTCAATCAGCATGGTGTAGCCCATGGGATTATCGCTGCTGGTAAAAAAATGCGTGAGCTCGGCATCAAAGGTGTGATTATCAATACAGCTTCTGTATTTGGATTCCTAGCTTCCCCAGGTACATTCGCATATCATGCTTCCAAAGGTGCGGTCATTATGATGACTAAATCCGCAGCACTTGAACTTTCGGTTCATGGCATCCGCGTGCTTGCCGTTGCTCCCGGCGCTGTAGATACGCCAATTATCCAAGGATATAAAGATCAAGGAATGGTCGACCAAATGAAGAGTAAAGTAATGGGTAACAAATTAACATTGCCTGAACAAGTTGCAGACACTGTATACTTGCTCTCCTTACCAGAAGCTAGTGCAATTAACGGTAGTGTTGTAATGGCTGATGAAGGTTATGCTTCATTTAAATAAAATTTAGGGTAAAAAAATCCAAGGCTTCCCTCGGGGGAGGTCCTTGGATTTTTTTAAAGTATTCAATAGATACACCTTACTCCCAAGTCCTCTGTTCATTAATCTCCAGCTTACGTTTAAAAGCCTGCTCCAGATCAATGCCAAGTTTATTGGCCAGATCAAAAATATTCCACACCACATCGTACATCTCGTATCCCAAGTTTTCTTTCCGCTCCGCATCTGGATGAAACGATACCGACAAAACCTCTTTGGACAACTCCCCAACCTCAGTCATTAAATACAGCATTCTCTGCTCAATAGTACTGGTATCAAACCCTTTGATTTCACTGAACTCCTTAACATACCGTTGAAACTCTGCTGCATTCATTTCCTTACGCCTCGCTTTTTGGTATAAAGTTATGTAAAGTAATTATTCCTGCGTATTTACCAATTATCATCCTTTTGATCTAAGAATACAAACGCTCCAAGACTTTGCGTTTATTAGACAAGAACGCTCTGACAATGCGATAAAAAAGAAGCGATTCCTCATTTATCGAAGAATCGCTTCTTTGCATTTTGCTCACTATAGTGATACCTCAATAGCCAACTCGGTACAATCTGAATAAATTCACTCCGATGATCACCTTATTTACCAGCCCCTACTTCAGCCACTCTACGATTCTGAAAATGACGGATACCTGGACGCTCCAATCCTAAATGTTCACGAAGGGTACTCCCCGTATACTCAGTACGGAACAAGCCGCGTGCTTGCAAGATGGGCACAACATGATCCACGAATTCATCCAGGTTGCCCGGCAGTACTGGTGGCATAATATTAAATCCGTCGCAGCCGTACTCTTCGAACCACAATTGCATTAAATCTGCCAATTGTTCATAGGTTCCAACAAACTGCATATGTCCTCGTGCACCAAGCAAACGGCGGCCTAATTCTAATATCGATAATTTGTCCTTACGAGCCATATCCATAATCAGCTGAACCCTGCTTTTCATTCCATTTGATGCTTCTACTGGATCAGGAATCTCAGGCAGCTGTCCATCTACTGGGTATTCGGACAGGTCAAACCTCAACATGCCAGACAACATACCAACAACAGCGGCAGGAGGAATCAACTCCTGCAGTTCTTTATATTTACTTTGGGCTTCCTCTTCGGTTGCTCCAATGATCGGAGACAAGCCCGGCATAATTTTTAAGCTGCCACGTTCACGGCCATAATCTGCTAATTTGGAATTGACGCTTTCATAGAAGGCCTTAGCCGCTTCAAGCGACTGCTGTGCCGTAAAGATCACCTCTCCAAAACTAGCTGCAAAATCTTGTCCTGGACCAGAAGATCCGGCTTGAATAAGTACAGGATATCCTTGAGGTGAGCGAGGAACATTGAGGGTTCCTTTTGTAGAATACCACTCCCCTTTGTATTCCACTTCTTTGATCTTCTTCGCGTCAGCAAATTGTCCCTCTTCGCGGTTGACGATTAAAGAGTCATCCTCCCAGCTGTCCCAGAGAAGCGTTGCCACCTCAACAAATTCACGTGCCATTTTATACCGAAGTCCGTGCTCCGGATGCTCCGGCTTCCCATAGTTATAAGCTTCCACATCGAGCTGGGAGGTGACAATATTCCAACCCGCTCGGCCTTCACTAATATGATCTAAAGAAGCAAATTTGCGAGCCACATTATAAGGTTCGTTATACGTGGTCGATACGGTAGCCGTTAATCCGAGTTTTTCTGTTTCTGTCGAAAGGGCTGACAACAACGTCAATGGGTCCAACATACCCGAAGCAGCTTGATCCGCACCCATCACGTACAACAAATCCGCCAAAAACATCATATCGAACTTCCCACGCTCGGCGGTTTTTGCCAATTCGCGATAAAATTTATAATTGAAGATCTTATCCGCTCCTGATTCCGGATGCCGCCAGCCATAATGATGATGTCCTGAATAATAAATAAATGCACCTAAATGTAGCTGATCTTTTCTGGTTCCCATAATGACCCTGCCTTTCGAATTCTAGAGTTCGTTAACCTTTGAATGTATCACGCCAATGCAGCCATCTTCTCTCCAGCAATCGAATTGCGGAATCCGAAAGTTTTCCTATCACTGCAAAGATTGAAATTCCAACGAATACTATATCTGTTTGCGAATAAGCTCTGGCATCCTGAATCATATAGCCTATCCCCGCACTTGTTCCCATCATCTCCGCTACGACGAGTACAAGCCACGATGCACCAAGTGATAAGCGAATACCAAGTAGAATATTAGGCATAGCAGCCGGAATAATCATTTTGCTAAGCAGCTGCCATCTTGTGTATTGGAAAATACGGGATACTTCAACAAGCTTGATATCAACATTACGAATTCCTAGAAAAGTGTTCAGATAAACTGGAAAAAAAGCACCTAATGAAATCATTAGTATTTTAGAAAATTCACCCACGCCAAACCACAAAATGAATAACGGAATAAGGGCAAGTAATGGAATCGTTCGAAGCATCTGTAAAGATGGATCCAGTGTACGCTCTACTAATTTCCCAAGTCCTGTAGATAAGCCAAGCAGCAGTCCAGTAGCAGATCCCAATAAAAAGCCAAGCCCTGCCCGATAGGCGCTAATCCCCAGATGTCGAAACAGCTCACCGCTAGCTATTAAAGAAAAGAACTGCGCAATAATGGTAGATGGAGCAGGCAATGTCGTCGCAGAGACTAAATGGAGCGCAGCTGCCACTTCCCAAATCACCACTAGAGCTAGAGGTACAATCCAGCCATGCAGTTTTTTTGGAATCCAGCTTAAACCATCGTCGTGACGCTCTATTTTATTACTGGATAGGTGATTGCTCATGATCCTTTATCTCCTCTATAACTGTCTTGCCATCTTAGCAATCTCGATTCCAACAACTTTACTAATGAGTCTGACAGCTTTCCTACTACGGCAAACACGATGATCCCAACAAATACCACTGTGGTCAAAGAAAACGATCGCGCGTCATTGATTAGATAGCCAACACCTGAGCTAGAACCCATCATCTCCGCTACGACAAGTCCAAGCCAAGCTATGCCCACAGACAAGCGGATACCTAAAAAGATGTTGGGCAGTGAGGCTGGAATAATTAACTTACTCACCATCTGCCATTTACTGAATTGCAGTACTCTCCCAACATCAAACAACTTGTTGTCCACCGAACGGATTCCTAGAAATGTGTTCACGTATAACGGGAAAAATGAACCTTTGGCAATCAACAATATTTTTGAGGTTTCACCGAATCCGAACCACAAAATAAATAGTGGAGCGATTGCTAAATGAGGCAGCGTGCGCAGCATTTGCAGCGACGGATCCAGCAAACGTTCTGTTTTGTATGAGAAGCCTACCCACAAACCCGCCGCTAAGCCAAGCCCTCCCCCAATTAAGAAACCAAGCAGTGCCCGCCAAGCAGATATGCCTAAATGTTTCGCCAGCTCACCGGACGCGGTCAAGCTAACCAGTTCCCGCCATATTTCACTTGGCCTTGGCAGCAATATAGGATTTAACTTTCCCATCGCTCCGGCTATCTCCCAAATCAGGAGTAAAGCAATTGGTAAGATAAGTCCAAGCAATATATTCGTCGTTTGGATGGAAAGTCCACGTTTCTTTACTGGATTCTTTTTATGGATTAGTGGCGAGATCACAGCTTTTTCAGCACTGAATTGCATGTAAACAACCTCTTTTCTACATCTGTGGTTTCATCCGTTACTTCAAAGGTTCCTTCAGTGCTGCTTCAATATATTGATTGTCTGTTATTTTAGAAACTTCAATCTCTTTACGGATGTTCTTAATATTAAATTGAAAATCGGCTGTCTTCTGCAATTCTTCAACAACAGCATCACTAATTGGAATGTTGATCATCTGGGAACGTTCAAACGTACCCTCGATTACCGCTGCCGGAATGTTCCGCTCAGCTGCATATCTTTCAGTCGCTTCAGCGCGATTATCTGTCTCCCAAGCTATAGCTTTGTTGGTCACTTTTAAATAAAGCGTAACTAGTTCTGGATATTTCTCTGCGAACGCTGAACGGGAGATCACAAAAGAAGGAGATAAGACACCCAATTGCTCACCATCCGTCAAAACCTTCCCTTTACCGGTCAATGCGTTTAGAGTAATATACGGATCCCATGTAGCCCATGCATCAACGCCACCGGATTCAAATGCAGGTTGTGCTTCATCGGGCTGTAGCTGGATAATCTCAAAATCTGCTTCTTTAAGACCTGATTCCTCAATACCGCGATAAAGGAAGTTGTAAGCATTGCTGCCTTTTGTAACAGCTATCTTCTTGCCTTTCAGATCCTCCAGTTTCTGAGCAGTACTACTACCAGGTACAAGAAGAGCAACGTTATTCGTACCTTCTAATACTTGTGAGATAATCTTAATAGGAATACCCGCAGCTTGGGCTGCAATCACCGGCATGTTACCAAGAGTCGCTATGTCCAACTTATTAGAAGCGATCGCCTCTGTCATTGGGGGTCCACTTTGAAATTCCGTCCATTCTACTTTTACGCCCAGCTTATCAAATTCTTGCTCATACCATTTTTCCTCACGGGCTTTACCAAACATCCCCCCGCTGCCCTGCACGCCAATCTTAATGGTCACACCTTCATATTTGTTGGCGCCGTTCTTTCCCGCACTCTTTTCATTCGAAGCGCAGCCCGTTGCAAATACAGTCAAAACAAGCATAAGAAGTAGTGAATTACGAAATAATTTCATGGATCATTTCTCCCCTTTTTATAAAAAAATGGACTCTCTTTATCTAGATACCAGCTCCAACATCGATTGCCGGTTCTTCAACCTTCTCAAACTCACTCAGAACCAGTCGACGTAGCTCTTGGAATGAAGTACTGGATCTTTTTCGCGGAAACGGTAAATCGATGGGAAGAATATTGCGAATATGCCCAGGTCGGGGATTCATAATGACTACCCGCTCACCCAGGAATACAGCTTCATCCAGATCATGAGTCACAAATAACATAGTCGTCTTATTGCTCTGCCAAATATCAAGAAGTACCTCTTGCAGATGTGATCTAGTAAAAGCGTCTAGTGCGCCAAAAGGTTCATCGAGCAATAATACATCCGGATTACGGAGCAACGCCCTAGCAATAGATACTCGTTGGGCCATCCCGCCTGACAGCTCACGTGGATAGGATTTCTCAAAACCCTTTAATCGTACAAGTTCAATCAATTCAGCTACTTTTTTGCGAACCTCTGGATTTTTAAGCGATAAATTTGCTGCAATATTATGCTCCACCGTCAACCACGGAAAAAGTCTTGGTTCTTGAAAAATAAATCCCTTCTCAATACTCGGTCCGTCGATCTGTTTGCCATTCAGTAGAACCGTGCCGCTATAGCCCGTATCCAGTCCTGCCACAATTTTTAGCAAGGTACTTTTTCCGCAGCCGCTGGGACCTATAATCGTAATCAACTCGCCTTTTTTCACCTTCAGCTGAATATTGCTTAATGCGATAACATCACCTGCAGGCGCGGCGAATACTTTATTCAAATGTTCGATAACCAGTGTTTCCTCCGACACTCCATTCACCCTTTCCGATAAATATAAATTCAACTATACTTATGTATTTAATAGGTATTAACAGTAAAAAAATAATGAGATCCTTTAAAGAACCTTATCCGATTATTCAACTAGGTTTAATTTACATCATCTTATCAGTGACATTCCTCACATGTCAAACATTATTTGCCAAATGGGTGTATGTTTTGTGAAGTAGAGCTTTGTGAGAATGGAAGGGATTTATCTAATTGCAAGTAAAAAAAGCCGCACCAGTAATGACGAGACTCTTTGTTATTATTCATTTATTATTCGCCGAGCTGCGCCTTAATCTGCAAAATTTCTATTCCCATGAATTCTACACGTTTATTCAACTCCGCGATATAGTTTCATCGAGCCTCTAAGTCTGCTGCGCTTGTTAGGTCACCCGCAGTAGTGTCCACCAGTTGGATCGCTTCTTTGTGAACTTGAATGCTTGATTCTGCCCCTGCTAATCTTTCCCGGAGTTTAGCCGCAGCAATACTTGCCTTTAGCGCTGCCTTCTCAGTCTCCTTACTCTCCACTATTATCGTTTTTCCTTCAACCGTCCCCCCTACTCCGGTCGCTTCGGACATCGCGCGTACAGATACGTAGGCCGAATTATTTACTACAATCGCATCTGCAATCTTCTTTCCGTGCCACAGCCAACCCAACTACTGGCCAGATGTAATCGAGCTATAAGACGCTATCTGGGCAGGCGTGATCATATTGTTCTAAGTTGTATTTTAAAATTTCACAAGCAACTTTAATGCGAAATGATTGAAGTTGCTTGTAAACAGTGTTACTCTATCAACGGTAAACTCAAAATCTGTACTCTTCAATACATCTTATAATAGTCACTATTTTTAGTTAAGAAAGGTAACACTATGATAAAAGTTGATAACTTATCCTTCGCATTCCCGCAAAAAGACCTATATAAAAACATTTCATTTACGCTTGAAGAGGCACAACATTGTGCTTTTATAGGAACAAGCGGCAGTGGTAAAAGTACACTGATTGATATACTGATGGATCCAGAAAAATATTTGTTCGAAGGCAAGCTAGAGATGGACCCAACCTGCAAAATTGGGTATGTAAGTCAGTTTTCGCAACTAGACAAATTTAAAGAAACAACCGTTTTTGAATATATAGGAGAAGAATTTATTAAGATACAAAATGAAATAACAGCTATCCTCACTGAAATGGAAACATCATCAGATATTGATTCATTACTCGAAAAGTATCAATTAGCTCTAGATGCCTTTGATTTAATGGATGGAAATGATTTTGAAAGCAATATTAATAAGAAACTAAATTTAGCCAACCTCTTGAAGCTAAAAGATGCTAGGGTATCCGACCTAAGTGGTGGGGAATTCAAGCTTATTCAAGTGATGAAGGAAATGCTGACTAATCCAGACTTAATGATTATGGATGAGCCCGATGTATTTTTAGATTTTGAAAACCTAAATGCACTTAAAAATCTTATTAATGCTCACAAAGGAATATTGCTAGTTGTTACGCATAACCGTTATCTATTGAATCATTGTTTTAACAAAATTATACACCTTGAAAACATGGAGATCCAAGAGTTCGATGGGCGATATATTGAGTATAACTTCTCATTACTTCAGACGAAAATTGAGTTACAAGAAATAGCAGTCGCTGAACAAGAAGAAATAGAGAGATACGATAACATTATCGATAATCTTAGAGCGATCGCAACCTATAATTCAGAAGCATCTAGAGGAAGAGCGTTAAAAGCTAGGGTGAAGTTTCAAGAAAGATTGGAAGCGCGAAAAATTAAAGCGCCATTCGTTGATATTAAGCAACCAAAAATCAGTTTTGGTGTGGACAATGAAATTGAAGAAGACATCACTGTTTTAAATGTGAATAATTATAGTGTTTCCTTTGATGAGTTGATTTTAGAAAATGTTAACTTTGAGATGAAACCTACAGATAAAATAGCCCTTATCGGTCCAAACGGTACCGGGAAAACGACTTTACTCCGAGATATCTTTAAAAATAATCATGATTCAATTAAAATGAATTCTGATATTAAAGTGGCTTATCTTTCTCAGCTTCAAGACGAAGTGCTAAAGGATTCTAATACCATACTAGAAGACTTCATCGATGCCGGGTTTGCAACTTATGACGAAATTAGAGCACATCTTTCAAACTATGGCTTTGAAGGAGAAATTCTTACTCAAAAGATAGAATCTTTATCTGGTGGCGAAAAAAATATACTGCAATTGGCAAAAGTTTCTGCTAGCAAAGCAAACTTATTGCTTCTTGATGAACCGACAAGCCATTTAGACACCTATACACAAATCGCACTGGAGAAAGCCATTGAAGAGTATAAAGGTGCGATTCTCATGATTTCTCATGATTTCTATTCCGTAGTAAATGGGATGGATTATGTACTAATCATTGACGAGAAGACGATTAGAAAAATGAGTATGCGAAAATTCAGAAAGATGATTTATGCCAGTCATTTTGATAAAGATTATTTAGAAAATGAACAAAATAAAAAAGCAGTTGAAATGAAAATAGAATTAGCTTTAAAAGACAATAATTTTGAACTTGCAAAAGGTATGGTTGATGAGCTAGAAGAGCTGATTAAGTTACTTTAAATTCCAACCTTCTGAATGAAATGATTACAAGAACGATGAAATAAAATGTTGGTGGAAAAGTATCCACATTAAAGACACTGATGAATAGATCTCAGTGTCTTTTTACTGCATTGATTTCTTGATAGCTCTTGCCGCGGACACTCTGATTGATATGACTATATTGAAGTATCATGAGAAATTTTTATCAAAACAGTCTTTAGTCTCGCATTTAATTTTATACCACTGATAACCATAATCCGATAAGTTTGGTAGGATCAATAATTTGTTACCACAGCGGATACAATTATTTTCTGATAAATTTCCGTTCTTATAGTCCGCTAAGTAACCTTCTGCTAGTTCTACTTCCTTAATGATATTTTCTAGAGCAACATCGCTTATATCAAAAGGGGTCATATCTCCTCTATTTGCATAAATAGAGCGTGAAAAAGCTCCAAATCCACCAACCAGTTCGTGGTGATGGGTATTAATCCGTCCCCCACCTCTCTCAAATAATTTGATCATCGGTTCATATATATCTGGAAACTGTAATGCGATATTGTCGCGCGCCTCAAGCAAAGAGCACCAGCGTAAATAATGTATACTTATTAATTTCATAAGCATAATATCAATTTTATTAAAATTCGGACACGTTTCTAAGAAACTGTCCCACTCATTTTCCTCCATTTTAAAACCTAATAACATATCCATTCCTATGTATATACTTGCTGCTTCCCTCGAGATAAACTGCAAAAACACGCCGACTCTACGGTAATACTCTGCAATCAAATTAGCATCTGCTTCATATTCACCTCTAGATCTTACTTCTTCGTATCTTTTTTTTGAAATTCCAATGTATAAATTCGCATCAATATTCTTAATTCTTTCAACACCTGATTCGTAATAATTCATGAAGATTCCTCCGACTTAACTCATAAATGTAGTTCTCTATATCTGATAGAAGAATTGGTTTATCTAACCAGCTCGCCCGATTGTTCTAAGCCCCCCTGCTTGAGTTTCACCATTTATAAGATGGCTAATATTTAAATAAAAACAAAACCCAATAAACCATTTAGGTTTATCGGGCGAGATTAAAAAAGTTTATCGGTTCAAAACAAGTTTATCGATTTTATACTGACTGTACCCCGCACTACCCCTAACCCTTTCAACTAACCTTATGCTCAATCCGCAGCTTGTCTGCTACCATGGCAATAAATTCCGAGTTAGTAGGCTTAGATTTGGAGATATTAATGGTGTAACCGAATAAATGGCTGATGGAGTCGATGTTGCCACGTGTCCAAGCCACTTCAATCGCATGGCGGATCGCGCGTTCTACGCGTGAAGGCGTGGTTTTGAACTTCTCAGCGATTGCTGGGTAGAGCGTCTTCGTAATCGCACCAAGGATCTCGATATTGTTATATACCATGGTGATCGCTTCACGCAGGTACTGATAGCCCTTGATATGCGCTGGGACACCGATTTCATGGATAATCGAGGTAATGTTAGCGTCGAGGTTCTTGCCCTTAGAGAGCGGCACTACATTCGATCTGGACGTCGACGAATAATTGTACATGTTGGAGGAGGAGCTCATGCTGCCTTGAGAGCCGACAAGCTGACGTACACGATTTGCCAGGACCTCCATATCGAACGGTTTCAAAATATAATAGGATGCACCAAGCTGTACAGCTCTTTGAGTGATGTTCTCCTGACCAAAAGCAGTCAGCATGATGATCTTCGGTTGAGGATTCAGATCCATATCACGTAGACGTTCCAATACACCTAGGCCGTCTAAATGCGGCATGATGATATCAAGAATAAGAACATCGGGAATTTTACGTGCTTCGCTAAGCATTTGAAGCACTTCTTCACCATTGTAGGCGATACCCGTTACGGTCATATCTTCTTGCTCAGAAATGTACTCGGAAAGCAAATTCGTAAATTCCCTGTTATCATCGGCCAACAACACTTCAATATTCTGCACTGGCTGCTTCCTCCTTAATTATATCTGCTATTCGAAAATAACATTTTTTTCTTGTCTCTTACGTTTTCGACATGGAGATCGAATTCCCTTCTGTCGAAAATTATTTTTCTTTATTTTTTTTCTGTGTTGGATTATAATTAAATATTTTATCTCAATGTTCGAGGTTCTTCGTAATCGTTCGACAAAAAATCTTAAGGCTAAACCGCCTTAAGATTTAATGAATACCTATTCTCCTGTTTGGTCACACCTGAATCTTGAAGCATCCATTCGATGAAGCACCCATAACCGGACTTAGGATCATTTACAAATACATGAGTTACGGCTCCGATGAGGCGGCCATCCTGTACGATAGGACTTCCGCTCATACCTTGAACGATACCGCCTGTCTTATCGATAAGACGTGGATCGGTGATTCGCAGCACCATTCCTTTAGTGGCTGGCGTTTGCTGATGTGCTACATGAATGATCTCAACCTTAAACCGCTCCACCTGCTGTCCGTCAACTACAGTTAGGATCTCAGCAGGACCTTCCTTGACTTGATCGCTCATCGCCACGGGGATCGGTTCTTTGTAAAGACTGTGCTCGGGATTGGAGCTCATTTTACCGAAGATGCCGAAGTCAGTATTACTCTCCACATTTCCAAGCACTTGGCTTTCTTTCAAAAAATGCGCTCGTTTCTCGCCCGGATCGCCATCCTGGCTTTTGGATATGGAGGTGACACTGGACTGAACGATATGACCACTGCCTACAACAATTGGAGTACCGGTATTCATGTCTGTAATCACATGTCCCAAAGCTCCATATACACCTTGCTCGGGAGCATAAAAAGTTAATGTGCCGACACCCGCTGCTGAATCACGAATGTACAGGCCTAACCGCCACACTTTGTCATGAATGTCATACGCGGGCTTTAACTTAGCTGTATGCTCTTTACCTCCGCGTTTGAAGACAATGGTCAAGGGGTTATTCGCTTTACCAGCACGATCCACCAGCTTGGCCACCTTGGACAACTCATCCAATTTCTCACCATTCATGGAGATCATCAGATCACCCGGCACTAAACCGCTGACCTCTCCTGGGGAAAGCTTAGATTTCTCGGATACTTCAATCAGATGATGACCAACAACCAAAACACCTGCTGATTTCACTTTCACACCGATCGTTTGACCTCCCGGGATCACCTTAAGCTCGGAATGAATTCCTTGTGCAGTCACCTTGGCTGGTTCACCATGCAGTGGTGCAGCAGAACTTAGATTTGTTCCCGTTATGCCCGATAAACTAAGAAAGAAGGCAAATAAAAGGCCTGGCATTAACTTCCTGAGGTTAGGCTTCAATGGCTGTCACGCTCCCTTTTGCTTCTTTCGCTTGACGAAAAAGGTGGTCGCCAATTGCGTACCTATAAGATAACCTTGCCCCCAGGCTTTTATTACTGTCAATCATTGCTCCGCTTAGCTTGTTGCAGCCTTACTTGCCTCGGCCAGATTAAGCATTTCCTGCGAGTGATGCAATGTTTTTTCGGTAATTTCTACGCCACCCAGCATCCGGGCCAGCTCCATTACACGTCCATCGTTCGTTAGGGATTCCACTTCAGTCATGGTTCTTCCATCCTCAACCTTTTTGCGGATTAAGTACTGATGGTCAGCCATACAAGCCACCTGCGGCAAGTGAGTAATGGAGAACACCTGACAGGTAGAGGACAGCTTAAACAGCTTATCTGCGATGGACTGAGCGGCTCTGCCGCTGACACCGGTATCCACTTCATCAAAAATCAGAACTGGAATTGCATCATGGCGCGCAAAAATACTTTTCATTGCCAGCATAATACGCGACAGCTCACCACCAGAGGCGATTTTGCCAAGCGGTCTCAGGGGTTCGCCCGGGTTAGGGGATATCATAAATTCTGCGCTGTCTATCCCTTGTCTTGTGAGGCGAATACGCCGACCATTGTATTCCACTCCACGCGGGTCCTCCAGCGTGTCTAATTTGACCTGCAACGAAGTTCTTTCCATTTGAAGGTCTTTAAGCTCACCCTCCACTTGGGTGGCCAGATCAGCAGCACAAAGCTTGCGTGCTTCACTTAATTCCGTAGCTGCTTCCATTAATACAGACAGCAGCGAATCGCGCTTCGCCGTCAGTTTCTCCAGATATTCATCTTTATTCTCAAGCAAATCAGTTTCCCGGTGAATTTGTTCATAATAAGCCAAAATCTGTTCTACACTCTCTCCATATTTACGTCGGAGTCCAGTAATCAAATCCAGACGATTCTCGATTTCTTCAAGTCGCATCGGATTGAACTCGATATTTTCCCGGTAATCACGAAGCTGAAAAGCAGCATCCTCTAGCTGGTAATATGAGGACTGCAGCTGTTCGAGCACTGTTCGCAAACCCTTCTCATCGTAACGAACTGCATCCTCAAGTCTGGAAATAACATTACCGATCGATTCCAAGCCTTGTCTGTCGTAAAGCAGCTCATATGCACCCGATACGGAATCCATCATTTTCTCACTGTGGGATAGTTTGACCCGTTCTTCGGTAAGTAATTCATCTTCTCCCGGTTTTAATCCGGCGGATGAAATTTCTTCAAGCTGAAAACGATATAAGTCAAGCATTTGGTATGCCTTCTGACTGGATTCCTGCAGCTCTCGCAGCTCTTTCTCCACCTTCGCGAAGGCAGAATACCTTTCCTGAAAAACTGCCTTTAGCGGACCAATAATCGGATCTCCGTATGTATCCAGCAGTCCCAGATGCCGTTCCGCCTTCAGCAAGTTCTGGTGCTCATGCTGGCCGTGTATATTAACCAGCTGCTCGCCGATCTCGCGAAGCATGGTAAGATTGACCATCTGTCCATTTACACGTGATGTACTTTTACCTTGAGAGGTAAGCTCGCGTCGTATAATAAGATGCTCCTCGCGCTGGGCCTCAATGCCAAGACGCTCCAAAGTCTCCCAAACGGGATGACCGCTGGGAAGACTGAAGAGCGCCTCCATCTCCGCTTTTTCACAACCATAACGAATGGAATCCGCTGAACCGCGGCCTCCAACAATCAATCCAAGCGCATCAATAATAATGGATTTACCTGCCCCGGTCTCCCCTGTAAGCACGTGGAAGCCAGGATAAAAATGCACATCAACCGCCTCAACGACGGCAAGATTGCGTATAGACAAGGTTTCTAACACTAATAGAGCACCTCCGAGAAGATGACAGGCATCTGATTAATTATAATTAAGAAATATAACCCATGATTTGTGAAATTACAGTTTTACTGTCCTCAGGTAAACGGCAAATAATAAGGATTGTATCATCACCAGAAAGGGTTCCCATAATTTGCGGCCAGTCAATATTATCAATCAAAGCAGCGACAGAGTTAGCCGTACCTGGTAAACATTTCATCACCACAAGATTAGCCGAGGAATCGATCTGCACAAAATTATCCACAAGGACGCGCTTAAGCTTCTGAATGGGATTATACCGTTGATCTGTTGGTAGTGAATATTTATATCTTCCATCATCCATGGGTACCTTGATGAGCAACAGCTCTTTTATATCTCGAGATACTGTAGCTTGCGTAACTTGAAAACCTGATTCACGCAAGGCTTCCACAAGCTCGTCCTGTGTTTCGATATCCTTTTGTGTAATAATTTCACGAATCTTAATATGTCGTTGTCCCTTCATTGTTGCCTCCTGGTATATAAAAAATATGGACTCAGTTTGATTCTCCGTCGTCTTTGCCAAGCTTAATTACATGGATCGATGCTGTTGCTACATTAACATATAGAACGCCGCTGCATTCCGGATAGATCAGCAGGTAGGGAAGCAAGGTATCACGTAAGCCGCTGCCTGTGAAATCCAAAGGCTTGCGTGGTCTGGAAAGGATAACTAAATATAACGAGCCTTCCTCTTTTGTCGCCACATAATCTATAAATAACCGGCTATACATCTGCGCCCCATTTACGTTGAAAGACAAAGGGATTTTTAATTTCCCTCCAACGACCTCATATCCCTCATCCTCAAGTATATCAATAGAGGGATGTGGAATAATCACTTTATTGAACGGAATCTGATCCTTCATAAAAGAACGCGGAGAACTCTGCAGCCATACATATATCCGATATATTATAAAAATCGATAATGCTACCCCAATAAACGCCATAACGACCTTGTCAGAGCTACCCGCCACTATCAATCACCTCGGTGATTTATTCGCGTGAAGCCCTGGTAAATCCTGCTTCTAAGCTGTCTTTTTATAAGCTTTCCGCATAATTGATATTATTCGCTAATTCAGCAATTTACAATTACAACAAGCACAGTAATTCCAAAAAAGAATCAAAATATAAAGACCCGGATTTTATACCGGGTCTTTATTTTAATAAATTCAATCCATTTGAGCAAATCTGCAAAACACCCCGCTGACCATTTGAGGTTGACGGGGTGTTCATAAAGCTCTAGCGGCGCGGGGAGTTTCCATGAGTAGAACTCACATTAAAAGTACCCGTAGCCTGCTTAATCACTTCATCAGCAAGGGATGGGAAGTCCTCCACTGGAATGACTGCTGCAACAGCAGCTGCCGGCTGTACGGATAATTCTTCGCCTTCCGCCACTTCTGGCGTCAGTCTCCAGTGAGCAAGAAACTCAATATTGCCTTCTCCGCCTGTAATTGGTGAAAAGGTTAATCCATGTAGACCGAATCCTAACTCTGCAGCCATAGTCAGTACATTAATCAAAACCTCTTTATGGACAGCGGAATCACGAATCACACCTGATTTTCCAACCTTCTCACGTCCAGCCTCAAATTGCGGCTTGATGAGTGCAGCGATATCTGCTGGACGTTGCAGCAAGGCTTTGAGGGGTGGGAGAATTATTTTTAAGGAAATAAAAGATACATCAATACTGGCAAAGTCCGGAACAGGACCCTGCAAATCTGTAGGTGTCATATACCGGAAGTTTGTACGCTCCATAACGCTCACTCGCTCATCATTACGCAGTGACCAATCCAGCTGGTTATAGCCAACATCAATGGCATACACATGGCTTACACCATTCTGAAGCGCACAATCTGTGAAGCCGCCAGTGGAAGCACCAATGTCCAGCATGTTCCGTCCCGTAAGATCAATATTAAATTGGCGAAGAGCCTTCTCCAGCTTTAGTCCCCCACGACTGACATACGGATGCACAGAGCCTTTAACCTTAAGGGTAGACTCCCGCGAGACCTTCATGCCAGCTTTTTCAATACGTTCCTCATCCGCGAGCACCAACCCTGCCATAATAGCAGCTTTAGCTTTCTCCCGGCTTTCATAAAAACCTTGCTCCACAAGCAGTACATCTATCCGTTCTTTACGGTGTTCCATGGTCATCTCCCGATCGTTCAAGGGTTACTAATTTCCGGCTTCCACTTAGGAAGACGAAGTTGTTTTGTAATTATAAGCACTTAAAGCCATCATGGACTTGATACGTGCACATAACGCTTCTACGGTAAGGCCTGTTTGCTGACGTTGTTCTTTAATAGAGCCATGCTCCACGAAGATGTCGGGCACACCCATCAGATGTACACGAGCGTCATAAATTTCATGCTCCGCGTAGAATTCCAATACCGCACTGCCGAGACTTCCCGCTTGGCATGCCTCTTCAATAACAACCATATTGGTTCCAGCATGAGCCAAATCAAGAAGCATGGAGTTATCAAGCGGCTTCAGGAAACGCGCATTCACAACACCCACCTGAATCCCTTCCCGCTTCAGCAAATCAGCGGCTTCTTCAGCCACTTGAACCATAGGACCACATGCTACTACAGCATATCCTTCTCCTGTACGCAGTCGTTCCCATGATCCTATAGGAAGGGTATGCAGTTCAGCATCCATTGCCACACCTGTTCCGTTAATACGCGGATAGCGGTAAGCAATTGGACCGTCATTATATTCAAGTGCCGTCTTCATCATATGGCGCAGCTCATTTTCGTCTTTTGGCATCATCATAACCATATTAGGGATATGGCGCATAAAAGCAACATCGTACACACCCTGATGAGTCTCCCCATCTGCACCCACAAATCCAGCGCGGTCAATGGCGAACATAACATTGGCGTTATGGCGGCAAATATCATGGACGATCTGATCATAGGCACGCTGCATGAAGGTAGAATACACGGCGTATACCGGCTTCATCCCTTCCATAGCCAAAGCTGCACACAAGGTTGCCGCATGCTGCTCTGCAATCCCGACGTCAATCATGCGATCCGGGAATTCCTTCGCAAAAGGAAACAAACCTGAACCGCCCGGCATCGCAGGGGTAACTGCAATCAGACGCGAATCTTCACGGCCCAGCTCAATCAGCGTACTGCCAAATACTTCGGTGTACATTGGAGGACCTACAGCTTTAAGTGCCTGACCCGACTCAATTTTGTAAGGCGAAATGGCATGCGATTTATAGAAATCAGTCTCAGCCGGTTTGTAGCCCTTGCCTTTGGTCGTCAGCACATGCACAAGCACAGGACCCGCCACGTTATCTGCTTGATGGAAGGTGTCGATCATTTTCTCCAGATCATGTCCATCCACTGGCCCAAGATACGTAAAGCCAAGCTCTTCAAACAATACTCCAGGAACCATCATATATTTAAGACTGTTTTTTAACTGTTCAGCGGTTTTCGCTAATCGTCCACCGATGGCCGGAATCTTCTTAAGCAGCCCTTCAACCTCGTCTTTGGCACGCAAATAATGACGGTCCGAACGAATTTTACTTAAATAATTGTGCATCGCCCCTACATTCGGAGCAATCGACATTTCATTATCGTTCAAAATAACCATCAGCTTACGCTTCTCATGGCCAATGTGGTTAAGCGCTTCAAAAGCCATCCCGCCGGTAAGCGCACCGTCACCAATCACGGCAATCACCTTGTTGTCTTCGCCTTTAAGATCACGAGCCATAGCCATCCCCATCGCTGCCGACAAAGAGGTGCTGCTATGTCCAGCCTCCCACACATCATGTTCGCTTTCAGAGCGCTTAACAAAGCCGCACAATCCCTGATATTTGCGCAGGGTATCAAAGCGATCTTGACGGCCGGTCAGTATTTTGTGGACATAGGCTTGGTGGCCAACGTCGTAGATCATTTTGTCACGAGGACTGTTGTAGCAATAATGTAAGGCCAGCGTGAGCTCCACCACCCCCAGATTAGAACCGAGGTGCCCGCCGGTTGCTGTAAGCTTCTCAATCAGAAATCGTCGAATTTCCTCTGCAAGAGTAGTTAATTCTTCGACTGACAGTGATTTCAGTTGTTGTGGATCATTTATTTGTGGAAGCAGCACGAATAGTTCCCCGCTTTCCTAGATGTTGTAAAATATATAAAAACCATTATAACACAAACGAAACGGCTGTCGAAATACAGCCGCTTCGAAAGTTCATCCTTAGTGATCACGTGCCATTAAATAATCTGCAATTTCCAGCAGGCGCTGGTTGTCGTAAAAACCGCCATTCAGCACAGCATTTTGGGCTGCTTCTGTAAGCTGCTTCACCTCAGCACGAGATTCGTCCAACCCAATAAAATAAGGGTAGGTTACCTTCTGCTGCTTGATATCGCTGCCTGTTTTTTTGCCAAGCTTTCCTTCATCACCAACCAAATCAAGAATATCATCCTGGATTTGAAAAGCGAGTCCGATGCTTGTACCAAAATCACGCAGAGCTTCAAGCTGCTTCTCTGTTGCCCCTGCGATACGTCCGCCGGCTAACAGCGAAAAGATAATTAAATCTCCGGTTTTATGCAAATGAATATATTTCAACTGCGCAAGATCTGTTAGTCCTTGCTCGCCTTCCATATCTGCAATCTGACCGCCGACCATGCCGCGTGGACCTGCCATTTCCGCCAGATCCTCTACTATGGATAAAACATTATCAGCAGGAATGCCAAATTTACGGGAGGCTTGTACCACACTGTAAAAAGCATGGGTCAAAAGCGCATCACCCGCAAGAATAGCTGATGCTTCACCAAAGACTTTATGATTCGTCAGCTTGCCGCGCCGATAATCATCATTATCCATGGCAGGCAGATCATCATGAATCAACGAGTAGGTATGTACCATCTCAATCGCAGCTGCAACAGGCAAGGCTGCTTCACGGCTGCCTCCCAGTGATTCACAAGCAGCGATCACAAGCAACGGCCGGAGGCGTTTGCCCCCTGCCATTAGCGAATACTTCATCGCTTGCTGTAAATTTTCTGGAACCGTCCACGCTGCGGGGAGAATAGTCTCAAGCTCATGTGAGAGCAAATCACTTATCGATGCGATGTAATCCTCCAGCGGCTGCCGCATGCTTTCACTTGCGGAGCTTCCCTCCAGATCATTCTCAAAGCGATTCATCGGCGTCCCCTTCCAGACGTGCACCAAACGGCTTTTTGCGCAGTTCTCCGTCCTCTTGGGTAATCATTTCGATCTTACGCTCTACTTGTTCCAGCTTGCTGCCGCAAAGCTGCGACAGCTTCATGCCCTGCTGAAATAAATCGATGGCCTTCTCCAGAGGAACGTCGCCGTGTTCAAGCTCACGAACGATTTCCTCCAGTCGGTCCATAGCGCCTTCAAAATCAAGTTCCGCTTCCTTCGTCATCGTCTTTGCCATCCTCCTTCATCCCCCATACTTGGCAGTTCAGCTGTCCGTCATTCATCTTTATCACCACAAGATCGCCAAGCTGCACTTCGGTCAGCGATTTGATTAAATGTTCTTCCGCCTCGTCATACACTAAGCTGTAGCCTCGCGACATTACTTTTAGCGGGCTCAGCGCATCCAGGTGACGAATTTCTGCCACATAGCGAGAGCGCTTCTCCTGCAAGCGAGCCTGCATAGCGCCCATTAACTCACGGCGCATACTGTCCGTGCGCTGACGTGCTGCGGCAACACTGTCGCGCGGATGGAACCGCTGCAGACTGTGATGCAGCACCGCCTTGCGCTCGCGGGAACGGCTGAGCCGTGCATCCGCTGAGCGCTGGAGCCGCACACGCAGCATGTCCAGCCGCTGCGTGTGCTGAATCAGCGTGCGGCGCGGGCCTGCCAGCGCCAGCGGGAACGCTGTAATCTCGCGAGCCGTTCACGATTATGTACAGCACGCTGACGCAAGCTGTGTTGTAACTGCTGCAGCTGGCGAAGCTGCGCAGCTAGCTCGCCGGCATGAGGCACGGCCAGCTCAGCGGCCGCTGTGGGCGTAGCCGCGCGGAGGTCGGCGGCGAAATCGGCAATCGTGAAATCGGTCTCGTGGCCGACGGCCGAGATGACCGGAATCCTTGATGCCGATATCGCTCGCGCGACTTCCTCCTCGTTGAACGCCCACAGCTCCTCCAGCGAACCGCCGCCGCGGCCGACGATAAGCACGTCGGCTTCACCCATGGCGTTCAGCGCACCAATCGCCTTCACTATCGAAGGCGCAGCGCCTTTGCCTTGCACCAATACGGGATAGATTACAATAGCTACCTGCGGAAACCGCCGCTGAAGCGTAATTACAATATCTCGTACAGCTGCTCCTGTTGGGGAAGTAATCACACCAATACACTTCGGGAACCGCGGCAACGAACGCTTGCGAGCTTCTGCAAAAAGGCCTTCTTTTTCAAGCTTGCTCTTCAGCTGCTCATAGGCCAGATATAAACTGCCAATCCCATCAGGCTGCATATGTGTGGCGTAGAACTGATATTGCCCATCCCGTTCATAGACGGTCACATTACCTCTGGCAATTACCCGAGCGCCTTCCTTCGGAATAAAAGGCAGCCGCTGGTTATGAGAAGCGAACATAATCGCTTTAATGCGGCTGCTCTCGTCCTTAAGTGTGAAATACATATGCCCGCTGCCATGATGTGTAAAGTTGGAAATCTCTCCGCGAATCCACACATCCGAAAGTAAATTATCCGAGTCTAGCTTCATGCGGATATAACGGTTGAGTTCTTTTATCGAATAAACCTGCCGCTCTGCCGCCATGAATCTTACCCCTATTCCAGGCCGTGACGGCGTTTAGCCGCAATCAGCGTGTTGCTCATCAGCATTGTAATAGTCATCGGTCCAACCCCGCCTGGAACAGGCGTGATGTATCCGGCAACTTCTTTTGCACTTTCATAATCAACGTCACCTGCGAGTTTACCGTTATCCAGACGGTTCATGCCCACATCGATGACAACAGCACCCGGCTTCACATAGGAAGCATCAATGAAATTAGCTCGTCCGATCGCTACAACCAAAATATCCGCTTGACGGCTAATCTCTTGCATATTAGCTGTACGGGAATGGCACATAGTTACGGTAGCATTTTCGCGTTGCAACAAGAGGGAAACTGGCTTTCCTACAATATTGCTACGACCAATTACAACGGCATGTTTACCTGCCATACCTGTTCCTGTACGTTTGATCAGTTCGATTACTCCTGCAGGAGTACATGGAAGAAGACTGTCGGCACCGATGACCAGGTTGCCTACATTGACAGGGTGAAAGCCGTCTACATCCTTTTCCACGGAGATTGCATCAATAACTGCCTTCTCCTCGATATGCTTAGGCAATGGGAGTTGAACCAGAATTCCGTCGATATCATCGCGTCCGTTTAGCTCTGCTACCAGTGCCAGAAGTTCTTCTTGAGAAGTGGATTCATCCAATTTATGCACTTCCGAATGGAATCCTAAGCTGATACAAGATTTCTCCTTATTGCGAACATAAACCTGAGATCCCGGGTCTTCACCTACTAGAATAACAGCCAAACCGGGCTTTACGCCGCGTTTCGCCAGTTCAGCAACCTCTTGGGCAATGCTAATACGAATTTCCTCGGATACTTGTTTACCACTGATGATTGCTGCTGTCATGTTAGTCTCTCCCCTTTTATATACTTTACTATGGTTTATAAATTAAGAATGGTCAGCTTTAATAGTATCTATCTCTTGGATCATCTTGCCGAGTACTCCGTTAACAAACTTCCCGGAATCATCCGTTCCAAAATGCTTGGCCAAATCGATTGCTTCATTCACTGCAACCTTCGCAGGCACATCATTGGCGAACACCATTTCATACGCTGCTAAACGTAGAATCTGACGATCCACACGTGACAGACGGCTCATTTGCCAGCCCTTCAGGTAATGTTCAAGTATATCGTCGATCGCTACCTTGTGCTCCCATACCCCATTCACATGCTCTACCACATAGTGTTTAAGCTGAATCTCGTCCGTGATTACACGTTCGGTTTCATTCTCTTCTGAAGCTTCCTCGAGCAGCATTTCTACGGCTTCCGCGCTTTCCACATCGTTCATTTCCATCTGATACAGGCTTTGGACAATAATTTCTCTAGCTATACGTCTTTTCATGTGTTCCTCCTAAAATCTTATATCGCATTAAAATATTCACTTGTACTGCATCAACGTCTACGACCCAAATATCGCTTCACACTTATTCATTCTTTCCCTATTCCTGTGAGGATTATTGCACAAAGCGAAGATACCTTCAGAGGAAGCTCGCAAATATACCTGTCCCTTGTCGCAAAAAAAACCGCAAAGCCTTTCTTCCGGGGGCAACGGACAACACAAACTTACGGTTTCCTGCTCCGGGAAAAAGACTATCGCGGTTCACTTAAAGGGACGCCAGCGTCCGGATAATCGCGAAACCAACTCCTGCCATTGAAACAGGGGCGCTTGCGCGGTATCCTTTCTTTTGCCGAGCGTATATCCGATGAACACTACCAGTGCAAAGAACAGCATATCCCAAAAACCGCAAATTAAATAAATCAAACCCAGACCAATGCCGAAAGTCACTCCGGCGATTCTACCCCCGTGACTTTCCCATACTTCTTTCCAAGACATAAGGGAAACTCACCTCTATTCCACTCGACTTTTGAAGCTTGGAGACTGCGTGAGGTTAGCAATATATACAGACACATCAGCAACCGGAATGCCGGTTGTCTCCTGCACGAAATCATGCACCTGACGTTGTACTTCTGTCGTAAGCAGCGGTAATGAATGCTCACCGTCCACTACTGCACGAATTGTAATTTCAAGGCCAGCCTGCGAGACACGAATACGTGACTTGAGATCTCTGATTCCCTTCACTTTACCGGCAGCCTTAAGACTCAGATTCTCAATAGTTTCCATTGAAATCTGGATATCCCCATACTCTGTACGCTGATCGACCGAAGGCAATGAAGCGCGATCACGGCGCAGAGAGATGTAGAAAAATCGGATGCTCAGAAGGAACAAGACAACTGCTACTATTATTGCTGTAATATAAGCTGCTGGTCCATTCTCAATCTCCAAAGTTCTAGGAATCGCACCGCTTAAGAGGAGGATGGCAATAACAGATAGTATTCCGATACTTAAGCTGTAGACAAACAGCAAAAGTCTGTCCAAAATTTTTGCCACGAGTCTCATAACCTCCTTAAATTAGAGTAAACCCTCGACTTTGCTGTCGGGGGTTTATGGAAGAACGATGACTGCTATTTCACACGAAGAATCGTTTCAGTTTCTTCGTTCTTGTCTACAGTGTTGTTGTTCTTGAATTGCACATCATGAATATGCACATTCACTTCCACAACAGTCAGACCAGTCATAGTCTCGATGGAGCGCTTAACATTACGTTGAATTTCAGCAGCCACTTCAGGAAGGCGATTGCCATATTCAATAATTACAGAAACATCCACCGCAGCTTCACGTTGTCCAACCTCTACTTTAACTCCTTTGGACAGATTCTTACGTCCAAGAAGTTCAACAATACCACCGGCGAATCCGCCGCTCATACCTGCTACACCTTTAACCTCAACGGTCGCCAGACCTGCAATAACCTCGATTACTTCAGGAGCAATCTGGATTTCACCGATTTCCGTCCGTTCGTATTCTGTCGGCAATGTACTCATTTTAGACTTCACACCTTTCAAGAAAGATTGTTCATGATTTCAAGCGTAAAGCACGTCTCTTATTAAACATACTATATCATTTGACGAACTTTATGACAAACAAACCGAAGTCGTCCTAAATTTCATACTCTTCAAGAAACTTAATGTCAAAGTTACCATCCAAAAATACAGGATGCTCCAACAGTTTCTGATGGAAAGGGATGGTGGTATGAATGCCTTCCACGGCGAATTCAGCCAAGGCGCGCTTCATCTTCGCAACCGCTTCCTGACGTGTAGGAGCCCAGACAATCAGTTTTGCAATCATAGAATCATAGAAAGGGGAAATCGTATATCCTGGGTACGCCGCACTATCTACACGAACGCCAAGGCCTCCTGGCGGCAAATAAAAGCCGATTTTCCCTGGTGAAGGCATGAAATTACGCTCAGGATCTTCAGCATTTATACGGCATTCAATTGACCAGCCATTAATCACGATATCTTCCTGAGTGAATGACAGCGGATTGCCTTCTGCTACAGAGATCATTTCCTTAATCAAATCCACACCTGTAACCATTTCTGTTACTGGATGTTCAACCTGAATACGGGTATTCATCTCCATGAAGTAGAACTGTCCATCCGGTCCAAGCAGGAATTCAAGTGTTCCAGCTCCCGAATAATTCACGGCAAGCGCTGCTCGAACTGCTGCATTACCCATGGCTTCCCGAATTTCCGGTGTGAGCACTGAACAAGGTGCCTCTTCAATCAGCTTTTGGCGACGACGCTGCACGGAGCAGTCCCGTTCACCTAAATGCACTACGTTGCCATGTTTATCTGCAATAATCTGAATCTCCACATGCTTCATGCCTGTTAGGAATTTCTCCAGATATACACCAGCGTTACCAAACGCCTTTTGTGCTTCCTGTTGTGCAGCAGTAATCTGCTTCACCAAAGATTCCTCGTCCTCAGCAATCCGTATTCCCTTACCTCCGCCACCTGCAGTAGCCTTAACGATGATCGGGTAACCAATATCGCGGCCCAGCATGACAGCTTCCTCTACATCGCCTACTAGACCATCTGAGCCCGGGATAATCGGAACTCCAGCCAGTTTCATGGTTTCCTTCGCTACAGCCTTGTCACCCATACGGTTTATGGCATCTGGAGAAGGTCCTATGAAGATAATATTGCAAGATTCACAAATCTCTGCAAAATCCGCATTTTCAGCTAAAAATCCATAGCCAGGATGGATGGCATCACATTCCGTTAAGGTGGCTACACTCATAATATTTGTAAAGTTCAGATAGCTGTCCTTGGCCGGCATCGGACCGATGCAGTAAGCTTCATCAGCCAACCGGACATGCAGTGAATCCCGGTCGGGTTCCGAATAGACCGCGACGGTGGAAATGCCCAGTTCACGGCAGGCCCTAATAATGCGGACCGCGATTTCGCCGCGGTTGGCAATCAACACTTTTTGAATGTTCATGCGTTTCCTCCCAAAGTTTTGCGAAGCTTCCGCTCCTTAAGTAGTCTGCGGTATTTATTCCGGTTTAACCAAGAATAGTGGTTGACCGTATTCTACAAGCTGACCGTTCTCAGCAAGTACAGACACGATTTCACCTTTAATCTCCGCTTCCAGCTCATTCATCAGTTTCATCGCCTCAATAATGCAAACCGTTGATTTTTCACTTACACGGTCTCCAACATTAACAAACGAAGGCGTTTCCGGAGAAGCGGCACTATAAAAGGTCCCCACCATTGGAGACACAATTTTATGTAGTTTGCCTTCTGCAGCTGCTTGTGGCTGCTGCGCTGGAGGAACTTCACCTACTACCGGATAGGATACTTGCGGTACGCTCTGCGGCTGCGGGGCAGGCGTAAAGGGATAGGCAGCATAAGGAGTCGCCTGTACTGCTGTTCCATCAGCTTCAGGGCGATCCGGTTTGCGAATTGCAAGCTTCATTCCTTCGCTTTCGATCTCCAACTCATGTACAGAGGAGGTCTGGTCCAGCAATTTAATCAATTCCTTAATTTCGCTCAACTTGAACATATATCAGTTCACTCCTTCAGCTTTCTCTCGAAGCCACTTCTTAAGCGGACAAGATAACTTTATGTATTATATCACAATCGGTAAAAATGGAAAGAGCCCGGGGCAACCCGAGCTCTTTCGTCATTTTTCTTTTAATTTTACAGCTTATTATTGCTCAGAAACGTATTGTACACTAATTTTATCTTGAGATACACTGAGTTCCTTCATTACGAGATCCACGATGCTAACCGCTTGCTTTACATCCAGTTTGTCGCTGAGAACGACTACTTTGTAGCTGTCTCCAGCTTCTTCCTTTACAATCGCTTCTCCATATTTTTGTTGAAGCTGTTCTTCGATACCAGTAATTTTGGATTCTTTTTCTTCAAGATTGAGAAGTTGTTCTTGAGCGACTGCGTTATCAGCAGGTGTTTTATCCATGTCATTAATCAAAGCAAGCAAGTCTTGTTGGTTCTTAAGATTCTTTTGCTCACGTTCATAAAGGTAGTTAGTGAACATGCTGCTCGCCGATACGCTTTGAGAAGCTACTTCATCAAGAATTTCTTTGTCATTTTTGGCTGGAGTCTTGGTTGTTGTATTTGCGGCTGTATCTTTAGCAGATGTATCTGTTTTCGTGGCATCTTTAGCAGCAGTGTCGGTTGTTGCCTTCTCTGAGTCACTGCTATTTGCGGCAGTTTTACTGCTGTCGTCCTTAGCAGCTGTAGTTGTACTTTCGTCCGTTTTAGCAGTAGTAGTGCTATCATCCGTTTTAGCGGTAGCCGCACTGTCATCCGTTTTGGCGGCAGTAGCGCTGTCGTCTGTAGTAGCGGCGCCAGTAGTGCTATCTACAACGCCTTCATCGGCAACAACATCGCCTTGACTAACAACTTCGTTCACAACAACACCTTTGTCGCCAACCGTTGGCAACGCTGCACCTGCTGTGTCTTTCAGGGAATCAACCTGCATGGTGCCAGCCGTGTCTTTTGGAATCGAAGCACCTGAGTCTTCAGTGAATAAATAGTATGCAGAGAGGACCACCATCAAGCTGAGCATAGAAACCAACCATATCGTTTGTCTTTTGCCGTTCATTCCTAATTCCTCCTAAAATTTAATCTAGTGGCTGCTTCGGAAGCACTCACTTATTGACTTTCTCCTGCTACTCTTGTTTGCGTGGCACTACTGAAATGCGTTGGATTGGGACGTTCAAGCCTTTTTCTATAGCCTGCTCGACGAGTCCACGAACAACCTTGTTCTCTGCCCCTTTGGCAACTACCAGTACGCCGCGTACCTGAGGTTTGATCCGCTTCGTCACAATGGGTGTCTCGTCCCCTGATTGCGAGTAGGTTACGATTTCGCCATCCCTCGTATATTGTGTCGTATGACGTTTCCCCCCACTGGCATCCGTCTCTTCACTAAGCTGTTGGGAGTCATTCATATTACGCACCACGACAATTTCTTCTGTAGACTCCACTGTAACCATGATATCGACTGTACCGACGCCAACGATTTTCTCCAAAATTTCCTTCATCCGGTTCTCCATCGCAAGTTCGATGCTGTCGAACGAATTGGTCGTTGTGGTTGGATCACTCTGCACCAGCGCCGTTTGAGAGGACTGATTCACCGGCGGCTCACGCCCTGTATTCTCGTTATCAATCCTCTTCACATTAACGAAGGAATTGAATAGCATGATCGCTGCGCCCAGCAGACCCAGAATGATCAGCCAGCGAAAGGTATGGCTTCTCTTTGGACTGCCGGCCCCACCCCCAGCCCACTGCTCAAGCTTTTTCAGCCAATTGCCCACTCCCATCCCTCCTAAAAATTATAGTTTCTTAGAAACATCAAGCTCATGATTTGACGTTACTAGCCACGCTGCCATCCACCTGAATGACTTTGGGATCCAAATCCCACTTCAGCTCCAGCAGCTTTACAATGGACTCCATTTCACTCGAGGACGCGCTGTCTTCAGCTACAGTTCCGTTCACTGCTTTATTAGGTTCAGCTGATGATGTCGCTTCACTCTCTACGTTATCTCCCGGATTAGCGCCAATTTTAACTTCTACAGGTGCTACAGGAGAGATTGTAATGGGTGCTGTAGTCGCTGGGCTGGAAGCTCCGGAAGTACCCGGGGAGTTAGCCGTTGTCTGAGGCATAGAGACCCTTACATTAGAAATGACAGGGACGTCTTCGTTACCGGTGCCGCCAGACTTCCCTATGCCCAGTGTTACGGTGACATTAACCCCGCGTTTGCCGGTCTCGCTGATAATCTGCTCTTTCATCTGACCCGCCACCTCTTCGGCAGCGAGCTGCAGACTCTGTTCCTGACGGCCTTGTGCAAGCTTTTGCCCATCTGCCAGAATCTGTTCCAAGGATGGGTCTCCCTTCCCTCCGCCAGTGAACAAACCGCCCTCTTTCTCTTGCTGTCCCATAGCGATACTCAGTTCGGAGATTGCATCACCTTTCAGGAGAGAGACGATAGGGCTGAGCATCGTGAGCAGGATTAGGAGACTTAGCACCAATCTTGCATAACGCTCCATGGATTTGCTTGGGAGCAGCAATTCAACAAATGACGCCAACAGCACAACCAGGATGATCTCCCGCAGCCAACCGCCCAACCAGCTCATGGTTTCCCTCCTAAAAGTTTTGTTGCTTCACCTCATCATTACGGTCAAATTGCCCGCAGTCAGCATGATCGTAACCGCCATAAAAAACATTAAGGAAACAGCAGCCAAAGCAGCGAATACGTAGACCATGCTTTTTCCAATCGTCTGGAGACAGACCACAATCGGCGTCTCTCCCAGCGGCTGCATCACTGCAGCGGCTATGTTGTAGATAAGGGCAAGCACCAGGATTTTGATCGCGGGAAAAGCACACAGGAACAATATGATAATGACACCCGATAATCCGATCGCATTCTTCACCAGCAGTGAAGCTGAGATTACTGTGTCTGTGGCATCCGCGAACATTTTGCCGATGACCGGAACAAAATTCCCTGTAATATATTTAGCGGCCCGAATGGTGACCCCATCCGTTACTGAGCTTGTTATCCCTCGAACGGAAATTACACCTAAGAACACAGTTAGCAGTACACCTAACAATCCAGCACCGATGTTTCGCAGCAGATTAGCCAGCTGGGTTAGTTTATATTTCTCCGACAATGCGCTGACCAGATGCAGCACAGCCGAGAAGAACAGAAGCGGAAAAACAAGGGTGTGGATCATGGTGCCAACCGTATGAATCATAAAAACAATTAACGGATGGGTGACGGAGACTGTAACGATATTCCCCATCGAAGCCAGCAGCGCGAACAGCAGTGGAATCATCGCCATCATGAAATCGATCATCCGATCGATAGCATCCTTTGCATAACCAATAGCGATATTGAAGCTGTTCACGGCAATAACCAGCACCACCATATAACAGAGCGTATAAGCGACCTTACTGACCGTTTTTCGCTCAAAAGCGGTTTGCAGCGTCTCCAGAATCATGCTGAGCACACTGATCATCACAATCGTCACGAGCAGCTTTCCATTGTACAGAACCTCATGCCACATAAAGCCTAGAAGCCCAGATAATACACCCTTTAAGCTGAGCCCCTTATCTCCTGGAAGCAGCATGTCCATTAGCGTAGGTGTGGCCCCGTCCGGGAAAAAACCACCATAATCCTTCATCAGCTGATCCCAATACGACTCGACTTTATCTTTGGGTAAATTATTCACCTGGCTCTTAACCCACTGATCTACCGGGGAAGAACTGCCGGATTCTGGTGTTGAGGAAGCTTGCACACTCTGAGCTGTACCTGCAAACCATAGTATGAAAAAGAATGGAAGCAGCAGCAGTATTATTTTTAGTTTTGGAGGTCGGAAAACACTGCGCTCTTGCATAATTTCTCCTCCCGATTCGTTGCTCAGCTCTCTTCACGATTGCTTTAAGCAGGCAGTAGTTTCATGACGGTTTCGATAATGATGCTGATAATGGGTACGGCTAGTACCATAATTAGCACTTTGCCGGCGAGTTCTATTTTGGAAGCAATTGATTCCTGACCGGCATCTCGTACAATCTGTGCACCAAACTCCGCGATATAGGAAATGCCGATGATTTTGAAAACAGTCTTCAAATAAATCATTTCCATCCCCGATGACTCAGCCACCCGCTCCAGTGTAGAGAGGATCATTCCGATCTTGCCGATCAGAAACATGAAAATTAGAATGCCTGTTGTAGTAGCAAGAAGGAAGGCGAACATCGGTTTTTGTTCCTTCAGTACGAGAATCAATATGGTCGATATCAGCCCAATCCCAACAACTTGAATAATCTCCATAGCACGCCTATTGAAAAAGAAAGATCGTTTTTATTTCCTGCAGCAACCCGTCCAGCATACGAATCACCATGAACAGCACGACTACGAACCCGATCACGGTGACCCAATGTGCAAAATCCTCTTTTCCCATCTGTTTGAGCACCGTGTGTATCATGGCGATAATTATGCCAATGCCGGCAATTTGAAAAATCGCATTGACTTCAATATTCATTCCTGGCACCTCGCTAAAAGATCAAAATGACGATCAGTACTCCAAGCAGCAGACCCAGGCTTTTACTTAACTTTTCATATTTGCCTTGATCCTCTCTGGCCACCGACTCCTCCTGCTTCAATTGCTGCAATGCTAACGCGATATGAGTGCTCTGATTCGACCTATCGCTTGTGCCGAGAGTACAGCTGAGCTGGCGAAGAATCTCTCTTTCTGTCCCCTTCATAGCGGTAGACTTCCAATATGCTTCCATCGCCCGCTGGATGGCATCCTGGGCGCTTCTGTCATAGGGAGGGCTCATCTCCTCCGCTGTTTTGACAAACAACGATTTCAGCGGGTCCTTCGACTGATTCCCAATCCGCCGCATGGCTTCCGGCAGTGGGGTGAAGCCGTACATGATCTCTGTTTCCAACCGCTGTAGTGCTGCTATTAAACCTCTGATATGTCTGGGCCTGTCTGCATATTGACGAGCAAACTGGAGACCTGCAAGCGTACCAGCCACCACAATGAGCACAGCACCGAACAGCTTAAGCATGCAAATCACCACCTAGTCGATCCCCGGGAGAGATAAGCAGCATTCCTCTTTTCTGACCATCCAGAATACGAAACGTGAGACCTGCTTCTGAACGATGGAGTATGACATATCTCTCGAACATCTTTTGTTCCAGCAGTCCTCCAAGACCCGGCCTACGAGCCAACTCTGTTACATCTTTTCCGTGAGCGGAAGCAATGACAGATATTCCGGCATGCAGTGCCTCGGTAACTGCTTCGGCATCTTCCGGACGCCCAATCTCATCCGCGATTAATACATCTGGCGATAGCGACCGGATCATCATCATCATGCCTTCTGCCTTGGGACAGCCATCAAGAACATCTGTCCGCGGACCCACGTCAAAAGCGGGAACACCACGCCGGCTGCCAGCAATTTCAGACCGTTCGTCAACAATTCCCACCTTCAGCCCCGGTCTAATCCCTTCGCGCTTGCCCAATTCCCCTAAGGAGATTTGTCTCGCAAGATCGCGGAGTAGGGTAGTCTTGCCATGTTGTGGAGGGGAGAGAATCAAGGTGTGCATCATTCGCTGCCGCCCCTTGTCCAGTAAATAAGGCAACACTCCATCTGCGATTCCAGGTACTTCACGAGCAATTCGGACATTAAAGCCAGTGATATCACGAAGATGCTCTACACCTCCGCTACTCAGTACTGTCCGACCAGCAAGTCCTATCCGATGACCGCCGGGAATCGTAATAAATCCTTTTCTCAGCTCTTCTTCCATCGTATATAGCGAATGGTTGCTGATCAGGTCTAGCAGTCGATGAGTGTCTTCCCGATCCGGCTTGTAAGCTTCTTCAGGCCTCTGCGTCAAACTGCCATTCACTCTTAGAAAGTGATATTTACCAGAGTAGTTAATTTCCAGCGGACGACCTTCACGGACACGAATCTCCTCCACCATTCCTAGCAGCGGAAGGGGAAGGCACTTTAACAGCGCTCTTACTTTTTCAGGAAACAATTGCAGCCAATCATCTGCCATACAAAGTACCCCCAAGCTGTCCTCTACTTAATTGCTTTATTCCATATTTATGCTTGTACGCGCCTAATATGCCTATCATCTATCATTTTTTCAAAATCCCGATTAAGAGAAAGGCTACACCGCAGCCCACCCAGCCTAATTTGCTCCATGACAGCTGCTGTGCCATCCCAGTCAGGCCAATAGCTGTCGTCAATATCAATATGGTCGGGCCTACCAAAGCCAGTCCAGAATTGACAGCCAGCGCTTTATCGACCTGATTTAATCTGAGCATTATCAGCGCAGCTATAATCTCTGCACTGCCCGAGAACAACCGCAGAGTCGCCATCCAGCTTACATACTTGTCCAATCTACTCCACTCCTTTTACTAATTCATTCATACCAAAAGAGATCTGAGGCTTGTTTAGCTTTCTATTACTCATGGATATGCGTGGCTTTTTCACTTTAGACAATGAGAAATGACAGATTTGCAGATCAGACTGTGAAAGAATTCATAGTGAGTGGGTTCATAAATAAATATAATCAGTACGATAAAATAATTTTTACGAACGCCTTCATCTGTGGTATCCTTTTTAATTGGAAATATAGTGAGTTTATATTTTCAAAAAAAGGCAAACTAAAAAGACATAAGAAAAAGAGGGGATTTGTGTCATGCACGTACGAAATTACGGGCTACCGCTCAGCATGCGGTCCGTAGTCAGACCAGTAAGAGAAGCGGCAATCATTATTTTTTCAGCTTTTTTAGTCGCCGCAGGGATGAGATTATTTCTAATTCCTCATCAACTGCTAAGCGGCGGGGTAGCGGGGGTGGCTTCAGTCATCGGGTATGTAACTAATCCGAAGTACATCTCAATCATTTATTTTGCGATAAACCTTCCTGTTCTGATCTGGGGATTTATTGCAGTGGGGAAAAAGTACATCTTACTAAGCATGCTTTCCGTTTTAGCTACCACCTGGTTCATGACAATTATTCCTGCGGTGAAAGTGACCAAAGACCCGATTTTGGCTAGTATTTTTGGCGGCGTAATTATTGCTGGCGGGGTTGGATTTTCTCTCCGTGCCGGGGGCTCATCTGGAGGATTTGATATATTAGGCTCGATTATTACACGTAAGCGGGATATACCTATTGGGAATGTACTCTTCGTAATGGATGGGATCGTTATTCTGAGTTTAGGTTTCTTTAAAAGCTGGGACTCAGCCTTATACGCTATGCTCTGTATTTTTGTAAAAAGCAGAGTGGTTGATATGATTCATATTCGTCATGTTAAACTAACCTGCTTCATTGTTACCAAGGAACGGGATAAAATGCTGAATCGTCTTAGAGAGCTGCCTCATGGCATCACAGTAGTCAACGCAGAGGGCGGTTACAGTCACGAGGGCAATACAATGCTGATGACCGTAACGACCCGCTATGAGCTGTCAGAGCTGCGTAAGACTATCCTTGAGACGGATCCAAGCTCTTTCGTCAATGTACTTGAGACTGTTGAAATTCTAGGCCGATTTAGACGTTTAGGATAAATACCCATATAGATGTAAAAAGGAACGCTGCATTCAAACCTGCAGCGTTCCTTTTCATTTATAGCTGATGCCCAAAAAGGAGACCCCGTAGCTAAATAGCTGTAGGATCTCCCTTTTAATTGATTGTATGGCTCTTAACGACGATCCTTAGGACCACCAACAAAGGCCTGCTCAGTTGTATCCAGATTATAAGCGGTGTGAAGCGCCTGAATGATCGATGGCAAATTGCCGGATTCGATTACACAAGAAACCTTAATCTCAGACGTGCTGACCATCTTAATGCTTACGCCCTCTTGGGAGAGCACATCAAACATTTGAGCCGCAACACCAGGATGGCTAACCATACCCGCGCCAACAATAGAAACCTTAACGAGGTTATCCTCGGACGTTACTTCACGGTAAGGTAAAGTTTTATGGATTTCTTTAATTACTTCCTTCGCACGGTCCAGTTCATCAAGTGAAACTGTAAATGAGAAGTCAGCCTGCTCATTCTGCACACCACTTTGTACTATGATATCAACGTTTACGCCTTCTTCAGCCAGCTTGCCGAAGACTTGAGCGAGTACACCTGGTACATCAGGTACTCCTAGAATACTGACACGTGCTACATTCTTATCATAAGCAATCCCACTAACTACGACTCCTTGCTCCATGCTTGCTTCCTCCTTCACAACAGTACCTTCATTATGATTAAAGCTCGATCTAACGACCAGCTTAACTTGATGACGCTTAGCATACTCCACTGCACGCGGATGTAGTACCGCCGCTCCCAGATTGGCAAGCTCTAGCATCTCATCGTATGAGATTTCGTTCAGCTTACGGGCTGTTTTCACAATGCGTGGATCTGTAGAATAGATACCATCAACGTCGGTATAAATCTCACATACATCTGCTTGAATAGCAGCCGCAAGGGCTACAGCTGTCGTGTCCGATCCTCCGCGGCCCAGGGTAGTGATCTCACCATCCAAAGTCATCCCTTGGAAACCGGCAACGATAACGATCTGTTCGCGTTCCAAAGACGCTACTACACGGTGTGGATCAATATCATTGATACGAGCTCTACCGTGGGTTTCGTCTGTACGGAACCCGGCCTGCCATCCTGTATAAGATACTGCATTCCGCCCGATCCCATGAAGAGCTATGGACAAAAGAGCAACGGAAATCTGCTCTCCTGTTGTCATCAGCATATCCATTTCACGTGCAGGCGGCTGCCCGTTTAATTGCTTCGCCGTATCGATCAAATCATCTGTTGTATCCCCCATAGCAGATACAACTACAACGCAGCGATGTCCCTCATCCTGCTTGTCTGCGATGCGCTTGGCAACACGTTGCATGCGTTCTGTGTCGCCGACGGAGCTGCCTCCGAATTTCATAACATAAAGTGACAAAGTCCCACTCACTCCCCATATCGGTCTATGTAGTTGCTTCTAATCGGTTTCCCGCTTTAAACCAGTATAATACGAAAATAGCGTAATGCGTTAATGATTTCATTAAAAAATTATTGATTTTCCAGAAGCTAACAAAAAGATAAGGTCAGCTTCAAGACACTAGCTGACCTCATTTCACCCGTCTTCCAGTTTTTTATTGAGAAGCTGGTCGATAAGTCAGGGCCATCACTCCAGAGCTGAATCTTTTGGAGTCCACTAGCTCCAACGTCTTCTCTTCACCAACGTTATCGAACAGGCGCTGACCGCTACCCAGCAGAATCGGGAAGACCAGAAGCTGATATTCATCGACAAGGCCAAGCTGCATCAGGCTCTGCGCAAGCGTACGACTGCCAAAAACGAGAATATCTCTCCCCGGCTGCTCCTTCAGCTTGGACACCTCCTGAACAAGATCGCCCTTGATCAAGCTTGAATTGCTCCATGTTGTTTCTTCGAGAGTTGTGGAGACTACGTACTTAGCATATCCATTCATCATTTCACCGTACTCACCTGTCTGCTCAACCATATTTGGCCAAGCCTCTGCAAAACCTTCGTAGGTTGTCCGTCCTAACATTAGAGCGTCAGCAGCTTTCAGTTCAGCAAACTTGAAATGCTCCTGTTCTTCACTTCCGAATGAGAAGGTCCATTGTGGATTTTCCATAACACCATCAAGGGATATGAACTCAGAAATAATTAATTTTCTCATATGCGCCTCCTTCTAATCCTTTAATTCGTAAGTATAACATTCTCACCCATACTGTTCCTCATGCATCCTCGTTTATATACCAAAAACCCCCCACCGTAATAACGGGGGAGGCTGATTGGTTATAAGTTCGGCAAGTATGATGCTTCCTACGCGCGGGAGATGTATTTACCTTCGCGAGTATCAATAAGCAGCACATCTCCTTCATTGATGAACAGAGGAACTTGTACAGAATGACCTGTTTCAAGCTTGGCCGATTTAGTAGCGCCTTGAGCAGTATTTCCCTTCACTCCTGGCTCAGTTTCAACAACCTTCAGCTCTACGCTGGTAGGCAGGTTAATCCCAAGGATTTCACCTTGGTAACTAATGATGTTTACAGTCATGTTCTCTTTAAGGAAGTTCAATTCCCATTCAAGCTGCTTGCTGGACAATTCGAATTGGTCATAAGTTTCATTGTCCATGAAAGCATGCTCCGATCCGCTTGCATACAAATATTGCACGCCACGGTTCTCAATAATAGCACGGCCAATAGTTTCACCTGCACGGAAAGTACGCTCTACAGTGTTACCATTGCGCAGGTTTTTCAGTTTAGAGCGAACGAACGCTGCACCTTTACCTGGTTTAACGTGCTGGAAATCAAGAACGGTAAAAATATCACCGTCCACCTCTACGGTCAAGCCTGTCTTAAAATCGTTTACTGAAATCACTAAAAATCCCTCCTGAATTCGATAATTAAACCACTACTTTTCTTACTTACAGTACTGTATATTCTTTGGACGAATGGGTCAGCAGCGATATTCCGCTCTCGGTGATCACAATATCGTCTTCAATACGTACTCCGCCAATCCCCGGCAAATAGATACCTGGTTCTACAGTAACGACCATTCCCGGCTGCATGATATCGTCACTCAGCTTGGACAAACGCGGCCATTCATGAACTTCCATTCCAAGTCCATGACCCGTACTATGTCCAAATTGATCACCATATCCGTAGCTAGCGATGATATCACGTGCCAGTGCATCACATTCCCGTCCAGTCATACCCGGTTTGATATGTGCCAACGTATGTAGCTGAGCTTCCAGCACAATATCATAGATTTCTTTCAGCTTCGGATCTGGAGCTCCGAGTGCAATGGTACGAGTCACATCTGAGCAGTATCCATCGAGTAGTGCACCGAAATCAAGCGTAATAAATTCATTACCTTGAATTACACGGCTGCTTGCTACGCCATGCGGCATGGACGAACGTTCACCTGAAGCAACAATCGTATCAAACGATGACGCAGTTGCCCCGTGGGTACGCATATAGAATTCCATTTCCAAATCGACGTCTCTTTCAGTCATGCCTGGTTTGATCACATTCAGAATATGATTGAATGTAGCATCAGCCAGATCAGCTGCACGTTGCATAACAGCAAGCTCTTCAGCATCCTTGAACATACGGAGGTCTTCCACGGCTTTAGTAACTGGAACTAACACTGCCGGCTTAAGGGCTTCCGCATATGAGGTATAAGCGCTGAATGAGACATCATCCTGTTCGAAACCAACACGTACCTCACTGCCTGTTGGCAGCAACTCGCGTACTGTATCAATAAATTTAGGACCATGCTCTACAACCTTAACTCCTACCGCTTGATCCGCAGCCTGTGTCATGTACCTGAAGTCAGTTAGCAGATAACAATCATCGCTTGTCACCAATACATAACCGGACGATCCGGTAAATCCACTTAAATAGCGGCGGTTATAACCGCTGGTTATCAACATTGCTTCCAATCCTTTATCCTGCAAAACCTTACGCAGCTTGGAGACGCGCTCGTTACCCATTTTCATTCTCCTCTCGAAATAGCCACATTGTATTTTAACATAGGGATATCCCCTTGAGAAGTTTTTTCGAGCCGTTAGGCAAGTGCAGTCGCTTGCTCACGCTTTCGTTCGTCGGTATACTCAATCGCCGCTGTGTATCCAATGAACATCCCCCAAAGTAAAAAAAGGCAGAACTCACTAATCACAGTGTTCCACGGCAGCTTAAAAGGCGGCTGCATAAGAAACATTTGCGAGCCGGGAATAAATATAACTACCCACCACAAAACACCATAAACCAATCCTGGCCAAGGCCCCTTCAGCTTGCGCAGAATAAGCACATATAGCAGTGAGGCTATCACTGAAAATAAGATAAAAAACAAATAACCCACGAGATGTCCATACATTGTTGTCAGAAAAGTATGTTTAAAAAACGGCTCTGCTAAATAACCAGGACTAACCTTGGTAAAGCTGAACCAGTAAATTAACCAGTGCAGCCCTCCCCAAATCAAACCTGCGAAAAAACCTAATTCGAGCGCAAAAAACCAAATATTAGTATGATCTGATTGTTGTTGATGTGATTTGCTCATAGAATTGCCTCTCTTTCCGTATTTTTAATACCGATTTGTCTCTCCTTGTCCATATAAGGTAGTATGTGCAGCAAAAGGCGATCCAACTAGTAATGTCTTCAAAAATTAGTTACAATGTATTATATAAATCATATTAATTACGGGAAGGTGAATTGGTTGTCCCAGGAAACTCCCAGCTATGGCGGCCAAGCCGTCATTGAAGGCGTCATGTTCGGCGGCAAGCATATTAATGTAACAGCCGTGCGACGAAAGAATCAGGAGATTACATTTTTGGAGGTGCCAAGAAGCGATAAGAGCTGGGTCACTAAACTGCGCAAGATTCCGCTGCTTCGCGGCCTTGTCAGTATTATAGATGCCAGCGCCAAAGGCTCTAAGCACTTGAACTATTCGGCTGAATCCTATGCCGAAGATGAATTGGAACCCGAAGAACTGGCGAAAGAGAAAGCTAAGCCGAAGAAAAAGGACGAAGGCTGGAGCCTAGGAATGATTTTTGGCGTTGCTGTAATGGGTATTCTCTCCTTCTTATTCGGAAAGCTCATTTTTACGCTTGTACCAGTATTTGTCGAAGATTTTTTATTCAAGAATGCATTTGATAACTATGTACTGCACAACCTCATAGAAGGCGGCATTAAAATGGTTCTCTTGCTGGTCTATTTATGGGCGATTTCGCAAACACCTGTGATCAAGCGGCTATTCCAGTATCACGGTGCGGAACACAAAGTCATCAGCGCCTTTGAAGCAGGCGAAGAGCTGACTGTCCAGAACGTTCAGAAATACAGCCGTCTGCATTACCGCTGCGGAAGCAGTTTTATGATGCTGACGATTATCCTCGGCGTTATTATTTACTCCGTAGTACCATGGGATAATCTTTGGGAACGTGTGATCCAACGGATTATTCTGCTGCCTGTCGTAATCGGTGTTTCGTTTGAGGTTCTGAAGGGTACCAACGCAGTAAGAGAAATTCCAGGTCTCAAATACTTGGGATACCCTGGACTATGGCTGCAGCTGCTCACTACCAAAGAACCAAAGGATGATCAGGTAGAAGTATCCATCGCTTCTTTTAATCGTATGCGTGAACTTGATGCAGAGATTGAAGCCAGAGGATATACAGAGGCAAGTGTGTCAGGCGGCATATTGGATCCTGCGAAAGGATGAGTGTCCTATGATCAGGCATGCTTTAATTTTTTGGATTTCAGTAATTCTTGCAATATTCGGTTTTGTGATTGGAGTCTTGACTGAGCCTTTCTATACGCTGTCGAAGCTGATTCTCCCCTTAGTACTGTTAGCAATTGTGTATTATGCTTACAAAATGGGACCAGGGAAATATGCTCGCAGCAGCAATGGATCTAGAATCAAAGTCAAACCTTCGCAGAAAACCATGTCCAAGGTTGCTGGGATTCGCAAGACACAAGCACCACCAGGCAAACGCAAAAGTTATCCCTTCCAAGTCATCGAAGGAAATAAAGGGAAAAACGATGATCAGCTTCCGAAGTACCATTAACTAAATAAAAACAAACACCAAAAAGCATCTCCACGTTTCAAAATAACGTGCGGGATGCTTTTTTTCTGATATTATAAAGCATGCTTGTTTATCTGGGGCGCCACTCCTTAAAGAAGTCTTCCCCTGCCTTCAGTCCGGCGGCATACAATTCGTCGCTTTGCATCTTCGTAATATTAAATTGGGTCGTGCCGATACCAAGCGTTGGGATGGTTACTGTGCGGACATATTTATCATCTTCAATATATTTCTCATCATGAGCAGACAGCATGGTGCTTACCATAGCTTGCAGCATACTGAACGGTCCCCTAATCCTGTGGGGCTGCGGGTCGGTTTTACCTACTGTTTGATACCCTACCGTAGGGATTCTTTTCCCCGGCACTTTACTATCCATCCCGTCAAATAGCCATAAAGGAAAATTGCTTAATAATCCTCCGTCCACAACGTATACAAATTGCTCAATAAAAGACTTCCCTCTAGCGGACTGTCCATTTAACCTGAGCATCACTGGATCAAAAAAATAAGGAATACTGCAGCTCATACGCACAGCCTTAGCCACCTCAAAATGTTCAGGAGAGATTCCATACTGTTCCAACCCATCTGGTAAGACCAATATCCGGCCATTGGTAATGTCAGAAGCAATTATAGATAGTTTGCCTGGAGGCAGATCACGAAAAGTGATAATTCCCTTTTTTAGCAAAAGCGATCTCATCCACGATTCCAAGGCTTCACCCGAATACAATCCCTTCTTCAATAACACTCGCAGTGCAGGACCTACCCAAGCCGTATTATAGATGGGAGCTCGCTTCATAAACGATGAAAAAGAAGTTCCTTGGATAATCCGACTCATTTCCTCACCTTCATAACCCGCAGCCAGTAAAGTCGCTACAATCGCGCCTGAGGAGGTTCCAGCGACCTTTTTAAAGGTTCGCCCCGCCTTTTCCGTGGCTTCAACTGCTCCAGCGAGAGAAATCCCTTTAACTCCCCCTCCTTCAAACACAGCGTTAATCTCCATACACAAAAATCCCCCGTTTCCCATAGATTCTATTGCTTATCTATGAGCACGGGGGAGCATTCATGACTCCTTATCTAGAACAGTTATCTTATTTGGACTGAAAATAAAAGGTCAGCAAATTTGATAATCCAAACGGATTGCGGACTACAATGTCATTTGCTCTGAACATAATGCTGCCTGCAACCTCTTTATATTTCTCATTATATTTAAGCTGGTTGATGATTTGGTCGCCACTTTGCCATTCTGCTTTCTGGTCACTTGCTCCAACCTTATAAGCAGCTTGCCCAATATAGAGCTTAACATTCGTATTCTCTACTTCTTTAACCCACCAATCTACTAGCTTATCGTAGCGGGCAGTGCTAAAGGACAAACTCCAATAAATTTGCGGTGCTACATAGTCAATCCAGCCTTGCTTGATCCATGTCCGAACATCGGCGTACATATCGTCATAAGCGGTAACTCCAGCTGTGGTATCCGAACCTGTGCTGTCTTTTTTGATATTACGCCATACACCAAACGGACTAATTCCATAAGAAACCTTCGGTTTCACCTTATGAATCTGTTCTCCCAATTGACGGACAAATTCATTAATATTATCGCGGCGCCAATCCGCCTTAGAGGACAGGTTCTTCGTGTTATAAGTCTTATAAGCAGTATCATCGGCAAAAGATACCCCTGAAGGATAGAAATAATCATCCAAATGGACACCATCTACATCATAGCCTTTGACGACCTCCAACACTGTATCGATAATGTGCTGGCGGGCTGCTGGGATCCCTGGATTGATGTATTTTTTACCTCCGGCGTCCACAATCCATTCCGGATTTGACTTAGCCACATGATTACTTGCTAATGCGGATGTAGAAGCATCCGTTGTCGCGCGGAATGGGTTGAACCATGCATGGAACTGCATACCGCGTGAATGTGCAGCGCTGACCATATAGCTCAACGGGTCATAACCCGGATTTTTTCCTTGGGTGCCGGTCAGCACCTTAGACCAAGGAACTAGAACAGAAGGGTACAGGCTGTCTGCTGAGGTTCTAACCTGTACAAAAACAGCATTAAAACCCACAGCTTTTAGCTTGTCCAGCAGATTATCAAATTCTTGTTTTTGTTTCGCTTCGTTACCTGCAGAAGCTACTGAAGGCCAGTCCAGATTAAATACTGTAGAGATCCAGGCTCCCTTCATCTCCTTGTTAGCCGACGCACCAGGAATACTTGGAACTGTTGGCGAGGTCGGTTTTGGAGTCGCTGTAGGAGCTGGGGTCGGCGTTGGTGTAACGACTGGAGTCGCAGTAGGTACTGCTGGTGTTTCCGGATCAGCAGCCTGCGGCGGCTCTGTATTAGAGTACAAAGAAATATGTTTGGTAGCCTGATCCCAGATAACCTGTAACCCCAATTGTTCACTTACAAAACGAAGCGGCACCATAACCCGTCCCTGCTTAATCTGTACTGAGGTGTCGAGGGCTACAGAAGCATTATTAACTAATGCACTTTTCTGGCCACTGGTCAGCTTGATCTCTGTATCTCCTTGCGTGATTGTTACTGTCTTACTGCTTTGATTCCAAACTACTCCAGCATTCAACCCTTTACTAATGACGCTAATTGGCACCATCGTTACATTCGAAGCTGTGATATACGGCGGCACATCGCTTGCCAGCGCCTCGCCATCCAGTTCAATGGTAATCTGCACAGCTGCCGCACGTGCCCCAGGAGACCATAAAGGCAGAAACAATACTAATACTAGCAATCCCAACATCCATTTACGATAATTCATAATTCCTCCCCAAATCTAAATAATATGTATCCTATAAAAAAAGAAAAAACGGATCAATCCTCCAAGTTGATGTACCGATTCCACCCTTCAAAAGAGCGGTATCAGTCTCAGCCAGAAAAAGGACTTATCCGTTTTGACGCTAAAAACTGGGAAAGGTTGCACTAAACAAAATAGAAACGGCTATACCATCAAGTAGTTTATGCTCAACAAAGCCTTGCTGGGCATAACTTTAAGGACGGTATCCGTTTCGGGAAAAAACATTTCAAGAATCGCTTGCCAGTTCATTGTGAATAGCATATAAAGTCTGCAGACGTTCTTCATCGCGGCGGAAATATTCCACCAACGTTTCGATACGTGTAATCGAATCCCAACTCAGGTGGTGCTCGATCCCTTCAACATCATTATAGATAAATTCCTGCTGTACTCCGATCAAACCGAGGAATTCTTCCAATAGTTGATGACGATCAACAAGACGTTTCCCTACTTTTTTCCCTTTGTTGGTTAGGACAAGCCCACGATATTTCTCATAGATGAGATATTCGTCCTTATCCAGTTTTTGGATCATCTTGGTCACAGAGGAGGGGTGTACTTCCAGTCCCTCGGCAATATCCGAGACCCGCGCATAACCTTTCTCATCAATGAGCTTATATATGCGCTCCAAATAATCCTCCATGCTGGGTGTTGGCATTAAAATTTACCTCTTTTCTATAATGAACCTGGCGCCGAGCCAAACCTTGCTCTAACAATGATACATGTTTCTAACGCCCCTTGGCAAGTCCTTCAAGAGAACATGCTGAGGAGTTACCCATGATTGCCATGCTTCTAATGAGACTCAGTTAGGCATAATAAACGTACTCATCTTTCAGAAGGAGCGTGAATTCATGACTATTGTGACACCTGAGACCCCTCCCGTAAAAAGAACCAGAAAAGCTACAGCCCTTTTTGTCCCCGAGCTTGTTTTCTTCGAGCCGGATGCTTTAAATTACCCGAAAGGTGAACGGATCATGGAATGGGTGAAGGCTAACAATATCCCCTATCGTATGACTACATCGCATAACCGTATAATGAATTTCCCGGGTGACACAGAGGTCGAGCAATATAAAATTGCCAAAAGAACACTTGTAGTCGGCCTGCGCAAAACCTTAAAGTTTGACCAATCCAAACCCTCCGCAGATTATGCAATTCCGATCGCAACTGGCTGCATGGGCCACTGCCATTATTGTTATTTGCAGACTACTTTAGGTGCAAAGCCTTACATTCGTGTATATGTAAACACCGAAGACATCATTGACGCCGCAAAAAAATATATCGAGGAGCGCAGCCCTGAAATCACGACTTTTGAAGCAGCCTGTACCTCAGATCCGTTAGGACTGGAGCATATTACCGGGTCTCTGTCTGAACTCATCTCATTCATGGCAGCGGAGCCCCTTGGCCGCCTGCGCTTTGTGACCAAATACCAACATGTTGAACCTCTACTCGATTTGCAGCATAACGGACATACCAGAATTCGTTTTAGCGTGAATGCTGACTATGTGATTAAAAATTTCGAGCCTGCTACCTCACGGTTTGAAGAGCGAATTGAAGCGGCTGGAAAGGTTGCCCGCGCCGGCTATCCACTGGGCTTCATTATTGCCCCAATTATTTGGTATGACGGCTGGCAGGAAGGCTATGCAGAGTTGCTGGCCAAATTAGCCAAGACCCTTCCGCCAGAAATCGGAAAAGGTCTAACCTTTGAAATGATTCAGCACCGATTCACCAAAACAGCCAAGACTGTAATTGAGAAGCGTTACCCGAAATCCAAACTAGAAATGGACATGGAGAAACGCAAAAAGAAATGGGGCCGCTGGGGACAGAACAAATATGTCTATCCGGATGAACAGCAAACCGCCCTGCGAGAATTTATCACAGAGCGGATTTTCGAGCATTTTCCGGAAGCAGGTATTGATTACTTCACCTAAAAAATCAGCCAATCCGGTGTTATTCCTTGTAGCCACACTGTGATCCGGAACATTTGATCCGTGAACAGCAAAACACCCATAAATACCATAAGGACGCCGCCAATCTTCATCAGCAGATTCGAATACTTGAGGATACGCTTCACTCCGCCTAGGAAAAAGGCTAAAAGAAAAAATGGCAAAGCAAATCCGATGCTATACGCGGTAATCAATGTAAACCAAGTGCCCGGGTCGCTTGCCGAAAGAGCAATAATTGCCGTCAAAATCGGTCCGATACAGGGTGACCAACCCGCAGAAAAACCAATCCCGAAAATAAAGGAGCCCACATAACCCGCCGGTTTCCATTTTAAATCAAGCTTCCGTTCGCGAAGTAGAAACTGGGGCTGAAAAATCCCAAGCAAAAATAAACCCATTACAATAATTAGAATCGCCGACAATTGCCGGATCAGATCACGCTGGCCATTAAAAAATTGCCCGAATAACCCAGCTCCAAAACCAAGTGTGTAAAAAACTGCAGAAAAACCTAATATAAATGCCAATGTATGAGTCAGAGTGCGTACACGAACCTCTTTAGAGTTGCTGCCTGATTTTAATTGTTGAACAGATAACCCGGTAATGTACGATAAATAAGAGGGGTACAGCGGTAAACAGCATGGCGATATAAACGATGCCACCCCTGCGGCTAAAGCAATTCCTGCATTGATATTAGACAAAATAGCGGCTCTCCTTCCGGCATTCGAGTCACTTCATGGAGCTGTTTATGGCTCCTTTTTTTAATATAAGAAAGGATAAATTCATCATCATTGCTTTTCTTATATTTCTCGCCTAAACGCTTATCGTCCTTACAAGGACACCGAAGGCGTTTATGCTTGCCTAATGCGATACCGATTACTTAATTCGCTGTTTATGCTGGCAATCCCTTTTTACCGATCAAGGTTAATACCAATAATGATATGAGCAAAAGCACAATAGTTGCACCGGGAGCCAAATTCCAGACGCCAGCTACCACTAGTCCACCTACAACGGCAATCTCCGAAATAATAACCGCCAGGATGACCGAGGATTTAAAGCTACGGGATAGCAATAAGCTGATTGCAACCGGAATAGTCAACAAAGCAGATACCAACAGCGAGCCTACGATCTTGATGGCTGTGCTAATCACAAGTGCTGTCAGAATGGTGATCAGCATGTTAAGCAGTTTCACCGGAAGCCCGCTTACACTTGCTGCATCCTCTTCAAAGCTAAGCAAAAAGAACTCTTTAAAGAACATCGAAACTACCACTACAACAGCTATAGTCACTATGCCTACCACGATCAAATCGGTATTATCGAGTGTATAAATGCTGCCGAACAAATAACTCATTACGTCAGCATTATACCCTTTTCCTAAGGTGAAAAATAGTGAAGCCAACGCCACTCCGCCCGACATTATAATGGCAATCGACAGCTCCGCATAACTCTTATAAGCCTTGCGAAGCTTTTCAATCGCGAAGGACGCTACCACTGCAAAGATAAGGCCTGCGCCCAGCGGATAAAATCCTGTTAGAAAACCGAGTGCCACCCCCGCTATAGTAACATGAGCCAGCGTATCTCCGATCATGGATAATCGTCTAAGCACAAGAAAAACGCCTATAAGCGGCGCTGTTATACCAATCAGCAGTCCGCCCGCAAGCGCCCGCTGAAAAAAATCGCTAAATAGTATTTCCAACTTAAACTCTCCTTCATACAAAACTCAAACCATATTAAAGCCTTTTTCAAACCATTTCCAAACCATTTTCAAACCTTTATCGATCCCTCCCAAACCCTCCCTTCCAAGGGAGGGCCCCAAGGGCTCTGCCCTCTGGACACCCGTTAAGTGCAACTAGCGTAGGAGTTAGTATTACTGAACATAGATAGGTCGGGGAAAGATCGCTTTCGTCCCTAAAGGGACACGCTTGCAGACTGGCGGTGCCTAGATACGAAAAAGATTAAGACAACTAGGATTGAGTCCCCGACTTCCGCACTCGCACACTATGTATAGCTCTAATCGCAGAAAAAGCTGCGATTCAGAGTTTAATTATGACTTAAGAGAGCGTGTGCTGCAGGTTCTCTTCTGTGCAATTCTGGAGATCATGTGAGTGGCGGGAGTAAAAGTTGATTTTACCATTTGTCTGCACGGGCTCATGACCTAAATAATTTTTGATCATGTCGATATCATGTGACACCATCAGGAAGGTCATATGATGATGAGCATGCATATGGGTAATTAATTCAAAGAATCCCGCTTGTGATTCGGCATCAATACCCACGGTAGGTTCGTCCAAAATCAGCAGGTCAGGATGGTTAATCAGCGCCCGAGCCAGAAAAACACGCTGCTGCTGACCGCCTGACAGCTGGCCTACTCTTTTCTCCGCAATATCTTGTATCCGCATGACTTCAAGTGCATCCTCACATTGACGATGCTGAGCCTTAGATACTCTGCGAATCAGATTCTTGTTATTATATAGACCTGACAGAACTACTTCACGCACCGTTGCTGGAAACAACGGGTTGAAGGCATTTTTTTGCGGAACATATCCGATCCGTTCCCAGTCTTTAAACTTGCGGACAGGCGTTCCGAATAATTTAATTTCACCACTGCTCGCTGGAAGCAAGCCGACGATCATTTTCATCAATGTTGTTTTACCAGCACCATTAGAACCAATGATACCAAGGAAATCTCGTTCTCTTACACTATAGTTAAGATTCGATATCACCTTCTGTTCCCCATATGAAAAAGAAAGATCCTGTATATCGATGATATGCTGATGGCAGTCCAAGGATACCGATTGCATGCTTAAGTACCGCCTTTCCCTTATACTTTCCTTATTATTGTAAGGCCATAATCAGATTTTGCAAATTTTTCTCCATCAGAGTGAAGTAATTATCGCCGTTCTTCTCTTGCTCCGCAGTAAGTCCCTCTACCGGATTAAGCACCATAGTGGAAACGCCCGCTTCGGCTGCCAGAGTCTTAGCCAGTTTATCGGAGACAAGCTCTTCAAAAAAGATATACTTAATACCTTCATCTTTTACCATTTTCGCAAGCTTCACTAAATCCTGTCCGCGCGGCTCGGCGTCTGGCGAAAGTCCCATAATCGCATGCTGATCCAATCCATAATCACGGGCAAGGTAAGAAAAAGCCTGATGTGATACTACGATCTTATGGTTGGGCAGCTTAGCAAGCTCCGCTTTGAATTTACTGTCTAACGCCTGCAAACGTTCCGAAAGGTTATTGTAACGCTCTTCATAACCTTCTTTATGCTCAGGATCCACGGACTGAAGGCTTTCTTTAATATTCTGAGCCATAGTAATGGCTGATTTTGGACTTACCCAAGTATGCGGGTCCGTATGCAGGCTGTCTCCTGAGGCATTACTGTTATGATCCGTATCCTCATTTTGATGAGACTCTTCCTCACTTGCCCCATGATCATGCCCGTCATCTTCATCGGTCATGATATAATCAATACCTTGGCTTACTTCAACCGCCTTAACTTTACTGCTGCTATCAAGGCCTTTTAAAAAGTTAGGAACCCAACCTTCTAAGCCTGCACCGTTATATAGAAATAGCTGTGCCTTAGAAGTGTTAATAATGTCCTGACTGCGCGGTGTCCAATCATGTGGCTCCACACCCACTGGAAGCAGGTTAATAGCATTGATATCTTCCCCGCCAATCTCCTTAGCAAACTCGTAAATAGGATAAAAGGTTGTAACTACATTTACTTTCCCTTCAACTATACTTCCACTGCTCTTAGGTCCGCATGCACTTAGTGTAAATACCAGTACCAGTGCAAGGACGAGCAAACTTATACGCGATTTCATTGCCGCCATTATATTGATCTACCCCTCAAATCGTAAATTTTACTATTAGTAGTATAATAGTAATCGTTACGATAAGTCAACAAAGAAACCTAACTCAGAAGAAAGGACGATATCCTCCTTTATAAAAAGGAATGCTCCCACAACCAACCCGGCTGAAGGAGCATTCCCTTGTTCAAGCAAATCTCATTAAAAAATTTCTACAACAGTATTGTCTTATTTCACTACTGCTCCGTTTGGCATGCTGTCCGGCACGGTAGCGATCGTTAGCTGGTCACCTTTAGAAGCCGCCAAAATCATCCCTTGGGACAACTCCCCACGCAGCTTCACCGGCTTAAGGTTTACGATACAGATCACTTTACGTCCCACCAGCTCTTCCGGTGTATAGAATTTCGCGATACCAGAAACCACTTGCCGTTGTTCATAACCCAGATCCAGTTGCAGCTTCAGCAGCTTGTCAGCTTTTTTCACTGGCTCTGCAGCAATAACCTGAGCTACCCGCAGCTCTGCTTTAGCGAAATCGTCAATGCCGATTTCCTCTTTATGCTCTTCCACTGGCTCGGAGTCCGCTGCAGCAGGAGCAGCCGCTTCCGCCACTTCAGCAGCCGCTTTGCCAGCGCCCATAGCCTCAGCAATATAAGCTACCTCTTGCTCCACATCCAGACGTGGGAAGATTGGATTGCCTTTCACCAGCTTTGTTCCTGCCGGAATCAGGCCAAAGGTCTTACCGCTATCCCAAGTCGTTAACTCACCAGGCTGAATACCCAGCTGTTCCCAGATCTTCGCTGGTGTTTGTGTCAAGAACGGCTGCAGCAGGATTGAAGCGGTACGCAGACCTTCCACCAGATGTCTCATCACAGAAGCCAACTCGGCAGTTCTATTCTCATCTTTGGCAAGTACCCAAGGTTGTGTCTCATCGATATATTTGTTGGTGCGGCTAATGAATATTCCGATAGCTGTCAGCGCCACGGAAAACTCCATTTTTTCCATAGCTTCTTCTACTTTGGCATAAGTATTCTCAGCCGCAGCTTGAAGCTCACCATCAAATGCTGTTACATTCCCGTCATATGCCGGAATCTCGCCTGCAAAATACTTTTCAACCATAGCCCCTGTACGGTTCAACAGGTTACCAAGGTCGTTGGCAAGGTCATAGTTAACCCGGTCTACAAAGCTTTCCGGTGTGAACGTGCCATCCGAACCAAACGGTACTTCGCGCAGCAGGTAATAACGTAATGCATCCAAGCCATAACGATCAATCAGTGTCACAGGATCAACTACGTTACCTTTAGATTTCGACATTTTTCCATCTTTCATGAGCAACCAGCCATGGGCAAATACCTTTTTCGGAAGGGGTTCACCAAGCGCCATCAGAATGATCGGCCAGTAAATCGTATGGAAACGAACAATTTCTTTGCCGACGATGTGTACATCCGCAGGCCAGAACTTGTCATACAAGCTGCGGTCCTCGGAACCATAACCCAGAGCAGTAATATAGTTAGTCAAAGCATCAATCCACACGTACACGACATGCTTCTCGTCGCCCTTAACTTTTACGCCCCAATCAAAGGTTGTGCGGGAAACTGCAAGGTCTTCCAGTCCGGGTTTGATGAAATTGTTAATCATTTCGTTCTTACGGGATTCCGGCAAAATAAACTCAGGATTCTCCTCGTAAAATTGCAGCAAACGATCCGCATATTTACTCATCCGGAAGAAATAACTTGCTTCCTTCACCAGCTCAACCGGGTGACCGCTATCTGGGCTTTTTGCACCAGTAATCACGCCGTTGTCATCACGCACAATATCAACTAATTGCGTTTCTGTGTAAAAGGTTTCATCTGGGATACTATACCAGCCCTCATATTCACCTTTATAGATATCTCCTTGCTGCAGCAACCGATCAAAAATATCCTGTACCACTTTTTTATGACGCTCTTCCGTAGTACGAATGAAGTCATCGTTCGAAATGTCCAGCTTGCGCCATAGCTCCTTAATACCAACAACAATGTCGTCTACGAACTGCTGAGGGGTCTTTCCTGCTTCCTCTGCCTTCCGCTCAATCTTTTGTCCATGTTCGTCTGTACCGGTTAGATAACGCACTTCGTAGCCGCGCAGACGTTTGTAACGGGCCATTGCGTCTCCTGCCACGGTTGAATAAGCATGTCCGATATGTAGCTTGTCACTCGGATAATAAATTGGTGTCGTTAGGTAAAACGTTTTTTTCTCACTCATTCAGTAATCATCCTTTCTTATTAAAAAACAAAAAACTCCCGCCCCCATAATGGGGCGAGAGTATAACTCACGCGATACCACCCAAATTTCCTGTCCCTTCACAGAGCACAGGCTTCGCCAGTTCCCTCCCGGGAACTGTCCATTAACGCTGGAACACGCTGTTATCTTACGTGAACCTCAATTGCAGTTCCCGCTCGAACACAGTTCCTCCCGGACCATATTCAATCTAACGTTCCATACCGGATTTCAGCACATTCCGGCTCTCTGTAATGGACGTAACGATTTACTTATCCGTTCTTCGGAATTCATACTATTACTTGTGAATATACCCAAAGGTAAGGCCCCATGTCAAGTCGCAGGGGCAGAATCCTTCTCAGCAGATTCATCTTGAAGAGGCGGCACAGGATCAAGTCCTCCAGGATGAAAGGGATGACATCTGGCAATCCGCTTAGCTGCAAGCCATGAGCCTTTCAGTGGACCATGGACTTCAATGGCTTCCAGGGCATAGGCAGAGCAGGTTGGATAGAAGCGGCAGGTTGCAGGTTTAATAGGGGAAATGTACCTGCGGTACACCCGAATAGGCGCCTGAATCGTTCTGCGTAGGGTCACCATTTCTAAAGTCCCTTTTGTTTATCTGATGCTGCAACTAATTCTTCTTCCCGGTTCTCTTCACATTCTTTGCAATAACCGAACACCTCAAATTTATGCTTGACTACCCGGAATTGATCGGGTGTATCCGTTAAATTCATCGGGCAGAAATTAATCGGGTAGGTCTTTTGGCATTGAAGGCAGATCATATGATGGTGATGATCCTGATGATTGCAGCTTCCCTTGAACTTCACTCCGTCTTCAAAGACAATCTGTTCAAGCACACCAAGCTCTTCCATTACACGAAGATTGCGGTACACCGTATCAAAGCTAAGTCCGCTATACTTGCGGCCCATATGCTCATATACATCCTTCGCTGACAAATATCCCTTATTCTCGCCGAATAACTGGGCAAGCGTTTTGCGTTGGTCGGTGATTCGCAGTCCTTGCCCCGACATGACTTCTAATATTTGTTCTGTCGACAGCATACGCTCATCTCCCATAAGATCAGTTCATTTATATTTTCACTCTCTTAATAATGCCCCAAAATAAATGCCCCGTCAATGAAGCACCATGAAGCCCCCCTACGCAACCTCTGAATTATTATATTTAAACAAAAGCCCGGCTGCGTATTCCTTTACGGAATATTCAGCCGGGCTTTTGTTGTAGTTAATTCCCCAATAGAGCTTATAGGGATTAGGTATATTTCTATTTGTTATTTCTTTGCTGGAAGTGGAGTGATGAGGAAATTGACCGGCAAGTTACTGCCTGAGGCTGCTGTGAACAAAATCTCCACAGAACCGCCATACTCACCACTACGATAAACCACACTGTTCATGTCAGCATTCGAGAGACTTCCCACGCTTGGCATATGCACGATTTGGTTATTAACCATAACCGGCCCCATATAGTTACCGCCACGTGGATTAAACGTAATCAATGAGTTTGGTGCAACATTTTCGAATCTGATCTTGTATAATACCCCGAAATTACCGGCATTGGATGCTTCCGTACCTGCCATTGGGTCCACGCCAGCCAGGTTCTTATCACTGGAATTATCGCCTAGCAGAAGTTTTGCAGGAGTTTTTCCTACCTCATCAGTAACCGTGATAATACGAGTAGAATCTTCGTAAGTTCCCCGATTATGCACTCCGTCTCGATCCAGAACTGGAAGTGTTGGAAGTGTAGTCAGTGGATCTTTATTCGCATCAATCAACATGACGTTATAATCGATTGGATAATCACTAAATAAGTCCGCTTGAAGTGAAACAATTTCACTTGGTTTCATAGCAATTTGGTTTAGATCCGTCAGAATTGAGACACTTTCCCCTGGTTGCAGAACAATCGTTTTATAATGCTCATTTGTAAGCATAGATTTCCAATAACGTTCTACAGACATTTTACCAGTACCTTCAGGATATGTGCTTGGGCCTGCAAAGCCCACATATTCGGTTGTAAGCGTCGTTGGGTACAGATTGTTATTCGTAGCAATCACATACACTTTAGCTTTAATATTCAGGTTATTCTTGTGGTGAATCAAGAAGCGGGTTTTACCCAATGAAGTCTCACGGTAAGTAACACCTTCTGTATACACCGTTTCTGGACTGTTACTGCGAATTAGTTTATAAGGCTCGGAAGAAAGATTATAAGCTACTTGCTGCCAAGTAGGAACCATTGATCCATCGATGCTAAACACACTGCCCGGAGATGCAAATAATCTGTTGAAATCTTCTTTACTGTACAAGATTTCATCCGAAATATTAACGGTTTTCTCAAAGGTGCTGATCGCGCCGTGTGAATCTTTTACTTGGACCGCAATTGTCGCTGGACCCGGAGTAAAGAAAGCCTCGGCCTTGTTCGTCCAAGTTACAGTAATTTCATCACCATCAGGATCGTTACTTAGATCGGTATAAGTAATCATTTCACCCATCTTGTATGAATCCTTATCTGTAGTGAAATTAGCAACTGGAGGTGTATTAGGTTTAAGCACTGTGATGGTCATGGTGTAAGGATCACTCCACTGTTGATTCGCATCCATTACAGAATAGGTTACTACATAATATCCTGGTTGATCATAGATATCCTGCTTGTTACCTCCCCAGCTTTCGTCCACAATAGCTACACCATTTGGTGACGAGCTGGAGGTTACGAAGGTCACTGGTTCACCGGCGTAAATTTCAGTTGGCACGGTGAAGGAAGCTTTAGGTTTGTTGTTTAATGTAAGAATTACTCTTTTTTGCACATTATCAACGGTATAAGGAATGCCCAGTGCCCCAGTTATGGATGTCAAAGGAACCATGAATGTACCCTTGTATTGGTAAGCAGGACCTTTCATTGTCTTCTTTACACCATTAACTGTATAGACCTTGCTGTCGGTCTTAAAGCGCATAACGTCGCTTCCCTTGGTAACAATGGTTTCTTTCGTTTTATAATCATAAACGTATTTCACGCCTACACGTTCTACCATAGCCCGGATCGAAACGTAGGATACGCCGTTTTTCACTGCCATAGGCTGATTAGCCAAATATTCCTGGCCGTTCTGATACATTTTGTTGCTGTTCATCATAAGGATAAGTTGATTGCTAGCCGCAGCACGAGCACCATCTGTTGTTGTAGTAGGATCTGTAGTAACTCCAGGTGTTGCAGTTGGAAGCGGTGTTGCAGTAGGTGCAATTGTTGCTGTAGGTTCAACAGTAGCCGTAGGATCAACTGTCTCTGCAGGAATTGGAGTTGGTGTTGGTGTCGGTGACACTACTCCTCCTGGCGTCTCCGTCGGCAATGGCGGCAATGGATCAGTAGATTCTGGCATTACCTCCGGCGCAGCTGAAACAACTGTCCCTACTACAGTAGTATTACTTGGGGTATTATTGACAGCTTCAGCAAAAGCCGGCACTGCCGCGGCGGCCTGAGATACGGCCAAAACAGCAACTAACGTTAACTTTTTCAAATCCATGATATAACTCCTCTGCTCCTATTTGTAAATATAAGTAGGTCTCTGTCTTTTTCATACTCCTCTTATATTCCCCGCAAAATGCTGCCACCCACGGTAGGGCGGCAAAAAGCTTTTGCCACGATCGTCATAACAAACATAGTATTAGACGCATACCACCATAAAAAGTTTCATTATTAAGTAAAGAAAGATTAACGCTGTATTAAATAATGTTGGACAACCACGCTGTTCCCCCTGAAAAAAATGAGATTTTTTCTATAAATATGTTTATTTTTCGTCTGACTATATTCGCTTTCATTTGCTTTTGTTACAATGTATGGAAGAATATCTTTTACATGCGAGGGATAACATGTCCAAAAAAATCTCCATCCTCGTTCAATTAATCATGGGCTTCTCTCTAATCATCTTCACCATCGTAGGATTCACCATTTTTTTGTCCTACCGCTCTTCCTCTCAAGCTGTTTTAAACCGCTCCAACCAATATATCCTGGAATCCGTCAAGCAACTTCAAGGTAAAATGGACGCAATTCTTCAGGATAACGACAAGCTTTCTTCTACGATCATGTTCAGTCCCTTGATTCAAGAAACCTTGGGAGACTTAGCGTTGTCACGTTCACCTCGTACAGACGCCATGGAAATTACTCGTTACATAGATCAACAGACACGTTCCATAAACTCTGACATCCAGTTCAAGCTGCTCGGGCTGTCCGATGATCAGGTGTATACCAACAGCAGTTCCTTAAAGGTCATATGGGACAGCGAAAAGGAAATCCGCGATGCTTATTGGTTCCCGGCTATAGCACAGAATAAAGGCCGAATGGTCTGGTTCGGTGTAGATGTATGGCAGAACGGTAATATCCCTGTGGTGATGGGAGCCAGACAAATTAATGATTGGAATGATCTAAACCGGCTAGGAACCCTGTTTCTTGTCCTCCCTGTCGAGGTTATCCATAACGCTGTCAGCCAATTTCACCTCGGCAAAAACGAGAAAATCCAAGTTGTTGATTCATTTAATACCATTGTCTATTCCACAGATCCGAAAGAAATTGGACTTTATATGAACGACGGGCTTCTAAAACAATTCAGCAATCATAAAGCCAGAATCGTTCCACAAAAAATAAACTCACGCAATCTGTTCGTATCCTATGCCTATTCCGACTATAGCGAGTGGAGCGTTTTTGCTTACATTGATTCTAAAGACGCTGTTAAAGATTTAAATACGATTCGCCGGAATATTATTTTAATTGGCCTGCTGGGGATGGGTGCTGCCCTACTATTCACTTTCTTTTTCTCTTGGACCCTATCCAAGCCCCTTCGTAATCTGGCAACCAAGCTGAGCAATGTCGAACGGGGAACTACTTTACCTTTTGTAAAAACAACCATGAACAAAGAAATGGCTATCCTTTATTCAAGCTATAATTCGATGCTCCAAAACCTGGATCATACTATCGCTGACCTATCCAGTAAACAAATTAGTGAAAAGCAAGCTCAGATCGTAGCACTCAAAGCGCAATTCCGCCCGCATTTTCTTTATAACACTTTGAATACAATCTATTGGTCGCTCGCCAACAAACGCATGCAGGAAGAGTCCCAAATGGTACTCGCTCTAAGTGACCTGCTCCGCTATAGTATTGACCGCGGATCCGAATTCGTTACAGTTGAGGAGGATTTAAAGCAATTAGAACGATTCATTTTTCTCCAGAAGCTGCGCTACGAGGACAAATTGCAGATTGATCTTTTTGTAAATCCTGAGGTTATGAATGGCCAGCTTATGAAATTAACCCTTCAGCCACTTGTCGAAAATGCCATTACTCATGGACTTGAACCCACACTTCGGGAAGTATGGCTAATTCGCATACGCGCCTATAGTGAAGGAACATCTCTGGTGTTAACTGTAGAAGACAACGGGGACGGCATGAGCGAGGAAAGTATGGCAGACGCATTAGTCGGCGGTGAGGTTAATCCGGAGAAGCTGCTTCATACCGGAATTGGACTATCTAATCTAAATCATCGCATAGAGCTAATCTACGGACAGGAATTTGGTCTACAGCTATCAACAAGCGAGCTTGGTGGCTTATTTGTGAAGGTCACTGTTCCATTACAGTATGATCAAAGTTAAGGGGGCACAACGATGAATGTGTTAATCGTGGACGACGAAAGTTTTGTTCGCCGTTCTCTGTCAGAAATGCTGGGAAGTGCGAATCACAACTTTAGCATTATTGGCTCGGCAGAGAACGGTTTAGAGGCTGTGCAATTGTTAAAAGAGCATATGGTTGATCTGGTGATATCCGATATACGAATGCCCGGCATGGATGGGCTGGAACTCGCAAAGCATATCCATGAATGTTATCCAGACACTGAAACCGTGCTGCTCACAGGTTATCAGGACTTCACCTATGCCAGTCAAGCCATCCGTTATGGTGTAAAGGAATATTTGGTTAAACCAAATTCAGTAGAACATATTCTTGAAGTCGCTACAGGTGTATATGAACGTCTTCAATTGAAGAAACAGCAGAGGCAATTAACACAGCTGAGAGAAAAAAACCTTCGGGAGAAACGCTTATCTGATCTTCTTTACGGCATCCCGTTACCCTATTTTGAAGAACAACTTATTCCTCCTTTTCATTCCTTTGTAGTCGTAACCGTAAACCATCTTGGAGTGGGCATGCCACAGAACTGGTCGGAACAAGCCATGTATGCAGCGGTTATAAATATATTAGAAGAATGTTTTGCGCTGTATGCCAACGTTGTTGGCATTCAAGAAGAGCAGGAAGCCATCATGCTATTATTCTATCCTCTTGAGCAGCCTAACGGCGTTGATGAGGTATTGACACAAGAGCTGCTGCATAAGCTGTCGGGCATTCTGAAATCGCCATTCTGTGCAGGGGTCTCTAACCCTCACTATCAATTGGGGGCACTCGCGACCGCCTATCATGAGAGTCTGGAAGCTTGTCAGCAGGTCAAAAAAGAGAGTACGCCATCCGTTATCTTTTTCAGAGACCTCTCCATGCATTCGGCTTCTCCACAGCTCGCTGAACAACTACAAGTAAAGGCAACACGCAGGGTAATCTCTATGATGATTGAGGTTATGAATTCCCGGCTCCAAGAAAATCTCTCCCTCAAAATGATCGCGGACGAACTGTATATGAATCCTACCTATCTCGGCCGATTGTTTAAAGATGATGTAGGGGAACCTTTCTCTAGCTTCCTTACCAAACTTCGTATTCAAAAAGCTACTGAATTATTAGAGAATGTTACTCTCAAGGTATATGAGGTTAGCGAATTAGTAGGCTTTAAGGATCCTGCGTATTTCAGCCTTATTTTTAAGAAATACATGGGGATGACTCCTCAGGAATTTCAGAAGCACAACAAATAAAGCAGAGGTGTGTTTCTCTTGAATGTAAATGGTAAGTTGATTACTGTCCTATTAACATTTGGCTTGTTACTTAATACAAGTGGTTGTCAGCTCTCCCCTTCCAAGGAAGATACCGCTTTACAAGACCCGATACAGCTGAACATCTGGCTCACAGCCGGATCAGGTCTTGAGTCGCTCATTGACCAATATCAATCCCAGCATCCCGAGCTAGAGATTCATATTCAAACCTCCACCTCCACGCAGCTTCCAGCCAAGCTACAGACTTCATTCGCAGCAGGTTATAGTTCCCCGGACGTGGCTGCCATTGATATTAGCTATTTGGATCGCTTCAAACAGTTCCCTGATTATTTTTATAATCTAAACACTTTTGATGCTGACAATCTGAAGGATCAATTTCTGAATTGGAAGTGGCAGGAGGTGCTGGGTAATGATTTTATTTTTGGATTACCAACGGAAATTGGTCCCTATGCCATGTTATATCGAACGGATATATTCGCATTATCAGGCCTCCCTACTAAACCAGAGGAAGTGGCTAAAGAAATCCAAACTTGGGATCAATTCCTCGAAGCGGGCACCAAAGTACAAGAGAGAACAGGAAAAGCTTTTGTAAATGACTTGGAGAACCTCTATCTCACCCTACTACGTCAGTCCAAGCTTCAATATTACAGTCCCACAACGCAAGAATTAATCCTTGACAATAATCCAGCGGTCAAACGAGCCTGGGACTTCTCGATTCAAGCTCTTAAGCTGAATCTGTCCGCCAGTATTGCAGTGGATACCCAACGCTGGGGTGCAGGCCTGCTCAACGGAGATTTTGCAGTCATGCTCTGTCCGGCTTGGATGATTGGTCATATCAAGAGCAGTGCTCCAACAGCCAGCGGTTTATGGAATGTAACACAAATCCCAGAAAACAGTGCTAATCGCGGAGGCTCCGTTCTGACCTTACCAAAGACAGGTAATCATCCTGATGAATCCTTTGCTCTTATTAAATGGCTGACCGAACCAGCGCAGCAATTGGTTTCTTTCAAGGTACAAGGGGCTTTCCCTTCCACCCCCGAAATCTATGATGACCCAGAGATACACGATCTGCACGATCCCTATTTTCCTAATTCAGAGCTTGGTCTGACCCTTTCGTCAGCAGCAAAAGCAGTAATTCCGACCTACTACGGCCCTCATCACGCTGACGTGGAGACAAGCATGCTCGAATACTTGACCAAAGCTGAAAAAGGCGAGCTAACTCCTGAACTGGCTTGGACCCTTGCTGTTCAAGCCGCAAAGCGAATAGACAGCTCCTTCCGCTAAGTAATATCATAAAAAGGCTCTCCCCGGCTAAATCAGCCTGCCGGGGAGAGCCTTTTTTTAATTCATTTTCGCTTTATTTTTGCGCAGCCAGGAAAGCATCCAGCTGTTTTTGTTTCTCTGCAATAATCTTATCGAGCCCTGCCTTTTTCAGCTTATCAGCATACTTAGTCAGTACAGTATCAGGGTCAACAGAACCCGTATCCAAACTGATGTCGTATTCATCCATTACAGCTTTACAAGCAGCCATTTCAGTCTTCATTGAGGAGGCATCGAAGTTGAAACCAAGAGCTACAGAGGCTTTACCTTTTGAGTTAAAGGCTTTGAATTGTTCCCATTTGTCTGGAGCTTCACTTTCCCACACAGGGTTCAGGAATTGACTTCCAAGCATCCAAGCTGCAGCCGTATTATAATCAGCTGTTTTATCTGTAGCTTTGATCGTATCACCACTTACGACTTCATAGTGCACACCTTTTATACCGAAAACAAGCAGATTGTTGATATCTTTATCTGTGTGCAGGAGATCTAACACCATCATAGCCCGGGCCGGATCACCAGAGGAAGCAGAGATCGCAAGCATCGATCCAGCAGCATCACTTGTAGAAATCGTTGGATCATTGAATGCAATTTGTTTCAGCTTGCCAACCAAGCCGGTAGCGTTAGCCAGCTCACTATCTTTACCTGGTTTAAGCGATTGCACTGTCATAAAGACATTGCCAGCCTTCATTGCATCCTGAGTCGAATTCGTAGCAACAGCTGCGTCTTTGTTAATGTAACCTTTCTTCATATACTCACGAGTAAGTTTAATGATTTCTTTATAACGATCCATCTCAATCATCGATTGAATCTTAGTATCTGAGGAATCTTTAAGCAGAACACCAGGAATGGCAGCATCACCAAGGGTATCGTATTGTGCCATGTATTGTGAATTAAAGGTCTCACCTTGTTTGAAATACAATGGAGTCAGGTCAGGTCTTTTCTCCTTCACTACTTTGAGAACTGCATCCAGATCTTGAATGGATTTCACATTCGACATATCGATGCCCAGTTCATCCGCAATATCGGAGCGATAGACAACACCACCTTGTGCAGCCAGCTCCTTGTTTGTAGGAACAGCATAATTCACACCATTGATCGCTGAACCTTTTAAGAATTGTGGATCCAGATTTTTTAGAATCCCTTGGCCGTATTCATTTAGGAGATTACCATATTTGCCGCTATCGTCATTAATCGGGAGATAAGCGCCTTTAGCTGCATTCGTTACATAGTTCTTCCATTGAGCTGTAAAGATGATATCGAATTTTTCCTGACTCGCAATTTTCAGATTGACATCATTGTCCCATGGACCCCAATCGATCGGTGCGATATCCAATTTGGCGTTGATTTTAGGTTCCAATAACTTATTGATTTCATCTTCTACAGCTTTTTCATCCTTTTGCACTGCACCGACATAAATTAACTTGACGGTATAAGGCTCCAATTCTTTTGCCGGTTCGGCAGTAGGATCTGCGGCTGGCTCATCCGTAGCAGCAGCATTGGTAGCGGTTGCATTTTCACTTGGAGCAGGTGAAGCTGCTTCATTATTCCCGTTATTCCCACCGCAGCCTGCTAAACTAAGACTCAGTACCATCGTTAGCAATAGTGTCATTAGTGCGCTTTTTCTAACAGCTTTCATATACACCATAACCTCCCTCAAAATATTTATATATGCTGAATCGGCCGTTCACACCTTAGCATAAAGCGGCCGAATTAAGCCATTACAATCGTCCTTAACCTTTGACAGCACCCACGGTAAGCCCTTTAATAAAATACTTCTGGAAGAAGGAATATACAAACACGATAGGTCCGATACCAATAACAGCCATCGCCATTCTTACCGTTTCTGTTGGAATATTGATTTCTACACCCTGTGCAGCCAATGCAGCCATCGCCTGAGGACTTGCAGTCAGGAACTGAACATTCAGCATCGTCTTATACATTAGGTATTGTAAATTTACATGACCTTCGGGTGAGATAAAGATCAAACTAAGGTACCAATCATTCCAATAGGCCAAGGTCTGAAACAAACCTACTGTAGCTAACACTGGCATAGACAAAGGCAAAATAATTTGAACGAAGATCCGGAATTCTGGCGCCCCATCGATCTTAGCAGATTCGATTAAAGCTGGCGGTATGGTATTGGCAAAAAAGGTCCGTAAGATGATAACAAAGAAAGCAGAAACCAGCAGCGGCATAATTAGAATCCATAACGTATCCTTCATATGCATCATTCGCGTGTAGACCAGATACCAAGGCACAAGGCCACCATTAAACAACATTGTAAAAAACATAAAAAATGAGAAGAAATTACGATGTGGAAAATCTCCACGTGAGATAGGGTAAGCATACATAGCCATAATGATAAGACTCAGAATCGTGCCCACCACAGTCACAAATAATGAAACGGAAGCTGCATCGATAATTTGCCAATAATCTTTTAACAGAAATTCATAAGAAGAAATATCCCACTTGTTAGGAAAAAAGCTGTAGCCGTTCTGGATTACGGAATTCTCGTCCGAAAACGATACAATAACTACGAGGATCAGCGGCACCACACAAATCGCTGTGTATATCCAAAAGAATATATTAATTAGCAAATTAGATATATTAGATATTTCATTGGGTTGTCTTTGCCGTTTTGTGCGTTTTCCTGTACGCCGTGACGACCCTAATGCTGTTTCTGTCTGGCTCAACACTCCCACCTCCCTTTAAAATAAAGCATCATCTTTACTGATTCGCCGCACTGCAAGATTCGCTAAGAAAATCAATAGAAATCCTACAACAGATTGAACGAGACCCGCGGCTGAAGACATTCCTATATCACCGATTGCGAGGAAGGTCTGATATACATAAGTGTCGATAACCTGTGTCGTCGAGTATAACGCTCCTGCATTTCTCGTAACCTGAAAGAATAATCCGAAGTCCGCGTTAAAAATCCTACCTATCTGCAGCAACGTCATTACTATAATAACTGGGCTGATTAGCGGCAGCGTGATTTTTCGAATCTGCTTCCATTTAGAAGCTCCATCAATTAGTGCAGCCTCATAATATTCATTATCTATTCCAATGATAGCGGCCATATAAATAACCGTTGTATAGCCAATCTCTTTCCAAATCTTCACAATTACTAGAATCCCAGGCCAATATTTGGACTGCGAATACCATTCGATAGGATCCACCCCAAAGAACGGGAGTAATGTCTTGTTCATAAACCCGTGCTCTGCACTCAGAAAGCCGTATACTAAGTAACTTACGACGACCCAAGAGAGAAAATAAGGGAGAAACATAGCGCTTTGATGGAATTTCGATAGCCATCTGCTGCGCATTTCGTTAAACATAATTGCAAAAGCTAGTGAAAAAAATAGCGTCAGTATAATAAACGCTGTATTATACAATAACGTATTCCTCGTAATGATCCAGGCCGTCTCCGTTGAGATTAAATATTTGAAGTTTGCTAACCCGACCCAATCACTACCCAGAATCCCTTTTTGGTAATTGATATCCTTAAATGCAATTACCGTTCCTAACATCGGTATGTAGTTATTGATGATTAGAATCACTATCGCAGGTAACATCATCAAATAGAACACCCAATATTTCTTCATTACTCTAAGAAAATTCGGCGTTCTTCCCCTGCCTGGTTTCTTTACTTCTGACAAGCTGACGGAAGGATTCGTCACACTCATTTTTGGTTCCCCCATTCTCCATCATCCCATTCTTAAGCCCCAATTACTCTTGCTTGCCTAACGTTTTGTGTATCCTCCTTACACTCTAATTAAAACATATGATAATTTATGGGAGTATAGGGAACATATTATATTTCTATAAAAAAAGAGACGATTATCCTCGAAAATCGAGGAAAACCATCTCTTCAGCCTCTAAATAGAGGCAAAAAATTTAATTAATCATAGCTTATGTACCTTAATCGCATTTATCACAACCAAGATCTGATCGATAATCTTTACTCTTTATCACAGCCAAAGGCTGATCGATAATCTTTGTACTTCATCACAGCCAAGGGCTGGTTGATAATCTTTGTACTTCATCACAGCCAAGGGCTGGTCGATAATCTTTGTACTTCATCACAGCCAAGGGCTGGTCGATAATCTTTGTACTTCATCACAGCCAAGGGCTGGCCGATAATCTTTGTACTTCATCACAGCCAAGGGCTGGTCGATAATCTTTGTACTTCATCACAGCCAAGGTCTGGTCGATAATTCCAGCCTTAGATTAACTAGGCAATCATTCCTTTTGTTCCCAGAGAGGCCCACATCCACAGGTGTGGGACGGCCCCTATACTACTACGAAGAGGGGTGAGGGAGAAGGAACGGAGAGGAAGTTTGGAACTGTAGGAGCGTAGCGTTCGCCTTTATCCTCGGATTTCAACCGCTAACAGCGGTTTCTAATTAAGAAATCTGAGGATAACAGCGACCGGAAGTCCAAACATTCCTTGTAGCGACGCTAACCTCACCACTCAGCAACAAACATTCCTTGGAGCGACGCCGACCTTGCCACTCAGCAACAATCATTCCTTGGAGCGACGCCGACCTCACCGCACTTCGGTCCGGCATCGGTCGCGGTACTCCTTAGGCGACATCCCTGTCTGCTTCTGAAATACCTTGGTAAAATAACGCCGCTCCTGATAACCAACTCCGGAGCCAATCATCGTAATACTCTTATCACTGTTAGTTAGCATAAACTTAGCAGCTTCAATTCGTTGTAGGGTCACGTATTCCACGAAAGTCATAGCAAAACGATTCTTAAATAAGAGACAGAAATAACTGCCACTAATCCCGATCTTATTCGCCACTTCCTCAATCCCAATATCAGAATGGAGATGTTCTGTGATGTACTTAGCTGCTTGGTTCATCAGCTGATCCGGTGTTTTTTTGCCAGAATCATCTTCACCTTCAGGGATTTCCTGAAAAATTGGAATGCTATTATACAGTTTATTCTTAAACTGCTTACTACGGATCTTAGCCCCAATCTCCCGTACCTTATTGCCAAGCTCTTCATAATGTATCGGCTTACAAATATACTCTTTAACACCTAGCCGAATCGCTTCCCGTGCATAATCAAACTCCTGATACCCGGTAAGAAGCAGCACCTCGCTATCCAATCCCATCTCCCGCAACTTACCGATAAAAGTTAACCCGTCCATCACTGGCATACGGATGTCACATAACACAAGATCAGGCTGTTTCTCCTCGGCAATACGCAAAGCATCCATCCCGCTTCGCGCCATACCGACAACCTCCATCCCCATCTCCTGCCAAGGCAACACCCTGTTCAGATTATTCAGAATTGGGGCTTCGTCATCAACCAATAATACTTTTAGCATAATGATCTTCCCCCTGCTCGTATTTAGGTATGACACATTGGATAATAGTACCATGACCTGGACTAGAACAGATAAATATTCCGTACCTGTCACCGTATTCAATGCGGATGCGATCTGCTACACTGCGAATACCAAGACCTCTGCGTTCAAGATTCATCCGGTTATCCCGTTCAACCTTAACTTCTTGCTCCACAGGATCATTCACAATATATTGAAAAATAGCCAACTGAGAAGGTGTAATACCAATACCATTATCTTCAATACGTAAAATCAAATCCCCCTGCTTCTCCCAAACTTTCACAGAAACATGACCTTTGTAATCAATGCCCTCAAATCCATGTTGAATGCTATTCTCTACAAGCGGTTGTAAAGTGAGTTTAAGGATACCGCAACTCATCAATTCATTCGGAATATCGATCTCGTATTCGAACAAATCTTCAAAGCGGAATTTTTGTATATCCAAATAATTGCGCAAATGTTTAACTTCTTCATCCAGTGTAATCTCTTCCCGATCCTGAATGCTGATTCGCAAAATACTGGCCAGCCTATAGACCATCTCACTAACTTTTTTGCCTTCATTCTGTATAGCGAGAACATTGATTGATTCTAATGTATTGAATAAAAAATGTGGTTTAATCTGTGCCTGCAGAACACGCATCTCAGCTTGATTCTTGCGACGCTGCTCCACATGAATTCTGTTAAACAACCCATTGATTTTATCCATAAGATCATTAAAACCCTTAGCAAGCAGCGTTAGCTCATCATTTCCTTTAACTTCTACCCTAGTGGTCAGATCTCCGTCTTCAACCCGGCGCATAAAACGAACAATGACAGCGATGCCGCCGGTAATCCGGTTCATAAAAAATAAATTGAAGATCACAGCTGCCAATAAGCAAAGGAAAATCACAGCGACGAACCAGCGAGCAAATACTGTAACTTCGTGAGACAGCGTATCCCAAGAAGTCACAGATACCAGACTCCATGGATAGTCCTTCAAGTGATACATGGAAAGAATGCTTTTCTCCCCGTTGTACTCTGTTTTGAAACTCTGAAACCCTTTTTTAAAGGTAATCTCTTTATCCGCGAAAGACTGGAAGTCCTGTCCATCCAGCTTTTGATCTGGGTCAAAAAGAATCATTCCATCATCATTTACAAGCATAAAGGATACATCCTGATTGCTATCCCCAATTTTTAGATTGCGAAATATGGATTCGAACTCCCAATTCTTGATCTGCACAACTAGGATACCTATGTTTTGAAAGAAGCTCAATTCCTTCACTAGCCGAATTTGTGTAAACACAGGTTCAGTACCCGTAAGCTCGGGATACTCGTGAGGAGCCAGCCATTTCGGCACACCATTCAAGTCCATAACTTCCTGGTACAAATCACTTTTTTTGAATGTATCATAGGGTAGCGTTCGGAAATTTTCCTTGTTAAAAAGCGACACGATTTCAGAGTTACCTCTACCGTTAAAATTGTACAAAAATGCATAGCTGATCGATGGATGATTAAACAACAGACTACGGAAATTGCGCTGGCTCGCATTCAGATTCAATTGCTCAGCATCAGTCAAATCCTGGTTGTTAGGATCATCTGCACTAAGGGCCATATGAAATACCGAGGTAGCAATTCCGTTGTCTGTAACGTTATCCATATCTTTTAATACATTAGAAATACTGTAGCTAATCGCTTTAAGTGAGTATTCCGACTGCTGGCTGTACTTTTTTTCAATAGAATTATAAGTCACAAAAAACATAAGCATGCCTAGAATAAATAAAGGAATGATAATCAGGCCCAAAAATGCCGTAAATAATTTATAGCGCAAATTCATCGGCTAGTGCTCCTGACTGAGAATAAAGTTATCCTTTTACGCCGCCCGCTGTTACACCTTCAATAATTTTCTCCTGCAGAATAGCATAAATGATAATTACCGGCAGTACGCTGAAGACGATACCGGCTGACATTTGTGCATAGTTCATCTGGTATTGATCACGGAATTGGACCATACCTACTGGAAGCGTTCGCAGCTCGTCATTCGACAGGAAGTAGTTAGCTAGCAAGAACTCGTTCCAATTTCCCAGGAAATTAACAATGAATACCGTAACCATAGCCGGAACCGTTAGAGGTACAATAATTCTAGCAAAGATACCCGGTGCCTTCAAGCCATCCATGACCGCAGCTTCTTCTATTTCTCTAGGTAAATTTCGCATAAATGCTGCTAAAATAATGATGGTAAATGGAATCGCGTTGGCGATATAAGGAATGATCAACGCCCAGTGGGTGTTCAGTATTCCTAACTTACGTACAATCGTATAAATCGGCAGCATTAAAGCATTATTCGGAATGAGCATTCCTACTAAAACCAGTGAGAACAAAATAGTATTCCATTTTCCCTGTCGCATCCGCGTAACCGCAAAAGCAAACATAGACGCAAGCAGAATGGACACTACAGAGGCAAGAATCGAAATGTACAAACTGTTGAAAAAGTAAGTACTAATCTTGGCATTTACCCAAGCTTCCACGTAGTTATTGAAGACGAATTCCTTTGGGATGCCAAAAGGATTAAGCGCAATCTCATTATTATCCTTTTTCACAGATGAGAATAATACGAATAGGAAAGGAAACAGGATCACTAACAAATAGAATAAAAGGGCAATATGTGGCAGACTCTTTTTCAGGGCGCGTGGCATCAGTATTCAATCCTTTCTGTACGACGTGCAATCAGCAGCTGATAAAGGACTGTAACCACCAGTGTAAACGCAAAGATCAGGACAGCGATGGCATTTCCGTATCCATACTTAAAGTTCGTGATCGCATATTTAATCATGTATGTTGCCATTACATCGGTTGAACCTGCAGGTCCCCCCTTAGTCATAACGATGACGATATCCGCAGCTTTCATTGCTCCAGCAATCGATAGCATAATTACAACCGAGATGATCGGTACGATTAGAGGAAGCGTGATACGAGTAGCGCGTTGAAATCCAGTTGCGCCGTCAATGGCTGCAGCTTCATCCAATTCACCAGGAATAGCTAGAATCGCAGCTAGCACCATAACGATATAAAATCCAGTCCACTGCCAAGCATTCGTTAACAAAATAGAAAGCATTGCAAATCTTTCATCTGACAGCCAGTAAATAGGATTAATTCCTACTAGACTAAGGAGCTTATTAAAAAGTCCAATATTGGGCTCATAGATAAACCCCCAGAGAATACCGATAACCGCTGTAGACATAATGGAAGGCATAAAGACTGCTGTCTTATATAAGCCCTTTAACTTTTTCACATTAGAAATCAATAATGAAAAGAATACGATCAACGGTACCTGTATACATACGGAGAAAAGAATAAACCAACCGTTGTTTTTAACAGATATCCAGAATCGTTCATCTCCCAGCGCTTTCTCATAATTACTTAATCCGGCTGATTTAACCGTCTCCGATACACCGTTCCAACTAGTAAAGCTGTAATAAATAGAACTAAAAATGGGGTAAATGAAAAACATCGTGAACAATATCAATGCTGGAAGAACGAAAAGGAAAAATACCACTGGATTTCTTAATGCTTTATTCATGACTACCTCCGGTTGCTTTGACATCTGGCGAATAGTGAATGCTTCAGATCAAGTGCAAACACATATTTTCTTTGATTTTAAAAATGCACCCTGGATTTAGCACCAGGGTACATTCAGTTTGCAGCTATTTATTCAACTGCTGCGTTTGCTTCTTCTTGTACCTTTTGCAAAGCTTCGCCCATTTTCTCAGGAGTCGTCTGATCGCCAATCAGTTTTTGAATTTGAATGTTACTGATTTCTGTAGTTACATCAGCTTGAACAAGAGAGTCAAATGCTGGGAACGAAGATTGTGAGTTGTTAAGTACACCTACGATTTCGCTCATCAGATCATCAGTAATATTCTCATTCAATACGTTTTGGTCAATCTTCATTGCTGGCAATACACCATCTTCAACAAGTCCGCGCAATTGCATTTCTTCATTAAATAAGTTTTTAATAAATGATTTCACAGCAGCCAATTGACGTGGATCTTTTTCAGCAGATGCAGAGAAACCATAACCATTGTTCACATCGCGCATCAATGCAGTTTGGTCACCCGCTCCGCCTTCAACTGCTGGGATATTGAAGAATCCAACTTTACCGATCAAACCTTCGCCAGATTGACCCGTTTTAAATACGGAGGATTTCCAAGTACCATCATACAGCAGGATCGCTTCACCACTAGTGAATTGTGTTGTGTATTCAGCATATTCAAAGCCAAGTTCGCCTTTTTTGAAGTAGCCTTTATCAACCCATTCTTTGTATTTCGCAAATCCTTTTACTACATTTGGATCAGACCACTTAGCTTCGCCTGTTGCAAATTTAGCAGTTACATCCGGACCTGCATAACGTGACCACAGGTGGTTAGCTAACATAAGTGGTACCCAACCAGCTTTGGATGCACCAGCCAAAGGTACTTTTCCATCAGCCTTGATATCAGCCAATTGTTGTTCCAATTCAGCAAATGTTGTTGGAGCCTTCCAGCCCTTGCTTGTATAGTATTCTTTGTTATAGAAGAAGCCTTCACCAGAACCACCGATTGGCAATCCATAGATTTTTCCTTCATAAGTGAAAGGATCCAGATTTGAGAATTTATCCTTAATTCCAAGTTCCTCAAGAATTGGAGTCAGGTCAAGTAATTTACCTTCTTTAGCATAGATCTTGGAGTCAGGGCTACCGAACAGATCGAAGATTTCCGGTGGATTACCGGCAGCCATTTCGCCACGCAATTTTTCTTTACGGTTTACATCTGAATCTACCCCATCGAGTTTAAAGGTGAGACCCGGTACATCCTCTTGTACCTTGTTAACTACTTCTTCGAGAATAGCCAGACGTTTCTGCTTGTCTGCACCGATTTGAGTGTGACGAATCGTCATTTCAAATGGCTCGTTATTTACCGGTTCTTCTGTTGCTGGAGCATTTGTAGCGGCTGAGTTCGTCGCGGTAGCGTTTCCATCTCCTTTGTTAGAAGACTCATTGTTGTTGCCTCCGCAACCAGTCAGTAAAGCTGATGATACGAAAATCAGGGACAATAGCAAAGTCATACTTTTTTTCATTTCTTGTGACCCTCCCTATATATTGATGTGCTTTACACTTCTTATTATAGAAAACAGACTTCATTATCGTAAGGTTAAGATTCATCCACTATAGGGATAAAAATCTCTAATGTAAGCGGAATCAACTACATAATAAGTTATATTATCTAACGCAAAAATGTTAATTCACTTTATGCATTTGTTTTTTTCATCACAAAACTTTGTTTTTCTTTAAAAACATGTAATGAAAATATCTAATTAGTCATATTACCTGACATATTCATTTATTATCTACCCCATTAACCACGTGTAACTATAGCATGTCTTTATTAGGAATAGTATAAAATTCCCCCTCAGGGGAGCTTTATCCCCTCCCTTTTTTACTTCCTCATAACAAAAAACCGCACCTTCAGTGATCAACCACTGAGGGTACGGTCTCTCTTAAAAATAGCTATCTATTATACCAATGCCGTTTGCTTACGACCTTCTTCGACCAAGCGATATGCCCGTTGCACTTCTTCTTCTGTTGGAGAAGGCACTCCATCCAGTTCATAAGCTTTGCCGAGCATTTCCCATTTATAGATCCCCATCTGATGATAAGGTAAGATTTCGAATTTCTCGACGCCATTTAAGGTTCCAATATAACGACCTAAGTTAATGAGATCCTCTTCACGATCATGAATACCAGGAACATATACATGTCGGATCCACATCTTACGATTATGGTCTGAGAGCCAGCGTGCAAGCTTCAAAGTTCGATCATTGGATTTACCGGTTAACTTGATATGCGCTTCTTCATCAATATGCTTCAGATCAAGCATAACCAAATCTGTAACGTCCAATAAGTCATTAATCTTGTCACCTTCGTTGTAGCCATTGCTATCTAATGTGGTGTGCAGATTCCAACGCTTCTTCACTTCCGTGAATAACTGCTTTACAAATTGCGCCTGCAAGGTTGGTTCTCCACCGGATACAGTTAACCCGCCACCGGATGAACGATAGTAGTTTATATATGGCTCGATCTCCGAAAGTACTTCTTCTAGAGTCATTTCTTTACCTTCATCTAAAGCCCAAGTATCAGGGTTATGGCAATACTGACATTTCAGCAAGCAGCCTTGCATAAATAAGACAAATCGAATACCAGGTCCATCAACGGTTCCAAAGGTTTCCAAAGAGTGTATGCGACCTTTAATCATAGGATGTCATCCTTTCGCCACGCCAGACTAACAGTCCCTTTTTCAACGATGAAGCTCCCTGTCCTTGAGACTGTCATATCCCTATATCGCGGCAATAAAATTTAAAATTTTAACAATTCTCAAACAAGATATTACCGCCCTTGAGACAAGGGCGGTATCTTCCTTGCAATTATTTCAATGTAGTACTAATTCAAAGATCTTCATGACAGGAACAAATTACATCGAACCGTGGAATGTACGGTTGATTACATCCATTTGTTGTTCACGAGTCAGCTTGATGAAGTTAACTGCATAACCGGATACACGGATAGTCAATTGTGGATAGTTCTCTGGGTGCTCCATAGCGTCCATCAGCTGTTCACGGTTAAATACGTTAACATTCAGATGCTGAGCGTTGTTATGGAAGTATCCATCCATCATGTGTACCAGGTTAGACTTACGGGAATCCTCGTCTTTACCAAGTGCTTTAGGTACGATGGAGAACGTGTTAGAGATACCATCTTGTGCATCGGAGTAAGGCAGTTTAGCAACAGAGTTCAGGGAAGCCAAGGCGCCTTTCTTGTCACGTCCGTGCATTGGGTTAGCACCTGGTGCGAAAGGTTCACCTTTCTTACGTCCGTCAGGTGTAGTACCTGTCTTCTTACCGTACACTACATTCGAAGTAATGGTCAGTACCGATTGAGTCGGCACAGAATCACGATATGTTTTGTTTTTACGGATCATAGTCATGAAGGTTTCAACCAATTCTACTGCGATGCTGTCTACAGCATCGTCATTGTTACCGTAGCAAGGGAATTCGCCTTCGGTTTCGAAGTCGATCGCAATACCTTGTTCGTTACGAATAGGTTTTACTTTGGCGTATTTAATTGCGCTTAGTGAGTCAGCTGCAACGGACAGCCCAGCAATACCACAAGCCATCGTACGCAGAATGTCACGGTCATGCAGCGCCATTTCGATACGCTCGTAAGAATATTTGTCATGCATATAGTGAATGATGTTCAAAGTGTTAACATAAGTCTTAGCCAACCACTCCATCATCGGTTTGAAACGTTTCATTACTTCGTCATAATCCAGATATTCAGAAGTGATCGCTGGGAATTCCGGTCCAACTTGTGCTCCGGATTTTTCGTCTATACCACCATTGATAGCATACAGCAATGCTTTTGCCAGGTTGGCACGAGCGCCGAAGAACTGCATTTGTTTACCGATACGCATTGGAGATACGCAGCAAGCAATCGCATAATCTTCACCCCAGTATGGACGCATTACATCGTCATTTTCATACTGAATTGCACTAGTTTCAATGGAAACCTTAGCACAATATTTTTTGAAGGCTTCAGGCAATTTTTCGGACCACAGTACAGTTAAGTTTGGTTCCGGAGCCGGACCCAAGTTGTACAGGGTGTTCAAGAAACGGAAGCTGTTCTTGGTAACACGAGTTGTTCCGTCTTCAGCCATACCACCGATGGATTCAGTTACCCATGTTGGGTCGCCGGAGAACAGATCATTATAGTCAGGTGTACGCAAGAATTTCACGATACGCAGTTTCATTACGAAATGATCGACGATTTCTTGTACTTGTTCTTCAGTCAAAGTACCTTCAGCAATATCGCGTTCTGCATAGATGTCCAAGAAAGAGGACACACGGCCTAGGGACATCGCTGCACCATTTTGCTCTTTAACTGCTGCAAGATACCCGAAGTATACCCATTGAGTAGCTTCTTTGAAGTTGGTCGCTGGTCTGGAAATATCCATACCATGAGCGGCTGCCATTTCTTTCAATTCGCCAAGTGCACGAATTTGCTCGGACAGCTCTTCACGCAAACGAATGATATCTTCAGTCATGGAATCAACTTCAAGCTCAGTTTGTTGTTGTTTTTTGTCTTTAATGAGGAAATCAATACCGTACAGAGCAATGCGGCGATAGTCGCCGATGATGCGTCCGCGGCCGTAAGCATCAGGAAGACCTGTAATTACGCCGGATTTACGCACAGCTCTCATGTCTGGTGTATATGCATCAAATACGCCTTGGTTATGCGTTTTGCGAATGTTCGTAAACATGTCAACGATGTTTTGTGGAAGCTCGAAGCCATAAGCCTTCGTAGCATCAACCATCATCTTGATCCCGCCGAATGGCTGGATGGAACGTTTGAAAGGAGCGTCAGTCTGCACACCTACAATTTGTTCCTTGTCTTTGTCAATGTAGCCTGGAGCATGTGAAGTAATTGTGGAGACAGTATCTAGGGAAACATCCCATACGCCGCCTCTTTCTCTTTCTTCCTTGCTCAATTGGGAAATAATCTTCCACAGTTCAGTTGTGTTACTAGTAGGTCCTACGAGGAATTCTTCATTTCCCTCATAAGGCTTAATGTTGCTTGCGATAAAGTTGTTAACGTCAACTTTTCTGGACCATTTACCTTTTGTAAAACTTCTCCAACCGGATTTCACTTCTTGTACATCTTTTTCAATCACCGACATGCTAAATCCCTCCATCTATATTTATAATATTTGTAGAGATCGCGGGCTTGAAGGTTGATCCCGTGTCTCGTGATCCCAAGAAAGATATGGTTGTTCGAAAATTCACAATCATTGTTCCATGGATGGGACCGTTGTTTATATAAACATTTTAGTTTATTTTCTATAAATAGACTGTGACAAATATCACCTTTCGGGTGATATTTGTCACTTATATCTAATCCACAACCATCCTATTATCTACTTAACCAAATATTAATTATCAAATCTTCCGTAGAAAGCATTACGGTATACATCTGCAAGTTCAGATACCAGTGGCAGCTTAGGATTGGCAGTTGTACATTGATCTTCAAATGCACGGTCAGCCAAGTAATCTACACGGGATTCAAAATCCTTAGGATCAAAGCCCAATTGTTGGAAGGATTCTTCGATACCCAGTTTTTTGTTCATGTCGCGAATAGCATTGATCAGGCTAGTTACACCTTCTTCAGTTGTGCGAGCTGGCAATCCCAGAATGCGGGCGATTTCTGCATAACGCTCGTCAGCTACGAAGTGTGAATATTTAGGGAACGAAGCGAACTTCGTAGGTTTCTTAGCATTGTAACGAATAACGTGTGGCATAAGGATCGCATTAGTACGACCGTGAGCAGTGTGATATTGACCGCCCCATTTATGCGCCAAACTGTGGTTAATACCCAGGAAAGCATTAGCAAAGGCCATACCAGCAAGTGTTGATGCGTTATGCATTTTCTCACGGGCAACTCTGTCGCCTTCAAGCGCCGATTTTTCAAGGTATTGGAATACCAATTGGATCGCTTTAATTGCCAGACCATCAGTGTAGTCACTCGCCATAACAGATACATAAGCTTCGATAGCATGTGTCAATACGTCCATACCTGTATCAGCTACAGCAGTTTTTGGCAAGCTATATACAAACTCTGGATCAATGATAGCTACGTCTGGAGTTAGCTCATAGTCAGCCAAAGGATATTTAGTATGTTGTTCAGTTGTTTTATCGGTAATAACTGCGAAAGATGTTACTTCCGAACCCGTACCCGAAGTAGTTGGAATCGCTACAAACTTAGCTTTGTTTCCAAGTTTAGGGAATTTGTAAACCCGTTTACGGATATCCATGAATTTTTGTTTCAGACCGTTAAAGTCTGCGTCTGGATGTTCATAGAATAACCACATTCCTTTTGCAGCATCCATTGGGGAACCACCACCAAGTGCGATGATGCAGTCCGGTTGGAATCTGTTCATCATTGCTGTACCTTTTTCAACTGTAGTTGTCGATGGATCTGGTTCAACTTCCGAGAACACTTCGATCGCTACAGGAGTTTGGCGTTGACGCAGATAATGTTCAACTCTCTCAACATATCCAAGCTTAACCATCATTGGGTCAGTGATAATTGCGACACGTGTGATATCAGGCATTTTGGTCAGGTACTGTGTAGCGCCTTTTTCGAAATAGATCTTGTCAGGTACTTTAAACCATTGCATATTCACGGTACGACGATTCACCCTTTTCACGTTGATCAAATTGATTGCTGTAACGTTTTGCGACACGGAGTTACGACCATAAGATCCGCAGCCCAGCGTCAACGAAGGGATGTTAGTGTTATAGATATCGCCGATCGCACCATGAGTGGAAGGCGAGTTAACGAGAATACGTCCTGTTTGCAGACGATTGGAGAACTTCATGATTACTTCTTCGTTGTTGGAGTGGATAGCCGAACTGTGGCCCATACCACCAAATTCAACAACTTGTGCTGCGCGTTCGATACCTTGATCTGCGTTTTTAACTTTGTAGCAAGCAAGCACAGGACTCAATTTTTCAGCGGACAATGGATATTTAGTGCCTACACCTTCAAGTTCTGCTACCAGAATCTTAGTGCCGGCAGGAACTTGAATGCCGCACATTTCAGCAATTTTCACTGCGGATTGTCCAACGATTGCTGGGTTAACCGCACATTTATCAACGTTCATAGCGCCGCTAGTAAGTTTAGCAGCTTCTTCTTTGTTAACAAAGTAGCAGCCATTAGCGATCATTTTCTTTTTCACTTGATCGAAGATTGGTTCTTCGATAATAACAGCTTGCTCGGAAGCACAGATCATACCATTATCAAAAGTTTTGGAAAGAATGATGTCCGTTACGGCTTGATCAATATCCGCGCTCTTTTCGATGAATGCAGGTACGTTACCAGGACCTACGCCAAGAGCTGGTTTACCACAGCTATAAGCTGCTTTTACCATTGCAGAACCGCCTGTTGCGAGAATAAGTGCAACGTCTGGGTTGTTCATCAAAGCATTTGTTTTGTCCATCGTTGGCATTTCAATCCATTGGATACAATTCTCAGGTGCGCCAGCTTTTACAGCCGCATCATGAAGAATTCTAGCAGCTGCTGCACTACACTCTTGCGCAGATGGGTGGAAACCGAATATAATAGGGTTCCGTGTCTTAATCGAAATCAACGCTTTAAACATCGTGGTGGATGTAGGGTTGGTTACCGGTGTGATACCCATTACAATTCCGACGGGCTCAGCAATTTTTTGGAAGCTCTCATAAGCATTGTCTTCAATAACGCCTACTGTTTTATCGTATTTAATTCCGTGCCAGATATATTCTGTCGAGAAGATGTTTTTAGTAATTTTGTCTTCGTAAACCCCGCGGCCAGTTTCTTCTACAGCCAATTTAGCGAGGTACATATGTTTGTCGAGTCCAGCCAACGCCATTGCATGAACGATTGTGTCAACTTGCTCTTGATCCAGCGCCATGAATGCCTCATGTGCTTTTTTCGCTTTATCCACCAAAGTCTGAATATACTCTTCAGCGGTAGTTTGTTTAACTTGGGCGGCGACTTCGTTCTTAACTGCCATCTCCCTCGTCCTCCTGTCAATTTTTAGGTTGTTTTTCTCTACACATTTATCTTATCACATCATTTCCACCTTGTATAGTGAAATCTTTCACAAAGTATAAAGTTTTTTTGATTTGTTTTCAAAGCGCTTTCATTCGATCATTTTATAGGTTTTTTACCATTATTTACGCTGTAATATCCCTTAAATCTAAAGTTTATGTTTAAAAAGACAAGAACCAATACCCATTTTCTACCTTTTCGTTCGCAAAAATATTTTAAAAAAGCAAATCTAATTTTGTTGACACTCTATTTTTTCCCATGACCCTCTAAAAAATAGTCGAGTGTCACCCGTCGTGTTAATTTATAAAAATATCAATAATATAAACATAAAAAAACCGACTCCTAAAGGAGCCGGTTCTGTTCTTCCTTGCCTATTCTACTTTAATTGTATCGAAGAATTTCTCTTGCACTGTTTTGGCAGCAGCTTCAAGCTGTGTCTTGGAATCTGTTCCTTTTTTGGAGAACAGCTCTTGAATTACATTGGACATGGTTGCATAGTAGTCCTGTGTATTGTATTGCGCTTCCGGTTTACCGTCCAGCAAACCTAAAATATCAGGGCTGTATTGATATACATTTGTATATTTATCATACACAGCTTTTGTTTTCTTACCGAAGTCAGAATCTGCAGAATAGTAATCTAAGAGCGGCGGAATAAAGTATTTGCCATCCGTTGTACGTTGTTGCAGAACCGCATCCAGTGCTTCTAGACCTTTATCAGAGAAGTAATCAAATGTAATATAACGGAATGCCATTTCTTGCTCGTCTGGGGTTGCATTTGGATTGATTACAAGGTAGTCACCACCAAGTACCCCAGTGTGTTTTCCGCCTTTTTCCATCGCAGGCATTGGATACGTAAGTACATCTTCTGGTTTCAGACCGCCTTGATTCAACGCTTGCTCAATAACGCCGTCAGATCCAGCCATTACCATTGCTGTACGACTTTGTTGGAATGCGCCTACAGCATCGCCCCAGCCTAGTGCCCAGTCCTGAGGAATCGCGTTTGCTTCCCATCTAAGTTTCTTGTAGAAATCCAGCGCTTTAATCCCAGCCTCAGAATTAAAAGTAGCTACAACCTTACCGCCTTCAATCTTCTGAATTTCACCGCCAGCTTCGAACAGGAAGTTGGTCCAGTTCCAGCCTGCTTCATTCCCTTTACCCATTGGAGCAATACCAGAAATCCCTTTTTTGGTATCAGCTACGCCTTTAGCGGTATTCAGCATATCATCCCAAGTCCAATCCATAGGTGGAACAGCAACGCCTTTTTCATCCAGCATTTTTTTGTTGATCATTGTGGTTGTTACATAACCCTTTTGAGTTACGCCGAATACTTTTCCGTCAATGATAAATTGATTTTGGAGAACCGGGTTAATTTGATCCTTAAATTCGTATTTATTCCACAGATCCGTAATGTCAGCTACCCAGCCTTTTTCAACTAAGAATTTTGCTTCTGTAGCGTAAGTGTTAAAGAAGGTTGGAGCTTCATTTGCTGCCATTTTGATGCCGATTTCACTTACATTGTACTGCCAATCGTCTTTGACGATTTCAACATTGGGATATTCCTCTTGGAAACGTTTGATCTTGTCATCTTCCTGTGCTCTAACTTCGGTTAGGTCAGGGGTTGGATAGTGAATTTTGATGGTCACTTTTCTTTGTGTGATATCATCAGTTGGCGCTGCTGTAGCACTGCCAGCATTATCTGTTGCAGCATTCGTTGGCGCAGTAGTCGCTTCCCCTTCCTTGTTTCCTGTCGTGTTTCCGTTATTGTTATTACCGCCGCAAGCGGTTAACAACGATCCGGCCACAAGGAGGCTTAGTAGCACGCTAGAGTACTTACGCATTGAAACTCCCCTTTTCAATTCATAGTTATCTTACATATCGATCATAAAAGAGAAATCGTTTACAAACGAGGTGCATTTATATTCCTTTCATGTGCATGTTTACGATCCGTGACTAAATCCGTCGATCCTTGCTTATCCCTTAACTGCTGATAATGCGACGCCACGCATAATGAACTTTTGGAAGATCAGGAAGACAAGGATCGGCGGCAACGATACGATAAATAGGATGGCGAATTTAATATTCGTATTAAGTGCCTTTACATTAATAACGTATTTATAGATTGCTGTCGCGAGCGTATATTTCTCTTCACTGTGCATAACCAGAGATGGCCAGAACCAGTCATTCCATGCTGTAGAAAAGATAAAGATCGCCAGCGTAGCAAAAATCGGAACCGACAATGGCACTGCAATGGAGAAAAAGCTTCTCGGCTCAGAGGAACCGTCAATCCGCGCGGCTTCAAAAATTTCAGGATGTATCCCATCAAAAAAGTTCTTTAAGAGTAGAAAATAGAATGTATTCGCACCAGCAGGCAGCCAAAAAGCAGCGTACTGATTCAGTAATCCAAGCTCTTTTAGATTGACAAAGTTGGGAATCATATAGCTGGTCGCCGGAATAAACAATGTCATCAGGAAAAAGAAATAAATTGCCTTTCTGTAAGGGACATTCATACGAGAAATGCTGAAAGCAGACATTCCCAATACGACTAGTGTCACGACCATATTCCCCACAAAAATATAAATGGTGTTTTTAAGGAACATCAGCAGATCAATGTAATTCATCGCTTCCTTAAGGTTGCTGAAGTGCCATTCCTGCGGGAAAAAATGCGGTGGGAATGAGTTCACCTCTTGATTCGATTTCAGTCCGTTAAATAACGTCATACAGATCGGATACAGCATGCTGAACACCATAATCAAAATAACCACGCACATCAAGCCATAAACGATCTTATTGCTTGTTTTTTTCAAATCATGTTCTGAGAGAATCCCTCTGTCTGCGCTCTTCATCTTAGTTGTCCTCCTTGTTAAGCTTGAACTGTAAAATGCCCAAACCACCTAGGACAACGAACATTAGCATGCCAAGCGCAGTCGCTGTTCCATAATCGAGTCGCGTAAAAGCATATTTTACGATCAGCAGCGCATAGGTAAGCGTAGTATTATTCGGCCCACCATCAAGCAGCGCCATTTGTGACTGATACCCTTGTGAAGTCCCGATAATCTGTAATATCAGCATCAAAATGATCAAATTACGTAGCGAAGGCAATGTGATGTACTTTATACGTGCCCACACACCCGCCCCATCAATCTCAGCTGCTTCATACCAATCCCGCGGAATGCTGAGTACAGCAGCCAAGTATATTAGCATCCCTGATCCAAACTGCTGCCACGTCTCCATAAAAACAAGGGAAATCATCGACCACCTTGTATCTGTCAGGAAAGCAACCTGGTCCACACCAAGCGAGCTTAATACCGCGTTGATTGGGCCCACCGGATCATAAAGCCATCTCCAGAGTCCATATAGAACCACACCAGGCATTACGAAAGGAAGGTAAGCCGCTACCCGTACAAAGCCCCCAAACCTTCTCAGCTCCGAGATCATAATGGCAAAAGCAATCGGAACCCAGAACCCGATAATAAGACATAGAAGCATGTAATACCCCGTATTTTTTAACGCGGTCAAAACATCCGGATCACTAAGGGCTCTAGCGTAGTTCTCAAAGCCAACAAAGCTATTCCCTTTTACAAAATCAACATGGTAGAAGCTGTACAACAAGCCTTTAAAAATTGGCACCCACAGGAACATTACAAAAATAATCACAGCAGGTACGAGGAACATATATCCCCAAAAGTTTTTCTTCCAGCGGTTTTGCTTGTAAGGTGTACCCTTCAGCGCCGGCGGATTTTCGGATACAACTGCGGTTTGATTCATCAGGCTCCCTCATTCCATTTTTCTTTCAGCATTTTTCGCAAAATGCTTCCTACCTTAAATTGTAGAAAATGAGGGTTGTACTGAACATGTCTAAATCTACCGAAGTAGTATGTGTTTTTACTTCTTCAATTCACTGGGGCTAATCCCATAATATTTTTTGAAAATTTTACTAAAATGCTCTGGTGATTCATAACCTACACGCTCGGCGATTTCGTATCTGCGAAGATCAGTGTTCAAAATCATCTCCCGGCTTTCTTCCATCCGCAGCTTAATTACATATTCCCACAGGTTGTAACCTGTATTTTTCTTAAACAGATAGCTCAAATAATTGGGACTGACATGGTTTTTCTTAGCCACTTCATGGATGGTTAATCCTTTTTGCGCATAGTTCTCGTCAATATACTCTCTCGCCTTCTCTACAATCAGATTGCTGCGTGTATGAAGCTCTTCTACTGAAGGATCGGTTGTGTAGCTGTTCCAATTAAAATCCCCGTAGTAAAACACATAATGGTCATTATGTTCATTATTCCAGAGAATGGCTTTGGAGGCTTGACGGTTCAATACAGCCATAAAAGAAAGACCCTTGAGAATCTGGCTGATGCCGATAACTGCATTTAAGTGCAAATATTTTTGAATATTAAAATGAAGACTACGGCCAAGGATATCTAGCCTATTGATTTGACTGGCAGACGAATCTTCATAGCTTTTTTCATCCCATTGAATAATGATCGTAATCTCTTCATCCTCTGCGTAAAAGGCTGTCGAGTTCCACTCCTGATCCATCAGCTCTTTGGCGATATTCAGAGCGGCATAACAAAGAAGCCGTCTGTCCCGCAGGGTGTAGTGCTTCTCCTGATTCATTCCAGCCAGAGGCACCTTAATTTTTAAGACGGAAAAATAAGGCCCTTGCAGTTTCAGGTTATCCAGCTTTTGCAAGCGTTCCGCATCACACAGTACACCTTCAGGCTCAATGAGCAGCTCATTCAATAACTTGCTGTATTCCGGAAGCGGCTCTTCCAGCCGAAAGCTTTCATTAATTCCTGACATGAAAATATCCAATTCTGGTGATGGTTTCCCCATCTTAAGCAGCACATTTCGCACCGAATCCAGAAATTGCTCACTGTTCAAAGGTTTGATCAAATAATCCTTCGCGCCAAGCCTAACCGCCATTTGCGCATATTGAAATGTCTCGTGTGCAGAAATCACGATGGTCTGTACCCAAGGTTTGGCCAATTTTGCATGCTGCATTAGATCAATCCCGCTCATTGCGCCCATCTGAATATCCGTAACGAGCAGGTCTATTTCCTCCATCCGAATGCAGTCCAGCGCTTCAAAACCACTGTTTGCTGTATAAATATGGTCTATGTTTAACCCCGAAGAAGCTAATAAATTGCTCAGCCCTTTACAAATCAAGGGTTCGTCATCCACAACTAATATATTGAACATATCTGTATGCTCCCCTTCCTTAGTCCTGATTCTCTGATTTCGGAAGCTTAACCGTCACCAATGTACCGCCCTCTTTACGAGGGGTATAGCTCATGCCATAATCAGAGCCGAAGTGTAAATGAATACGCTGGTTAATGTTGCGAATCCCGTAACCGCTGGCCGGATTTGGACTGTCGTCATTCAGCACAGCTTCGATGGCCTGATAATCAACAGACTTATAGCCGTTATCTTCAATCGAGATCTCGACGGTATCGTCCACACAAACTGCGCTAATGATGATTTCCCCATCCTCGCCCATATTTTTGACACCATGAATAATAGCATTCTCAATTAACGGCTGCAGGGTAATTTTAGGAATTAGATTTCTTTTCGTATCTGGGTGAATCTCCATTACTACACGAAATATATAATCATACCGGTGCTGCTGCAGCTTGATATAGGCCGTTGCGTGCTCCAGCTCTTCTTCAAGGCTAATCAGCTCCCTTCCCCGACTGAGGCTAATCTTCATAAGCTTGGATAATTCCTTGATCATCTCGGCGGATTCAACGTTGCCTTCCAGCGAGCTTTTCCAGTAAATACTCTCTAAAGTGTTGTAGAGCAAATGCGGATTGATCTGCTGATAGAGCAGTTGAAGCTGTGATTCCTTCTGTTTTAGCTCCATCTGATATTTATAAGTAATTAGTCCATTTAGCCTGCGGGCCATGTCATAGGTAGATCCAATCAGCACACTGACCTCATCGTTACTCCCTCTTTTTGGCGTCTCCGGGACACGATTGCCTGGCTCAAACTTCCGGACGAAAAAAGCTAACTTTTGCAAAGGCGTCATTAATGAACGCCAGAAATAAGTAATCATGATTAATCCAAAAACAGCATAGGCCACAGTTATGTATTGAATCACACTTTTCATTTCGTTTTGTTGCTGCAGCAGCGCTTTCACGGCGATTTTGTAGACTAGCTTCTGTCCTAAGGCATGGTTATTATTGACCACATAAATAAAATCCGAAGTAATAACATCCACGGTTCCTTCCAAATCCTCAGCAACGACCGTCTCCGGCAGTGTAATGATCTCACCAGTATTATTCGTAGTAGAAGCGAGTACACGATTATCCAGATCTGTTAAGTAAATATCACCATCAGGCAACGATATGGATTTGAGGGATTCTCCGATTTTTGCGTCCATTTTGGTAATGACTAAAACCCCAATGGTCTCAGCTTTTCTGGAGATGTTATTGACAGCTCTCATATAGGTAAGAGTCTTCAAGTTTTCCGCTTGCGCACTTAGCTTCCCTGTGAATTTTAGAGATCCGCGACCCTTTTTCTGGACAACCTCCTCGAACCAATATGGCTCTTCCGCTTTGGAAAAGAAATATACCCCCGCCTTCTTAACCTGCGGGAAATTGGGTGCAAAAAAATAATAATCCTCGGGATCGTATATATAAAGGGAATAATAGATGCCGTCCCCACGCTCAGCTCCCTGCGAGTAACTGACCAACAGCTTCTCTATCGTCTCATAACGTTTAACCCGCTCCAGGATGGTATCCGAACCCGTCATATTAATCTGCTGAATCAGAGGATTTTGTATTACAGTGGTAGTAATTTTATTTACGGTATCGATATCTCGGTTAATGATGGTGAAGTTTTGCTTGTTCAGCTCTACATAAGCATTCGTCACATGGCGCTTCAGAATTTGCTCAGCCTTCATATTCCCGTAAATGTTCAAAAACAGAATCGGCGAGATCATAATCAGAAACAGCAGGATAAGCTGTTGTTTGACGTTCAGCTTCAGAATCGGCCTAATCAGCCTAGACAACATCGAGATACACCTCCGGGTTCAATAACTATATCAAAGTGATAAACGCTTACATATGTTTATTTTAAAGTTTTTTATGTTCATTTGTATGTAGTTTTTTCTGTTGGGCGGATAAAAAGAGCACGTCGATATGTTCGCCACTACGTGGAGCGTTTGGGCTTACGATCGCTGTTATCCTCAGATTTCCTGATTTTATACCGCTGAGCGGTAGAAATCCGAGGATAAAGGCGACCACTGGCGTTTCTCCAGCTCCAAACCTCCACTTCGCAACTCCATCAACGGAACTCTTAAAAACCGCAAACAGAAAAAGTGGGAGGCGACGTAAAGGACACTGCGTGGGGCTAGGAGGAATGATCTCTATATGTAAGAAGTGCGATGTATGTTCTTGAACACTTGAATACTCAAGTACTTCAATACTTGAATGTGCTTTGTTGTTGGGCGTCTGGATTACTTGATGTGCGATGGTGGTGCTTATTGTGCGTTGGATTGCTTGATGTGCGATGGTAGTGTTGTAGGGCGTTGTGGGCGTTGTGGGCGTTGGATTGCTTGATGTGCGACTTACTTATTCGGCGTTTTGCATCCCCACACCCCCTCTTCACGATGAGCGATCGGACTCAGATGCAGCTATTGGGCTAATTTTTGGCTTTTACGGGGAGGTTCGGACTCCAGAGGCGTTATTCGTTCCAAACATGCGCGATACGAGGGCTTTTCGAGCCAATAAAGACTATGGAGTCCGATAGGTTCGCAAATGAGCCGGATTATTACTTATAGCGACTATGCGGTCCGATAAACTGTTGAGCTTTTTGACTAACCTTCTGAATTTCTTAATATACGACTAATAGCGATTATGGGTCCGATCACCGTCTGAGCTTAAGACTAACCTTCTGAATTACTTAATGTGTAGCTCAGCTACTTATTCGGCGTTTTGCATTCCCACACACCCTCTTCACGATGAGCGATCGGACTCAGATGCAGCTATTTGGCTAATTTTTGGCTTTTACAGGGAGTTTCGGACTCCAGAGGCGTTATTCGTTCCATAAATGTGCGATATGAGAGCTTTTCGAGCCAATAGCGACTATGGAGTCCGATAGGTTCTCAAATGAGCCGAATTATTACTTATAGCGACTATGCGGTCCGATAAACTGTTGAGCTTTTTGACCAACCTTTTGACTAATTATCTGAATTACTTAATGTACAGCTCAGCTACTTATTCGGCGTTTTGCATTCCCATACACTCTCAGCACGATACGCTATCGGACTCATATGCAACTATTTGGTCTAATTCCAGCTTTTACGGGGAGTTTCGGACTCCAGAGGCATTATTCGTTCCAAACATGCGCGATATGAGGGCTTTTCGAGCCAATAGCGACTATGGAGTCCGATAGGTTCGCAAATAAGCCAAATTTTGGCTAATAGCGACTATGAGGTCCGATAGATAGTCTCAGCTTCTGCTAGACCTGTCGCAGCTTCTACCAAGCTTTCTGCGCTAGCTGAATAAAGGGACTTGGCGCAGGAATTAAGAACAAAAAAAGACCGACCCCATAGTAGCATCCGCTACCATGGGGTCGGTCACATAACATCGTTGCACTGTTAACATTATATGACTAACTAAGCTTTAGTCTGTCAGCAGCTCATACAATCCTTTTACGACCAGATCAGCTTCCTTCAGCACCTCAGGTTTGCCGATACCTACAACCTTCATCCCAGCAGCTTTACCGGCTTGAACACCTGCCTCAGCATCTTCAAACACAACACATTCATCCGGCTGCAAGCCTATCTCCTGAGCCGCGATCAGGAACACCTCCGGGTCCGGTTTGGCTAGTGACACTTTGTTGCCGTCAACAACCGCATCAAATAAGTCTGTAATGTTCAGCTTATTCAAAATAAACTCAGCGTTCTTACTGGCTGAACCTAATGCAATGCCAATGCCACGTGATCTCAATCCTGTCAGGTATTCTTTCACTCCAGGCAGCAGCTCCGATTCCTCGAGTCGAGAAATGTATTCTACGTACAGGCGGTTTTTCTTCTCCGCCATTGCCAGCTTCTCTGCTTCCTTAAATTCCAGGCCACCCACTTCCAGCAGGATATCAAGTGATCTCATCCGGCTCACACCTTTAAGCCGTTCGTTATCCTCCTCCGTGAATTTAAAGCCAAGCTCATCTGCAAGACTCGCCCACGCCAAATAATGATATTTGGCTGTATCTACGATCACGCCATCCAGATCAAAGATGGCGCCTTTCATATTTTCCAACATTGATTTGCTTCCTCTCCGTTGTGTATTAATATTTATAATCCCGTTTCATCAAAGGCCAGTCGAAGGATCTCCCCTGCAGAGCAGGACTTGCCTTCTCCGCCTTGCACCGAGAATACTAAGTCTCCACTGTAATCAGCAGCTGTGATCACAGTGACTTCATCCTTACTGATCCGCAGTTGGATGGTGTCGCCGCGCAGGGTAACCGGAAGCTGAACGGACTGCCAATGTTGCGGCAGAGATGGATTGATGTGGACAACCCCTCCAGCGTAGTCCAACCCAGCGAAGCCAAGAACCGCAGCCATCCAAGCACCACCATTCGCAGCTGGATGAGTCCCACCAATGTAGAGATCCCCTACATATTGCTTAGATCCGCCGGTGAGATCGACAGTAGCTGTACGCATAAAATACGGATAGCCCCAATCCGGTGAACCAATATCTGCAGCTACCAAAGCGTAAATACAAGGGCTTAAGCTTGATCCGTGTTCCGTACGCGGTTCGTAAAATTCCCAGTTTGCTTGTTTCACTTCCTTGCTAAAGGAGTGTTTAAACAGATTCAGCATCAACACAACGTCTGCTTGTTTAAGTATGGTTGTGGTGGTAGCTAAGCCATTGCCGCCGCCAAAATACTCATTTTTATTAAGCACACGTGATTTCAGTTCTGTTAGTTCTACATCCTCCAAGGTGAGGTACCGGTCGAATTGTTCAATAACAAGACTGGCAGGATCAGGCTGTGGGACATAAAAGCTATCCAGCATCGTTTTGAACTCCTCCAGGAATGGCCCTGAGCTAAACTGAGCGGACAATTGACCGTAGTCCTCAGGATACTTCTCTTGCAGCAAAGCTGCTGTATGCAAGGCAATCTCCAGCGTCTCTTTAACCAGTGCATTGGTAAAAGCATTATTGTTCACACGCTCATGATATTCATCCGGACCTGTAACATCCAGAATCTCAAACCGCTGTTTAACCGGATTATAGTAAGCGTAAGAGTAGAAAAAACGAGCGCATTCCCAGATCACCTCAGCTCCTCCACTAGTAAGCAGACTTTCATCCCCTGTGAATTGAACATATTTCCAGATCCCATGCACAACGTCACCACTGATATGAACCTGTTTATCGCGGAAATAGGTGCGCATCGGCCGGCCTGTAAATACATCATTTACATTAAACAAAGTACAGGCATCATCTCCCGTATCCTGACTTTCCCAAGCATAAAATGCGCCCAAAAATCCATATTCCGCTGCCTTACGGCGAGCACCATCCAATGTATGAATCCGGTACATCATCAAGTTCCGCGCTACCTTAGGATCACTGTGCAGGAAAAACGGCAACATAAACATTTCCGTATCCCAGAATACAGCTCCCTTATATACCTGACCCGATAATCCCCGGGCTGGAATAGACACCTTCTCCGAAACTGTAGGCGCAATGATTAACAGCTGATAGATACTATATCTCAAGGCAAATTGGGCAGCTTCATCACCTTCGATGATTACATCACTGTGTGACCATCTCTCATCCCATATCAGACGGTGAGCCTTAAATAACGCCTCATAACCCAACGCCTCAGCAACATGGACAGATTTAACAGCTTCCGTCTCCGGCTGATCCGCATCAAGTCCAGTATAGACTGCTACATACTTAAACCATTCATACGTCTCACCCGCACGGGCATCAAAAGAAATCCGGCGAACAGCAGCCCCATCTTCCAGTTGCTCCTCACCAAAACTGAATACCGCCCTCTCCGCCACAACCACCGGAATTTTCAATTCTCCGCTAACCGATGAAGAGATCAGCACCTCGTCCTTCAATTGCACCGTTTGTCCGTAGAGATGAGGTCCATTGATATCCCACACATCTACGTCAATTCCCGTCTCAATGGCTACTCGGCAGTCTTGTGTGCTGCGAATAGAGTATTTACTAACGAGCAAGTGAAGATTATCCTGGCTTACGAAACGTTCTGCAGTAAACGTTAACGTCCCGCCGTCAGGTACAGCATATTCAGTGCTCCGATGATGAATGGCATTTCGGATATTCAGCTCCTGAGTATGAGCGACCGGTTCACGGTCAAGTACACTTAAGAGCTGAGCATTACAGAAAATCTTGGTCAACAATCCATTAGGGGCATTAACTGGTTCTCTCCATTTGTCTCCTGCTCTGTCATATAGACCTGCGAGGGTGACAGCTACCAGCTCGGTTTTGCTGAATTCCTCCAGTGTGCCGCGATATCCCATGTAGCCGTTGCCTAACATATATTTGTTACCGTTTGTCGTCACCAGCTGTTTATCAAAACAGCTATCCTTTACGGTCCAGTTCATCCTGCCAGCATCCCTTCACCTAGCGGAAGCGTCTTCCCGGAAGCATCCACTGTAATCGACTGTTTGTACACTATAATTTCGGTACTTCCACCATTAACCGCAGTGATTGTTACTGAATTTTTGTCGACCACAATCCTCAGGAGCACTCCTTCATACAACACTTGGAAGCTATATTCATCCCAGCGTTCTGGCAGGGTTGGCTGAAAGGACAGACGTGCTCCATCCGAGCGCATTCCGCCAAAGCCGTAAACAATATTCATCCAAGCAGCAGCAATTGAGGTAGTATGCAGCCCTTCACGGGTATTGCGGTTATAGTTGTCTAAATCCAGTCGAGTAGCAAATTCAAAAAACGAATATGCTTCCTCGGGTTTGCCGATTTCACTTGCCAAAATGGAGTGGATCGAAGGTGACAGCGAAGACTCATGAATACATCTAGGCTCGTAGTATTCATAGTTCGCCAGCTTCGCTTCTTTAGAGAATTGTCCGCTGTACAAGAACATAAACATAAGTACATCCGGCTGTTTAATCATGTCATAGCGATACAAACGATCATATGACCAGTTCGAATATAACGGGAATTCTGTTACCGGAATCGAATGAATATCAATATGTGGCATATCGAAGAACCCATCATGCTCTTCATAAACTCCTGTCACTTCGTCAACCGGAATCCGCATATGCTGCGCCTTGTTGTCCCAATCGGTGAGTTCCTCGTCATGGAGTCCAGTTTTTTCTACCACAACTGCAAAAGCAGCAGGAGCCTGTTCTTTCATCTCCCGAAGAGTCCCTAGAGTGTATTCAAAAGATTGTTGAGCCATCAGATTAATGTAACAGTTGTTATTGACCATCAATTGGAACTCATCAGGGCCCATGACGCCAAAATAACCATATTCCCCGCTGCGTTGCCCCCATTGACCACGTGTAGCATAGAATCTGCTGATCTGAATCAGCATCTCAGCCCCCTTACTGTGCAGGAAGCTTTTATCACCGGTATTTTTGACATAATGCCAAATGCCATAAGAAACAGCAGTCCCTACATGAAGCTGAAGATTAGAGTGCTGCCAGAGATCACAGCTTTCTGTTCCATCTATAGTAGCAATGGGATAGCAGGCTCCCTCACAATCCACTTCTTTAGCGCGCTGCATAGCCTGCGGCAATGTTTTATATCTGAATTCCAATAAGCTCCGGGCAGCCTTTGGATTATTGAACATATAGAACGGTAGGCAATAGGATTCTGTATCCCAAAAAGCCAACCCACGATATACTTCCCCCGTCAGCCCTTTGGCACCAATATTAAATCCGGGATGATCGCCATGATAGGTCTGATAAAGCTGGAAGATACAGAAACGAATACCCTGTTGATTCTCAGGATCACCCTCAATTCGGATATCACTTGTCTCCCAGATGCTTTTCCAATAAGCTGTCTGATCAGCGATTATTTGGGTATCTGTCAACTGGCTTGCTGTTTCAGCAAGAGACAGACCTTTGCTCCACAGCTCTTCAGCTGTATGGGCAGAATCACTATCCGAATAGTTCATAACCAGTTTGGTAAAATAGGAGACTTCTCCTTCCGTAAGGTCCAGGGTGAAATTTTGTCCAATAAATTTATCACTCTCGACAGCAGTGAGCTGTAACGGCTGCGAGGATTGTAAGGTAAAGCTTGAGAACAGCTTATTCCCAGTATTCACTGTACTCGCCATAATAGCAGAGGACGCTCCACTTACTCCGCTGCGGAGACTGTTCCACATACATTCGCCGCGTTCTTCATGAATAATGCCGAAATCAAGACCTGTACAAATGTCCACGCTCCCCGAGAAATTAAGAGGTTCAAAATCTACCCGCTGCAACCCCAAATGAGACATAGTCATACTGACCAGACGTGTAAAGACTACTTTTAGCGACTTGCCATCGTTTAGATGCCAGACTAGCTCTCTCCGGTACGTACCTTTACGAAGATCCAACCTACGCACATAATCCGTTACGTTACTTTTTGCTAAATCAAGCTGTTCACCATCTACAGATAGACGTGTATACAGCCAGTCCACCGCATTCACCATATATCTCAGCGAGCGAATAATCCCTTTATAGTGATTGCCAATATCCAATTGTTCATTTAATCCATTAAAATAACTTCCTTGCAGGGTGTCACCTGAATATCCTTCCTCTGCATATCCCCGTACACCCATATATTCATTACCCAATGAAAAAATAGATTCCGAAGTCCGATTTCGCTCTGGATCAAAGCCCTCTTCAATAATTGCCCACGGATCAACCTTAAGATATTTGTCTGCTACTTTAGCCATATATGATTTCTCCTTCTCCTGATTTTTGCTCCAATTTCAGGATATCGCTGCATAGCAGTAGAGCCAATGTCCGACCGTAATGAAGATGTGTGCATTTATACGGAGTTGAGATAAAACTAATTTCTTGAACATGAATTTCAGCTATGTTATATGTTACAATCTAACGGGGACGCAAAAAAACAGCGATTAACCCAGTATTTGAGAATAATGGATAGCCGCTGTTCATATATCATAAACGTGAGATCACTTACTCTTTTTTAGTTAAAAAGAATATTACATCGAACACTTTAGAAGTGAAATTTATCACAATGTTGAAAATTCGACACTTTTAAACGATTTTTTATAACCAATTCGAGGGATTTTCAAGGTATAATTAATTTAAAATTTACTGAAAAACTGAGGGAATAAAGGGGATGTCGATTATGCTAAAAGAACATTACAATGTTATCGAAGCCCACGGAAATACAAACTGTTTCTCCGAACAGAATTTCAACAGACTTCTAGTTACAATGAAAGAGCGCATAGTTCCAGAGGGTTCACATCTATTCTGGGAAGGCGACTACTCGGATAAATTGTTTTATATCAAACGTGGACGTGTGAAATTAACTAAATCTACTGATGAAGGTAAAGAACTCATTCTTTATATGTATCAAGCTGGTGATATGGTAGGTCAAGCAGATCCATTCTTCAGCACTAAGCATAGCTTTACAGCCGAAGTGATTGAAGAAAGTGAAGTTGGCGTCATCGAACAAAAGGATCTAGAAATTCTCATTTGCCAACATTGTGATTTTGCTATCGACTTTATGAAATGGATGGGTATTCATCACCGTCTCACCCAAACTAAATTCCGTGATCTAATGATGTACGGCAAACCAGGTGCACTCTGCTCCACGCTCATTCGTCTTGGCAACACCTACGGTGAGAAGAGCAGCGATGGTGAGAATATCCTTATCAACAAAAAAATTACGCATACAGATTTGTCCAACATGATCGGTGCCACTCGTGAAAGTGTTAACCGGATGCTGAGCGACCTGCGTAAAAAAGATGCTGTTGAGTATGAGAACGGTATGATTGTCATCAAGGACCTTGGCATGCTGCAAGAAATTTGCCACTGCGAATTGTGTCCAAACGAAATCTGCCGGATCTAATTCCGTTATAATATACCCTCTATTCACCTCAATGAAACATACATGACCCAATTATTCTGCATAATATTAAATAGAGTGGTCCAAGGCGCCTAATGCAGGTGTCTTTTTTTTATATTCAACAAAAAAAGAGCTAAACCCAAGATCGGTTCAGCTCTAATATAGTTAATTAAAAATGGATCTTAACGGTTGTTGCGAGCACCACGCACTGGTGAGATCACCCAATAGGCCATGCCGACGAATACGCCTCCACCAATGATATTCCCCAAAGTTACAGGGATCATATTATGCAGCCATCCAGCTATCGTAATGGTTTCTGGATGATTTGGAAGCAACACAGCAACACTAAGCAGAGTCATATTAGCCACACTATGCTCATATCCGCTTGCGATAAAGGCAAACAGACACCACCAGATTAAAATTAGCTTAGCAGATTCACTTTTAGCGCGTGAGGACATCCATAGCGCTAAACAGACCAGCCAGTTACATAGGATTCCACGAAAAAACAGCTCAGAGAATGGGAGACTCATTTTTTTAGCAGCGGCTGTAAAGATCAAATGCTCCGGCGGCGCAGCACTGAACAACCCAGTCCCACGAATTAAAAGTGCTAAAATCACTGCACCTACCACATTCCCGATGAATACAAGAATCCAGTTCTTAACGGTATCCCAGATACTGGTTCTGCCTGCCAGTGTACTTACAGTAAAAAACATATTATTTCCGGTAAACAGCTCGGAGCCTGCAAATACTACGAGCGTCAGGGCGATGCCGAAGGATGTGCCCATAATAAGCGGTTGGAAAGGAGATTTGGCAGCTGCCAGTGGTGCTCCTAGGGAGAAAATTAGGATAATCCCAATGCCTACATAAGCACCTGCCAATAGGGCTGCTAAAAAATATCTTGGCAAGCTTTCATTCATTTTGTCCCGCTTACTGACTGCCGTCTCTACGATGCTCTCCACACTTTGCGTAAACATAATACTCCACCCCACCGTTTTCTATTAAATCTATTACTACACTCTTCGGTGTCTACACGCTCACTGTAACTTTCTCTCCATCCAGTGTGACTGGATAAGTCACCACACTACCTTGGTCTGGTGCCTGCACCTCACCCGTGCGCAGATCGATTTTCCAATCGTACAGTGGATCGTACAGATAGTGACCTGACACAATCCCTTCAGCAAGCGGTCCCCCCTTAGGATGAGGACTGCGATTCTCTATTGCATAGATGGCTCCGTCAGAGGCACGGAACACAGCCAGTTCAACATTTCCAGCAATCACTACGCGGCCAATTTGCAGCAAGAAATCCTGTACTGATCCTATTGCATACGTTTGTGTGGTCTTATTCATCGGTCTCTCCCCTTCTGTGTGCGTTATATCCGCTAGACTCTTGTTTCTTCAAAAAGCGCAGTACGAGTGCTGCTGTCATTGAGCATTTTTTTCCAAGGATCCGTCACCTGAGTCAGAGCAAAGTCAATCCGTGCGGCCAGCTCTTTGCGGTTATCTTCATTATTCAAAATGACCATTTGAATCTGCTCAAGTCCCATACGCTCAACCCACTCGGAGGTTCTCTCCAAATAATTGCCGGTCTCACGGTAATATTGCATCACAGCGGAGCACACTTCGATCAACTCTTCATCGGTCTTAATTTTGCAGAAGGAGTCAGCGATCCGTGGCTTGATCCCACCGTTACCACCAATAAATACTTCCCAACCGCCATCATTACCGACGATGCCAATATCCTTCGTACAGGATTCCGCACAGTTACGTGGACAGCCGTTGACAGCTATTTTAAACTTGGCAGGAAAATCAAGACGTTCATACTTACGTTCTATGAGCGCGCCCATTCCCAGCGAATCCTGTGTGCCGAAACGGCAGAACTGTGAACCCACACAAGTCTTAACGGTACGTAGCGATTTGGCATAACCATAACCTGATGGCATATCGAGCTCTTCCCATACTTTCGGCAGATCCTCTTTTTTCACCCCGATTAGATCCAGGCGTTGCCCACCAGTCACCTTCACAACTTTTACATCATATTTAAGGGAGACATCAGCGATTTTCTTCAAATCCTCCGGTGTCGTTACCCCGCCGTACATGCGTGGAATAACGGTATAGGTTCCGTCTTTTTGAATATTGGCTCCCATACGTTCATTAACAAAGCGTGATTCCTTCTCGTCTTGATGTGTATCCGGATTTATCATCCCCAGATAATAGTTAATCGCCGGACGGCATTTAGAGCAGCCTTCCTCTTGTTTCCAACCCAGTACATGCATAACCTCTTTAGTAGTACTAAGACCTTTAGCTGTAATCTCAGCAACAATCTCATCCCTGCTAAGCGTTGTGCAGCTACAAATCCCTTGCTTGGCAGACTGTTCAAAACTATCACCCAGGACAAATTGTAAAATTTGTTCTACAACCGGTTTACAACCTCCGCAAGAGCGCGTCGCTCCTGTACATGCTTTAATTTCGTCCACAGTAGTAAAACCATTTTCTATGACCGCATCCACAATCGCTTTTTTCGTAACCCCGTTACAGCCACAGACGATTTCTTCGTCCGCCATCGCTTCTACGGATGTGCTCTTTTTGGCTCCGCTTCCGCAGCAGCCCGTACCCATAACCTCTGTATAAATTTCATCGGTCATTACAGCGCCTTGTTTAACTAACTTTTGCAGGCTAGCCGACTCTGTCACATCCCCGAACAGGACTGCACCAACAATGACATTGTCTTTGAGCAGAATTTTCTTATAGGTTCGCTTCCATTCATCTTTGCTTGAGATTACAGTATGTTCAGGGGAATCCATAAACTCACCTGCAGAAAATACATCCACACCGGAAATTTTTAATTTGGTGGAGACAACAGAACCTTCATATGGGTTTGTATCACTTCCGCAGAGATGTTTAGCTAGAACCATCCCCTGCTCAAAGAGCGGCGCTACTAATCCATAACAAACTAGGCGATGTTCGGCACATTCGCCAATGGAATATACATTTTGCATAGAGGTCTGCAAATAATCGTCCACTACAATCCCACGATTAACAGCAATTCCGCTTTCTTTTGCCACAGTTATATTCGGTTTGATGCCAACAGCCATAACTACAAAATCAGCCGCAAGTGAAGTGCCATCACTAAATTGTAATCCACTTATTCTCTGTTCCCCGGTCAATTCTACTGTTTGTTTGCCCATGGCAAATTTCACGCCTTGACGCTCTAGCTCAGCTTGCAACATAGAGGAGGCATTACGATCCAGCTGGCGCTCCATTAGATCTTCCATCAGATGCACTACAGTAACGTCCATGCCAAGGTTCACAAGACCCTTTGCCGCTTCCAATCCAAGTAAGCCACCACCGATTACCGCCGCTTTGTTGTATTGTTTAGCTGCAGCCAGCATCGCATCACAATCTGCAATATCCCGGAAACCCACTACGCCTTCCTTATCACAACCAGGTACAGGTAAAATAAATGAATTCGAACCCGTTGCAATAATCACTTTATCGTAAGAAACAGCCATACCGTTATCCGCAATTACTTGCTTGGAATGCTCGTCAATTCGTGTAACTGTTGTTCCAGTATGCAAGGTAATGTTGTTATCTTCATACCAATTCCAGTCGTTTAGGATGATATCGTTGATGGTTTTGCTGCCTTCGAGAACATAGGACAACATGATCCGATTATAATTGGGATGAGGTTCGCTTCCAAAGACCGTAATGTCATAAGCTCCACCTAGCTTCAATATCTGCTCTAGCGTACCTATGCCTGCCATACCGTTGCCGACTAATACTAATTTTTCTCTCTTCGCTGCCATGGTTAGGTGCCTCCTCAGTCTTATCCGTTCTTGTTGAACTTTGCTTCAACTTCTCTTCTACATAATGGAATTATACATTTCAAAATTTAAGAGAGATTGTGATTACAGTCACATTAAATGTGAATATTTTCACATAAAAATAAGACAACTTTATTAGGTTATAACTTCCAATTAAAAAAGCCAGATCACGGGTTCTGAGCAACCGTAGATCTGGCATTTATGTACTTTTTTTAACGTATAGCCAATAAAATCTCCAATTCATCCTGCACTCTAAGCTTCATGTCCATTCCATTCTCAAGCAGCTGCTTCCCATTCACCTTCATCTTCCAAACTTCATTGCTAAGAGGAGTATAATCACCAATGGATAACACCTTTTTGTTGTCTTCGGTCAACTGCACCACACTGCTGTTCTTCAACAAACCTCTCACTGTTAAATCTTCAGTAAATCCCATAACATATGAATGATTCAAATTCACTTGCTCACTTCCACCATTCACGGTCAACATCACAATTTGAAGGGGTTCCTGATGTTCCTTAGACATCGCCGTAATTACTAATTTTGATTCATGCCCGACGGTTCGACCCCAATCCTCAGGTCCAATGGTCTCCCCATCCATTTGCAGCTCCCAATTCATTCCTGGACCGAGTGAAATATTATTTACTGCTAGAATGCTTGTGTTATCCTCAGAAAAGGTGGCCTTCCCACTACCTTTCAGTAGGTCAAAGATCGTTATCCCTTTTCTGTAGCTCTCGCTAAGCTGCTTGTCCAAAGGGTTGGTAAGCAAGTCATTTCCCGCAACGATAAGCGAAAGCGCAGGTCCGTCTGATCCTGCTAAGCCATTATTCCCTTCATTATTAACGTCAACAAGAGTGGAACATCCCCCTATTATGAATACGATGACTAATCCTAGTAACAACCTCCACATATATTTCGTGGGCATAGTGACACCGCCTTGTCCCGCCTAATGACCACACAGCGTCTCAGGCTTGTAGTAAGTTATGCATACTGTCTATTTAAGAATAACGTAAATAAGCTTTGTTCTCAAATATAAAAAAAGTCCCCTAAGGGACTCTTTGAAAACTCATTTTTTCTACTGGAATCTAGGGAACAATATATTATTCTCCAGATGAACATGTTCAAAAGTCATGCTCTCCAGCTCCTCTAGCCGGGCATAAGTCAAACGATAGGTTGTACAAGCATGAGCCGGTGGGGTGAAATCATCTGTTATTTTGCGTATTTGTCTCAATATATCGCCTGCTGTGTCATGTTCACTCTCAAGGTCAACTAATGCCTCACGAAGTATGGTCAGCCCTTCTTCACTTGGATTGGCATCACACGCTAATAATTTTGGAAACTCGTCTTCCTCTTCTTTAGCTGTATGCTGAAGCAGATCTTCCTTAAGTGTATTAAACAAGCTATATAACTCTTCTAAATGAGGGGAATCTCCGCCATGCACCCGGTATACCTTAGTTACATTTTGGCTAATCAGGGGCAGCTCTTCCCGCAGGTAATGGTGATGTTTACTCACTATATGGTCGATTAACTCTGCAGAAGGTGCTGTGTTCCATGCGAGTTCTTCTTGTGGTACCGGATATTCCTCGAATAGCTTGTTGAGATCACTAATGATCATCTCTTGATCTAGTCCACGTTCTACCGCTGCTTCAGCAAGAGGTTTGGCGCCTCCACAGCAGAAATCAATCCGTTTGGACTTGAAATAATCCGCAGCTTTTGGGAATTGCAGCACAATATCTTTTACCAGGGCATCTGGAGTAAATCCAGGTTGCACCGATTGCTTATGCTGTAAATCCGAAATTCTATCATTAGGTTGTTTAGTTTCCATAATAGTTCCTCCTCGGGATATGTGATCAGGTTCTGAAAAAATCTTTTCTACCTGTTCACCTTAACCCTGAAAGGAGTTTTGACTTGTGATTGTACTCACGAAAATTGTATCTCTTTGTTGAACGAAAAAGGTCAATCATGGTGGTATCTGACGCTTTAGCGTACTTTAGGTTAAAACTATCAAGCATTATTGATGTACAAACGAAATGACGAAATTTTATACAGGTATTATATGTGTTATTGGCTGAATAATAGATTACTTTGGCACTGGGTAGCCCCGGCAAAAGAAGAAATTTGAGCGATACTTAGAAAGTTTCTTCTGTTACAGCCTTAAAAGGAGCGTGTCCATTTTCTGCATTTCTTAATAAAGTCGGCTTTCTAAACCTTAAACTGCACCGCAACTTATAAATAGCCGTGTCTTCATTCATTTAAACTCCCATTATTTTACTTTAAATCCTTTCTTTTAATTTTTCATTTCTAATTACTGCCCTGAAAATAGCAGATAACAAAAACAGGTCAATCCTGGAGATAAATCTCCACAATCGACCTGACACTAGAATCTGTATCTTCTATTGAACATAAGCCTGCATATACGTTCGCTTACCCTTTGCGTCCTTCAAATAAGGTCCTAAGCCAGCAAAGCGGGAGTGATCCATATAAACACCAGTCATCCATCTTCCCTCTGTCAGGCCACCATTCCATTTGAGAACAAGGTCAGGGGCGGCAATCCATTCCTGATAGATCTGTATATTCTGATCTTTGTACTCTTTACAAGGCTTAGACTGCTCCAGAAGACGTAGATCATTAAGGTAGGTTGGCACGAAATAAGAGGATATCGTATGCAAATCATCTTCATCAAAAAAAGGCTCATCCCCTAAAAAGGGTTTGAATAATACGGTATTCTCGTACATGGACCAAATTAGGGCTTGTAGCACCATGCTTTGGCGAATGCCATTATGGAACTTATATTGTCGTTGATTACTCGCCACATTCACTTCTTGAAGAGGTTCCGTCGACTCCAGACAATGCCGTTCACAGCCGATACATTTCCAGCCAGAAGGACTTTGAATCCATTTTTGAAAAATAGTCCCGCTATCATTGTTGCCTTTGTAGAGTGAAGAGATAATGCTGTAAGGCACGCCAATCCACGCATCCCATAAGGAATCTGGAAGATGGCTATGCAGCATGAACAACGTCTTGTCATAGATGAACTGTACTTTGATCGAAGCGTTCTCCAGCTCAGCAACATCCTTTTTTCCATACGTTATTTCCCGGGAAAACAGGGTGGTCTTCATCTCCCTCGCCTCCTAATAGTTTTGCTATGCCTGTACTCCAGCTGAGTAGATTTGAGCAAAAACCAATATTGCAAGCGTTTCCATTCGAGGAACATACAACGTTTTTTCTATTATATTACAGATTTTTTCGATCTGTGCAAGGTTTTTATTTAAAAATTGAAAAGCCCTCCTCCGTTCTTCAGGAAAAAGGGCCACAACACGACTTTGATTTCTACTCTACCCAGCTCTCAGCCCAAGACTGAATCTGCTGCATAACAGGCTCCAGCGCACGGCCTTTGTCTGTTAGTTCATATTCAATACGTACAGGTGTTTCCGGGTATACATGTCTAACCAGAATACCCTCACCTTCCAAATCCTTCATCCGCTCGGACAGCATCTTATCGCTCATTGAAGGAATGAGGCCGGAAATATCTTTAAACCGCTTCGGTCCACTCATCAATGTCTGAATAATAAGTCCATTCCAACGTTTGCCTAAGAAAGAGAAGGCTGTCTCAAATCTGGGACACATCGAAATTTGATGTTCTTCCATTGTTCTCACCTCTCACTAGCGAAACTTACTATTAGTTAGTATATATAATATTAACACATTTCATCCCTGATGAACATCGTTTACTAAAAAAAGTTCATCTGACATTATCATTATATCCTCGTTGTCAATCCCCTGTATGTGCTTTAGATTTCCTTTGAGCAATCGCTTCTGTCACGATTTGCGCCAAGTCATCATTTCCGAATAAGGAGAGTACGCCGAGAACTGTGTCATCGGAGATATCCCCTGCTTCCTCCGCAGAAACCGTTAGGGCAAGCGCTTTTCGCAAGGCTTCATTCCCTTCTTGCTGTGGATAAGCCTGCAAATACAAACTGTGCGGGTCGAGTCCTTGATTCACGCACCACTGGGCGAATACAAGGATCATCATCTCTTCCTCACGCTTATAGCTTTCGATGATTTGTTCCTCCACTAATTTACGGTTGTCTTCCATAATTTACTCCTTTCTTAGAGACCTCATTCAGCAAGCTGAGCTGCCAATCTATGACTAGGCAGAACTGCTGAAGCAGCAATACTGCATAACTCTGGTGTATTTATATTGTTCAGGAAATGATCTACCACTCCACCAAAACCTCTTCTATCCAGCACCGTATCCCAGCTTCCAAAGCTCTGGGTCCGTGGCAAAGCATTTTTTTCATATAGGATGGCTTGGTCCAGATCTGCCACTTCCACCGAACGGCCATTACCGTGCAGCTCCAGCTTCTCCAAATCAACACCCGCCTCACGAACCATACTATACATCCCCACTGAGCCTTGCTCCCAACCCAGCATTCCAGATGCCTGCACAAGTCGCCCCTCTCCATTGGATTGAAGATTACTGCGAAGCAGCTCATACTGAGCTCCACATAACCATAACAGCAGATCAAGCATATGAATCAAGTCGTCATGCACAGTCTCACGGCTGCTGCCTGACTGCAGCTTTGTGCGATGTTTAATCGCGTGGCAATGGCTAATTCCGCCGGCTTCCTCGAGCCAACTCTTGGCAGTGACATACATTGGGGCAAAACGCCGATTAAAGCCCACGCCTAGCAGCAGCCCTTTATTTTCTGCCAGCTCTGCCATCCTTCTGGATTCTTCCAGATCATAGGACAGCGGCTTATCTACATACACCGAAATCCCCTGTTCGAGACATTTTGTTACTATATCATAATGGGTCGTCGTTGGGCTATGCACAAATACTGCATCCAGGTCCCAAGACAACAGCTCGTCCAAATTTGTCGTTCCTTTAGGAAAACGGTAGGCATTAACAGCTTGCTCTACTGTTGTGGATGAGTGACTGAGAACCCCCACTACCTCAACTTGTCCATGCTGAGAGAGCAGTGGCAAATATACTTTGCGGGCGATATTGCCAATCCCGATGATGGCGACTCTTTTGCGTGCAGAAACGATCACTGATCTAACTCCCCTCTTTATAATTCAAGAATTTATCTCTCTCTTTGTTCTCTATAAATGCTATTATACCTGCTTGGCGTTCGCCGACAATGATCTTCACTTCAATATTTACTTTTTATCCCGTATGATGAGATGAATGAGTGGAAGAAAGGGTATATTAGCTATGAGAAAATGGTTCTCGATTATTCTTTATGTTTCGGGTACAATCCTTGCGTTTATCTACAGATATGACATCCTTAGCTGGATGAAAGAAGATCATAATCTTTTCGGCTCCATAGGGATCGCAACTTTACTGGCTCTCTTTCCAGTTGTACCATACAAAGCGGTCATCGGATTTTTTGGTTATGCATACGGAAGTTTGGCCGGTGCTTTAATTTGCTGGGTAGCTACAACCCTTGCTGCCGCATTCCTTTTCGGCGTAGTGAAGTTCATATTTCAAGATCAAGCGAGAGCTTATCTGACTTCTATTCCCCTACTCGAAAAATTCACAAAAGGCATAGAACGGCGGCCCTTTGCTTCTATTGTCTTAGCACGTCTCTTGCCGATTATCCCGCAGACAGCAGTTAACATCTATGCCGGAGCAGCCGGACTGCCCTTCTGGAGTTATCTTGCTGCCTCAGCTATTGGAAAAATCCCAGGCATCGCCTTGTATGCCTTCCTCGGGGATCAACTGTTCCAGAACCCTGGAAATGCGATTATAGCCATTATTGTTTATGCCATTGTGCTTATTATAGCCGGGCTAAGCTTTCGTTACAGTTCACAGGAAGTAAAAAACACTAGGTAACAGAGAGCTTATTTGGCGGAAGCTGGCAGGCTGTGGTTATTTGCTTTATAATTAGATTGTGATCTATTTAATTGCATTACATGAATGGAGGGATATTAATGAGTGAACATCAGACTAACCATATAAATTCCAAGGCGGAAAAAGCAACCTTTGCAGGTGGATGCTTCTGGTGCATGGTCTCGCCGTTCGAGGAATTGCCAGGCATTATTAGTGTCGTCTCCGGCTATACAGGCGGGCATACAGTAAATCCTACCTATGAAGAGGTATGCTCCGAAACTACAGGACATGTTGAAGCCGTACAAATTACGTTCAACCCAGAAATCTTCCCTTATAGCAAGCTGCTTGAGTTATTCTGGCAGCAAATTGACCCAACCGATGCGGGTGGACAATTCCATGATCGCGGCACCTCTTACGGAACGGCTATCTTCACCCATTCTGAAGAGCAGAAGCAACAAGCAGAGGCTTCCAAGGCAGCTTTGCAAGAAAGCGGCCGATTCTCTAGCCCGATTGTAACCCCGATCCTCCCGGCAGCAACCTTCTATCCTGCCGAAGAATATCATCAGGGCTACCATCGTAAGAACCCGGGCCACTACAAACGTTACCGTAAGGGTTCCGGCCGAGAGGATTTTATCGAAACCCACTGGACACATAAAGAAGACAAACTAAGCTTGAAAGAACGTCTGACGCCACTTCAATTTGAAGTCACTCAGAATAGCGCTACAGAGTCACCTTTCCGAAATGATTTTTGGGATCACCACGGAGAAGGCATTTATGTAGATATCGTATCTGGTGAAGCATTATTCAGTTCGCAGGATAAATACGATTCCGGTTGTGGCTGGCCCAGCTTTACACGTCCGATCCGCGATTACGCCGTGAAGGAAAAGACGGACCTCAGCCATTTGATGGTTCGCACAGAAGTGCGCAGCAAAGTAGCAGATTCCCATCTAGGTCATGTCTTCGACGATGGTCCAGGGGAAAACGGCCTGCGCTACTGCATTAATTCAGCGGCACTGCGGTTTATACCAAAAGAGGATCTGGAGAAAGAGGGCTATGGCGAGTATCGTGTACTCTTCCAGCCTGTCTAATCTTCGATAAGCGAAATACTGTACTGTCTTATAGAAAAGCCTCCAATTCACGGTATACCATGAATTGGAGGCTTTTTAATTCATAGGAGCTTATTCTTTATTCTCGTCCTCGTTAGCTTTCTTATCCTTTATTGAGGTTGTCACCTTTGGCTCTGCTGGTGCAGGGAATATCTCTTTGTTCAGTTCCCGATTTTCTTGCCGTATCCGCTGGGTCTGCTGCTCCCGTCGTGCACGGATATTTTTGCGGGCAAACCAAACGATGACTAAAATAATACCCGCACCGATTAGAATCGGCAATGCGCCTGCAAGAATTACAAAAATCCACTGAAACATAACAGATAGTGCGTTCAGGCTTCCTTTTAAAGCATCCGATGCCCGTTCTAGCAATGGACCTTGCTCTGCCTTTTCCTTCACGGCTAAGCTCTCATCCGTCTGGTACACTCTAAGCTCTACCGTTGAAAAGGATACGTTCTGATCTATATATCGCATTCTGCCTTTGATCTGCTCAATCGTTTCTTGAATCGAACCAAGCTCGTTTGCAAAGGCGACCAGATCACTTGATTTCGTTGCTTTTTTCATAAACTCAGTATATTGAGCTTCCATTAACTGCTTTGCCTTCAGGCGCGACTCCAGATCAACATACTCCTCCGAAACATCCTGACCTTGAATACTGCGCTGTAGCGATTCGTGTTTTACTTTTTCCAAATTATTCAGAAAAGGAGAGAACCCGGAGGCAGGCACCTTAAGGATAAACGTCCCCCCTTGCTCATATTGCGACATGTTCTCGTTAAACTCAATAATATATCCTTTAGCCATCGTTACCATGTTGCGGATTTCAGTCTGAGCTTTACCGTAGTCTTCTACTTCCATAGTCAAATTGGCATGATAGATTAGCTTCTTGTTCAACCCTTCCACGACATCACTGCCCGTGAATCCCGCGTTTCCTTGATCCGTGTTCTCTGATGTTAAACCTTTTTCAACTGGGGTTTCGTTGCCTCCCGCTGCTGTCTCAGCTTCTGCTGAGGTGCTCTTATCCGCTAATGTAGCTTTCGAAGATTGCTCAGTGGTTGCTGCAGCAGAATTACTCGTATTTCCGCCGTCACTAGCTAATTTGTCAGCCGCCGAATTGTTATCACCCGAACCACAACCTGCCAATACCACCGCAAGAATTAATAAACATAAGTAATGCAGACCCCATTTGCGCATTCTCATTCCTCCAAAAGTGTAGTGGTTATCCCTAGCATTGTAACGTTACGGAATGTCATGTTCTGTACAGATCTCTTCCGTCTCTCATTTCTTTGACGTCCCAAAACTTGGAAGGTTGCACAGGAATATGGAATTCCGGTAAATTTCTTTTGGTTTTCTTGTTGAATACACAAAAGCCGCATTTCTGCGGCTCTTATTGGACATATTTTTGATGTGGGAGAGAGACCCGAAAGTTAAAGAACTCATTTGCTTACAAACTCATTATTTGGTACAATTACCACGTCTAACCTAGTAAAAAAAGCCAAATACCCTCTATTCATAAAGAATGAGGGCGTGACACGGCTTTGTTGAGACAAGCTCCACCTTGCTGAACAGAGCCGTTCATTGAATGATCCTATCAATTACTATAAGGGGAGGTGAACCCTCATGGCAAAAGACGTAGTTTGTGAAGTTAACTCGTGCACCCACTGGGCAGAAGAGAACAAATGCAGCGCTGAATCGATCTTCGTAGCTTTCCACAGCTCCCAAGAACCAAAACGCGCAGAAGAAACAGATTGCAAAACTTTCGAAAGTAAATAAGTAAATGCCTGAAGGGACCCTCCACGGTTCCTTCTTTTCTTTTTCATTCTAACAAGATTGAGAATTATTATCAAGTAGCTGATATAAAAAAATAAGTGAACTAAAAAGCCAGGGTAATTTACCCTGGCTCTAATTTATTTATGTCTATTTAGAAGCAATAACCCCTGACTTTTCCCTCGCAATAGCCGCAGCTCTTACCATGTTACGTAGTGCATCCTCTGTCTCCTGCCAGCCACGTGTTTTCAGACCGCAATCCGGATTAATCCAGAACTGTTCAGGATCCAGCACCCGCAGCGCACGATCGATATTCGCTGTCATTTCTTCTACAGCCGGAACCCGCGGGCTATGGATGTCATACACTCCAAGACCGATTCCTTTATCATAGTCCTGCTCCTCAAAGCTGATAATCAGCTCTCCATGGCTACGTGAAGTCTCAATGGAGATTACATCAGCATCCATAGCCGATATGGAATCGATCATGTCATTGAATTCGCTATAGCACATATGCGTATGAATTTGTGTCGTTGCCTTCACATGGTTCGTAGCAACGCGGAACGACTTCACTGCCCAGTTCAGGTAATGCTCACGGTCTTCTGCCTTAAGCGGAAGTCCTTCACGTATAGCCGGCTCATCCACTTGAATCATTTCGATACCTGCATCTTCCAGCGCTTTTACTTCATGGCGAAGGGCAAGAGCAATTTGATTGGCCACCTCTTCCCGGCTGAGATCATCACGTACAAATGACCAATTGAGGATCGTTACAGGGCCCGTCAACATTCCTTTAACCGGAAGCTTCGTCAACGATTGTGCATAGACACTTTCTTTTACAGTCATAGGCTGTATAAATGCAACATCCGCGTAGATCACCGGTGGCTTAACGCAACGGGAACCGTAGGATTGAACCCAGCCATTACTAGTAAACAAGTATCCATCCAGCTTTTCTCCGAAAAACTCCACCATATCTGTACGCTCGAACTCACCGTGGACCAGAACATCCAGACCTAGCTTTTCTTGGAAGGTAATTGCATCCGCGATCTGCTCACGAACAAATCCATCATAACGCTCCTGATTCCAGACCCCTTTACGCCATTTCAATCTCGCCTGACGCACTTCTACTGTCTGCGGGAAGCTACCAATTGTAGTGGTTGGCAGAAGTGGAAGCTGCCATTTCTCTTGCTGCACCTTTAAGCGCTCAGCAAAAGGCAGACTGCGTTGGTCCGGTAGAGCTGCAAGTGCAAGCACTTGCTCCGCCACATCCTTACGGCCACGCTCAGGTAGTGCGCGGAATGCTGCAATAGCTTCACGACTAGCGGCCAGCGCTGCTTTAGAAGCTTCTCCTTTATCTGCGAGGGCTGCTCCGAGCAGACTAAGCTCTGCAAGCTTCTCATCGGCAAAAGCTAACGCATTCTTAACTGTCGCCTTCAGCTTCACCTCACCTTGAACGGTGACTGGGACATGCAGCAGACTGCAAGAAGGCTGAAGAATAAGACGATCAAGCGGCACATGAACGCTGAGCTTTTCTACCAGTTGCAGCTTAGCGTCTAAATCGGAACGCCAAATGTTCCGTCCATCAATAATTCCGGCACCCAGCCATTTGTCCTTCGGCCAGCCAAGACGTTCGATAGAAGCCAGATTCGCTCCACCATCGTGCACAAAATCAAGACCCAAGCCTTGAACAGGCAACTCTAGCAGTGCCTCCAGCGGTTCAGCAGCTTCAAAATACGTCTGTAAAATAATATTCAAGCCCGGCACGGAGCCGGCAATTTCTGTGTATATCGAGTTAAGCAGTGTTAATTCTTCTTTACTTATGCCTGTAACAATCGCTGGCTCATCGATTTGTACCCAGCTTACCCCTTCTTGCTTCAGTTCCTGTAGCAGTTGAACATAGACCGGAACAAAACGTGCAGCAATCTTGGCGATATCTGCCGCTGCGTAACCTTTGGACAGCTTAAGGAAGGTATACAGACCTAAAAGTACCGGTTTACCTTCAATCCCTGCCTGCGATTTAGCAAAACGATAAGCCGCTAGAGGTTTATTTTCAGTCAGGCGTGGTGTTTGTGTGCCGATCTCTGGAACGATATAGTGATAGTTCGTATTGAACCATTTGGTCATCTCACAGGCAGTAGCCTCAGCATTACCACGGGCCATTGCAAAATAAAGATCAAGCCCGATGTCGCCGCCATCATACGTGTACCGTGGAGGTACAATTCCAAACATAACAGCCGTATCCAACACATGATCATAAAATGTAAAATCATTTACCGGAATAAGCTCAATTCCTGCCTCTTGCTGGGTCTTCAAATGCTGCAGCTGAATTGCTGCCATTTCGGAGCGGAATTGCTCCTCATTTATTTTCCCCTGCCAGTAGGCTTCCAGTGTCTTTTTCCATTCGCGGTTCTTTCCGATTCTCGGATATCCAAGATTGCTTACTTTTACTTTATTCGTCATCTCGATACACTCCCTCTTCAATCTCTTATTTCAAACTCCAAAGCTACTTGCTTTCCTATAAAAAAGAGCGCCCTTCCCTAAAAAAGTCAAAGGGAAAGACGCCCATGATATACCCATGGTTAACGTCTAACACCTCCCTATCTTCCGTAGGTGAAGCAGTGCTGTTGAAACAGGCAGGTCTCCTGGCTAGCGGCGTCAACATCTTGAGCAGTCTTCCCAGCAGTAGTAAATTGCCAGTGACCTCTGTTGCTCGAGATTCTTCCGTTACAGTGGCGGGACCGCATCGGCTTCGAACCGAATTTCCCTATTAAGCCTACCGAATTACTATTTTCCGGTCAGCACCTGTCTCCGATATCTTTCATCATTTGAGTGTCTTAATCTGATGTCATCATACGTGAAAGCCCCGGCAATCTGCAATAGATTACTGGGGCTTCTGTTATATCGATTCCTTATAACGGACTTAGAAAAATACGAAATATACTACAGCAGCAAGAATTATACGGTATATAGCAAACGGTAAGAGCTTGATACGATTGATCAGTTTTAAGAAGAAACGCATCGATAACAGCGCAAATAGGAAGGCACTAATAAAGCCAGCAATAAAAAACGGCAACGCGTCCATGGTGAAATATTGCCAGTTTTTCATCAGTGACAACAGACTGGCACCTGCCATGATGGGTACTGCCATAATAAACGTAAAATCAGCAGCGGCCCGATGGCTCATCCCGAGGAGTACGCCACCAGAAATCGTCGAGCCCGAGCGTGAAAATCCAGGCCATAACGAAAAACACTGTACAAGACCTACACCAAGTGCCTGTTTGTATGTAATCTGATCTACACTCTCAGTTCTGATCTTCTTCGGCCCAAACAGATCCGCAATAATCATCAATATAGCCCCGATCACTAGACCAATTAACACCGTTGAGGTAGAGAATAAATGCTCATCAATATAATCATTAAACAGAACACCTAACACACCTGCAGGCACTAACCCTACCAGAACCTGAGTCAGCTTGAGATGCCCGCCCTGCTCCATCTGCGGTAGCTCCTCTGTTACAGGATCCAATTGCTTACGGCTGAAACGCTTTAAGCCTAACAAATCAATGAACCGATTTCTAAAAATCACAACAACCGCTAATATTGAACCCAGTTGAATAACTACTTTGAAGGTATTTGCCGTATATTGTCCAAATAACGCCTGTGATTTCAGCCACATATCATCAACAATAATCATATGACCCGTGGAGGATACTGGAGCAAATTCAGTTAAACCTTCAACAAGCCCCAAAATAATGGCTTTAATAATCGTTAATAGCTCCATGTGTTTCCCTCCTTTTTAATAATCATTTCTATTATCAGTCCTCCACCCGCTTAGCCCTCAGTGTTCATTCTCCGGCTGCGTTTGCGGAAGTACAGAAACCCAATAATAACTAATCCGCCAGCAATTAGTACATAGACTACATTGGAGTACACATCCATGTACATGGCAATGTCTTCCCAGGATTCGCCCAAAGCCGCGCCAATAAGCACAAGCAGCAAATTCCATCCCAATGTGCCAATCGTTGTGAAGATCATAAACACTCCAAATTTCATGCCCGACATTCCCGCCGGAATCGAAATCAGACTGCGGACCAGCGGAACCATCCGACAAAACAATACAGTCCAATAGCCATATTTATCAAACCAGGCGTCAGCCTTGTGGATATCTTTTTTACTGATCCGAATTAGGCCACCCCAGCGTTCAACCAGTTTCTCTAACCGGCTCACATCCAATAATCGGCCAATATAATAGAGGATTACTGCACCCAGTAGCGAACCAGCCGTGGCAGCAATAATTACACCAGGGATCGTTAAGCTCGTCGTAGTCGTCATAAATCCTCCAAAGGGCAGGATCACTTCTGAAGGAATTGGTGGAAATATATTTTCAAAGGCCAGCATCAGAAAAATACCGAAGTAACCAAACTGCTCCATAAAATCTGTAATCCATGCTTGCATCTTGTTCCCCCCCATTTCTCATATCAAGTTCTTCTTCAGGTTGCGTAAATAGCGGCTGCGAATAAAAAAGAAGTATAGTCCTTGAACAGCCAAATATCCGAGTAACACCGCGCCTGTCTCCGTTGCGATAGATAAGTAGAACAACCGTTGAAGGGCAATAAAGGCAAACACACTGTGTAAAATAGCTATTCCGACCGGCACAAAAAACAACAAAGCGAGTTGAATCGTAACTATTCGATTGAGTTCTTTATCCGTAAGCCCCATCTTGGACAAAGTGGAATATTGATTGCGATCATGATCAAGATCGGTATATAACCGGAAGTAAAGAAAGCTGCCCGCCGCGATAAAAAAGACAGTGCCCACCAGCAAGGAAGCAAAAAGCATTGTGTTATACAATGTTTTCTGAAGTTCAAACAGCGTGCCGCTGATCACAATCGCATACGGAGAATCACTTTCATAGGACTGTTTACCTTTATGGGCAAGATCAGCTGCGATACCTACCGTCTGTGGAAAATCCTCTACATAAAAACCTGTATAAAGATCCGACTGCACGGGATCAATAGCGCTGTAAAGCTCATCACTGATCACGACACCACTAAAATCCCCGCCATCTCTACCATCCAGCTCCGGCAATAAATATTCGGCGATGGGGACTTGCTCGGTATAACCTATTTCTTTAATGGCAAGTCCTTGCTGCAAGGAATAGACTGCTTTTACTCTGCCTTCTGTTAAACTGCGATCCCGCTGCGATCCAATCATCACCAGACCATCGTTGCCCACCAGAACACGCTCATCTGTTGTGAAACCTGCACGTTGCAGGGCGAGATTATAATCACTGAAAGCAATCAAGGGAAGGCGTAAAGTGCGATCGGGTCCAGTCTGAGCTTCAACCTCAGCATATTTAATCGGAATACTAAGCGCTTCATAAGGGAGTCCGTGCGTCTTGAGCTCTTCCTTAATTTCGTTCAGATGCTGATCAAAAGGTACACCCGCCGGGTTTCCTTTGGCTACATAACCCACTGCTGCGGGATAATCCAATTTCAGCTCTCTGGAAAGTGTATGTATCGATGCAAATACTCCTACGGAAGTGAAGGAGACTGCGGATACAATCGTCACCATAAAAAACATTCGGCCATTCTCTTTCCAGCGGTAGGACAACCCGGATAAAGTGATGATATTCGTACGATGCCAATACAAGCGCCGAATGTCCTTAAGCAGCTTAACCAAACAAATACTTAGCTGGGTATAAAAGAGATACGTCCCGATAACCGTAATTGCAACGACCGGAAACATAACTTTCTCTACGGAAGCAGCTTTTGCAGTAGCCGCCATATAATAACCACTGATCAGCAGTACAGCAGAAATAATAGATAATACAAAGGATACTTTGGGTTCTTCTTCTGCCTTACGCTCTCCCTGAAACATACGCATCAGTGACTCATTGCCAATAAAAACAAAGGTGCAAAGTGATATCAGAAAAAACAATAACACGAAGCTGCAGATCGTAAGCACAAGTGCCTGCCATGGGAGATGAAAGGTTAACAGGGGGATTCCCAAAAAAGTGGACCCGATCATCAAAAATAATTTACCCAGAAGTAAACCGAGAAGGGTACCTGTCAGGATGGCAGAGGTGCCGATCATCATATTTTCCAGAAAAACCATGGTGTTCAGCTGTCTCTTCGTCATTCCATGCATCAATAAAATTCCGAACTCCATCTTCCGCGACTGCAGGAAGGATCCAACGGATACGAGCACGAACAAAGAACAAAAGACATAAATGATTGCCTCTGCCACCATCATCGTATGAGCCGCCGTACTATAAATTAAGCTCTTTGAAATATCCGGATGGTAAATAAACAAAGCGCACACGAAAAAGATCATCACCGAAAAAGCACTGACGACAAAATAAGCGGCATATTTGCGTTTATTACGTGTTACATTCCTATAAGCGAATTGCCGAAAGGTCATGGCTGGTTCCCCCAAGCAGAGACAGCATATCAATAATACTTTGGAAGAAAGCGCCTCTATTACTGCCCTTGTACATTTCACTATAGAAACGTCCGTCTTTAATAAAGATGACCCGGTTGCAAAAGCTAGCAGCCACTGCGTCATGCGTGACCATCAGCACCGTAGCTCCTTCTTCCTTATTCACCTCTGTCAACATATTCATGACTTCCCCTGAGGCTTTGGAATCCAGATTGCCTGTGGGCTCATCCGCCAAAATTAACGCTGGACGATGAATCATCGCCCGGGCGATAGCCGTCCGCTGCATTTGTCCGCCTGAGACCTCATACGTGCGTTTCTTCAGCAAATGTTCGATGCCAAGCAAGGTAGTGACCTCTTTCAGCCTGCTCTCCATCTCTGGGACACGAGCACCTGCAAGCGTTAAAGGTAATACAATGTTCTCCTCTACAGTGAGCGTATCCAGTAGATTAAAATGCTGAAAGACGAAGCCTAGCTCATGACGGCGAAAAAGCGCCTTTTCTTTTCTGCTAAGCAGATTAGGATCTCGGCCGTTGATCAGAATCTGACCGGAGGTCGGTTGGTCGATGGTGGCAATCGTGTTGAGCAGCGTTGTTTTCCCGCTCCCTGATGGACCCATAATGCCAACAAACTCCCCCTTTTCTACAGAAAAGCGGATATGATTCAGCGCCTGAGTGGACACTTTACCCTCATATATTTTTGATAAATTATGAACATCTAGAATGGGCAAGTGTTACCTCTCCTTCTTTCGACTGGATTGCCTTCATTATACAAAGTGTACACATAGGCTGCTATTTCTGAAACTTACAATGCCCTTACACATTTGTAAGGTTTGTTATATGCTGCTCCCTAAATACAATCCGCACGGTGGTCCCGCTTCCTTCTTCGGAACGGATACTCACCTCATGTCCAAGCTTGCCGCAGATCTGCCTCACGAGATATAAACCCATCCCCGTAGATTCCTGGAAGGTTCGTCCATTCACCCCGGTAAAATAAGCATCGAACACGCGCGGAAGATCTCCTGCTGGTATGCCTACTCCTTCATCCCGGATCTCAAGCACAGTCTGCTTATCTTCCGTGACCATCCCTTGAAAAAAAACATGTTTGCCCTCTTCTGTCGTATAACGTACAGCGTTCGTAATCAGCTGCGTAAGGACAAAAGTGAGCCATTTTTCATCCGTGGTTACAGTAATCTGCTCATCTATTTGTATAGCTGGAAATACTCTTTTCCGAATAAAAAGACGCTTCTGCTCAGAGGTCACACCACGTACTATGCTCTCCAAATTCAGCCGTTCCACATAGAAATCATGTTCAAAAGTATCCAGACGGGCCGTATAAAGCACGGTATCCAGTCCTTTTTTCAAACGATCCAGTTCATCACCAATTGCCGTAAAAGGAGAGCCATCCTTATCCTGAATGATCAGATGAATGACAGACAACGGCGTCTTCATGCCATGTACCCATTGATTAATAAAGTGAATATGTTCTTCTAATTTGTGGCGGTAGCTGTGCAAATCATTTTTGTAGAGGCGGAATTGCGACCCCAGTAAACCTCGCAAGCTTACGGCTAGCGGAGAATCCTGTGTAGGGCCACCTGCCTCATCGAGAGAGGAGGGCGTAGTCTCCAAACGTTCATAGAACGTGCGATTGGTGACGTAACGGTAAGCGAGGTAGCCAATCAGTAGACAAGTGCTGAGCAGCGCGGCATATAAACTTACATTCAGACCGCTGCCTCCGTCCAGCCGGTACACTAATGTGATCAGGACTAGCTGGGCTAGATAGACCACGATCAGGGGGAACTGTTCCCGTAATAACAACTTCATTCCTCATCCCCCCAATTCGGAATCAAACGGTAGCCTTGACCGCGTACGGTCTGTAGTCCGTCTGTGATAGCGAGAGCAGCAAGTTTTTTGCGTACACGTGTAACATATACATTTAAGGTATTTTCATCCACGAAGGCTTGATCATCCCAAATTTTTTCGAGCAGCCTGTCCCGGGTAACGATGACTCCCGATTTTTGCATCAATTCATCTAGTATCTTGGCTTCCGTGTGGCTTAAGTCCACTTTAGCTTCGCCTCGGGTAAGGATTAGCCGCTCTACATCCAGCGTCATTCCGGCAACGTTCAGTGTGCGTTCATTATTCCCACCAGCATAGGTGCCGTAGGCGCGCCGCAGCTGACTTTTAATTTTGGCCATCGCGATTTCGTAATCAAAAGGCTTAGTGATATAATCGTCGGCTCCATTTTCCAGCGCCATTACTTGGTCCATTTTGCCATCGCGGGCAGATATAAAAAGAATAGGGCAGGTTGAAATTCCGCGAATTTGGCGGCACCAGTAATAGCCATCGTATTTTGGCAAATTAACATCTAGGAGTACCAGATGTGGCACGAACGCCTCAAACTGAGTGCGGACCCGCTCAAAGTCACTCACCGCCTGCGTTTCATATCCAAACTTATGTAAATAATCCTTCAGCAAAGCCACAAGTCCACGGTCATCTTCTATAATGAATATTTTGAACATATCATGCCTCCGGTCCAGCCTCACAATATAAGGGGGTCTGCCAAATAATATATACACCGTGCATAGGGTTAGTCAAATCAGAAGGAAGAAAAAATAACCCTTGAAGCACCTGTTTACGGCACCTTTTGGGTTCTTGGATAATTTAGGTTTAAGAATATCAACTAGTCCCATTGTTTCTTCTGAATCCCGGCAAGAACTCTCTCTACAGGTGCCCAGCCGATAAGTTCTGGTTGGCTCCAGCCCGGAGTAGCTTGCAGATGGCAAATTTCCATGTAGTGATCTATCCTTACTTTATCCCAGGCATGAATGGCCTCGCCATTCCCCAGGGCCAAAGCTACATGCCCCCAATCCTTAAGCTCACCGTCCACCAACCCTGAGCAAGCATAAAAAACAAACGCGCCAGCTGGCGGAACTCCGGTATTCTTGTGCGCATCGTACAGCTCTGCGGATTCGCGTGCATCGCTGCCTCCCCACATTTCGATTCCATTGCTTCTTTCATATGCATCTTCAACAAAAGCAAGACAACGCAGCGGATACTCCTGCGACCCCAGCCGCTCCTCAGCCCAACTAATAGCACTCTCAATTTCCTTGCCAAATTCCACGTCCCTTACCGATATACATTCCTCCAAAGTACGATATAGTGTTGAACACATCATACCTGAACCAGCTACTCATGAGCTGGTATTATATAGTTATCAATTAAACTATCTTAATTGTATATGAGTGGTCTCCTGCTCCGGACAACCATTACTTACAAAAAACATAGAAAACCGTAAATGAGCATAGCTCATCACGGCTCTAACAAACTATAAATTGGTTTAAAGATACAGGAGTGGTGGTAGTGTAGTGGTGGTAGTGTAGTGGTGGTGGTGTAGTGGTGGTAGTGTAGTGGTGGTGGTAGCAGTAACAGTATTAGTGGTAGCGATAGCAGTAGTGGAGGACAATGTAAAGTTGATATTGCAGACGCCGAACGGTGATATCCCATCGAACATAAGTAACTTATTACTTGTTGGAGTAGCTCATCTGCGGGATTTATACCGCTCATTTAGCCACAACTGCTCCACCGGCTCCATTCTGCGGGATTTATACCGTACATCTGACCGTATACGCTCGATCGGCTCCATTCTACGGGATTTATACCGTTCATTTTGCAGCATCGCGTAAATCAAAGGCACTTTTGCCCTTCTTTCGCGCCACACTAGCCAATCCGTGCAAATCAAAGGCACTTTTGCCCTTCTTTCACGCCACACTAGCCAATCCGTGCAAATAAAAGGCATTATTGCCCTTCTTTCGCGCCAAACTAGCTCATTCGTGCAAATCAAAGGCACTTTTGCCCTTCTTTCGCAACACTAGCTCATTCGTGCAAATCAAAGGCAATTCTGCCCTTCTTTCGCGCGATACTAGCTCATTCGTGCAAATCAAAGGCACTTCTGCCCTTCTTTCGCGCCACACTAGCTCATTCGAGCAAATCAAGGGCACTTTTGCCCTTGTCTCACGCGATACTAAACCTTTACAGCAAAACAAGGGCATTTCTGCCCTTGTTTCACCACAACCTATAGCACTACCGCTGAAACGACGCGTCCTCTTGTAATGTTGTATACCTCGTATGTTCCTTATTTCGTACGCTCTTTGCCTCATATGTTCAGCATTTCCACGCTCACTCCACATTCTATATATCCTCTACTTCCACACTATGCAATGCGCTCACGCAGACTTATCTACCATCCAGCAGATTGCCGAGCCCGCCAAGTACGCTTCCTTCTTCTTTCCGACCGCTGTTGCCAGCAGCAGACAGGATGCGATCGGCCATTCGGCTGAATGGCAGCGACTGTACCCACACCTTGCCGGGTCCGCGCAATGTTGCGAAGAACAGGCCTTCGCCGCCGAATAGCGCGGTTTTGACCCCTTTTACAAACTCAATATTGTAATCCACCGAAGATGTCATAGCGACTAAACAGCCAGTGTCCAGCTTAAGCGTCTCTCCCGGTTGAAGTGTGCGTTCCATAACATAACCGCCAGAGTGTACAAATGAAAGTCCGTCACCCTCCAGCTTTTGCATAATAAAACCTTCACCACCAAAAAAGCCGGTACCCAGCTTACGCTGAAATTCGATACCGATTGAAACACCTTTTGCCGCGCAAAGGAACGAATCCTTTTGACAGATGATTTTTCCACCGTATTGCTGCAGGTCGAGCGGGATGATTTTGCCTGGGTACGGAGCAGCAAAGGTGACACTTTTACGTCCATAAGAACCACTGTGTGTAAAGACGGTCATAAACAAGCTTTCACCTGTCAACAGACGTTTGCCCGCCCCCATCAGCTTCCCCATCAAGCCACTTCCACGCGAGCCTCCGCTGCCGTCGCCAAATATCGTCTCCATTGTTATTTCCTGATCCATCATCATGAAGCTCCCGGCTTCGGCAATTACACTCTCTCCTGGGTCAAGCTGCACCTCTACACACTGTATTTCCTCACCCATAATGGCATAATCAATCTCATGAGCACTCATCCCGCAGTTCCTCCTTATAATTAAAGTCAACATGTGACTTATGAATGAAAATATATACGTGCGTTGCGATTCACGGTTTCGCAAACCTAACTATCCATGAAAACCGCCTATATCCAGCAAAAAAAATCAACCAGAGGTTCTGGCTGACCTTAATCCTGGTATCTCTGAAAAATGTTATTTATACCAGCTTTCTTCAGGTTACTGTACCACATCTCTTGTCAATACTTGATAATATGTTACAATACTTTTTATACTTAAATGTTTATTTAGTAGTCTAATTCTAATGATAAAGGTGAAATGAATGAATCCACAATCGGAATATGCAATTCTGCTATACTATAAATTTGTAAAAGTGCCGGATGCAGAACTATTCGCCCAGGAGCATTTGGCTTACTGCAAAGAGCTTGATGTAAAGGGACGAATTCTCATCTCAGATGAAGGCATTAACGGAACACTATCTGGTACGGTTGCCCAAACCGAGCAATACATGAAGGATTTGCGCGCAAACCCTCTGTTTAGCGATATCGTCTTCAAGATCGATGAGGCTGATGGTCATGCCTTCAAAAAGATCTTCGTTCGTTATAAAAAGGAACTTGTGACGTTCCGGGTCGAGGATGAACTAGACCCAAACGTGATTACCGGAAAGCATCTGGCGCCTAAAGATTTCTATGAAATGATGCAGCGCGACGATGTGGTGATTCTGGATGGTCGTACCGGCTACGAATTCGATCTTGGTCATTTCCGCGGCTCCATCCGCCCTGAAGTAGACAGCTTCAAAGAATTCCCGGACTGGATTCGCGAGAATATGAGCGACCTTAAGGATAAACCAATCCTGACCTACTGTACAGGCGGGATCCGCTGCGAGAAATTAAGCGGGTTTATGATGAAGGAAGGCTTTGGACAGGTGTACCAGCTGGATGGCGGCATTGTGACTTATGGTAAAGACCCTGAGGTACAGGGCCAACTGTTTGATGGCAAATGTTATGTCTTCGATGAGCGGATTTCCGTACAGATTAATCATACCGACGAGGATATCGTTGTCGGACGTTGCCATCACTGCGGTCAGCCAGCTGACCAATTTATCAATTGTGCTAACGATGCTTGTCATCTTCAGCATATTTGCTGTGAGGACTGTGAAACACAGCACAGCGGTCATTGCTCGGACGAATGCGAAGCTATCACAAATGCTGTGGGCTAAATAAAAGGACAAGCTGGCCGCAAATGTTTCTGCACGATTCAATTACGAGCACTAGTGAGTCTTAAGTTAACTAAAAGGTGGCGTACAGGATTTTCACTGTACGCCACCTTTTGTTATGAGCGAAACATCCAAGCAACGCCCCTAAGGACTACACCCTTTAAATTACGTCATATCCAGCAAAAAAAAGTCAACCAGAAACTCTGGCTGACCTTAAATGTAGTATATCCCCGAATAAGCTGTTTATACCAGCCTTCTTCACATTACCGTACCATCATGCGGTTTACGCAGTGTAGATTGAATCTTTGGCGCCTTCACTAGCTTTGGTTTGCCTAAAGAGGTTGTAAAGGTGATCACATAGCCGGCTACGACTACTGCCATCACTGTATACATCGTTTCTTTAACAGGCATATAAAAGAGTGATAGTGCCAGAACGATTACATCCATCATGATGAATACCGTACCTACTTTGATTCCCTTCCATTCACTAACCAGCAGCGACAAAATATCGTCTCCACCGCTAGCCCCGCCACTCCGCAGGATAATTCCCGCTCCTAAACCTGTCAGTACGCCGGACAAAAGAGCTGCTAATGCCAAATTGTCCTGCAAGTTGATGACCAAACCGGAATAACGTTCCATGAGACCGTAGAAGATTGTAAAAGCTCCTACAGAAACAAAAGTGTTACACACGAACGCTTTCCCTTTGAACATCCATGCTATCAAGAGTACTGGAACGTCTAGAAGCAGAGTTGAAATCGAAGGTGAAATTCCTAATACGTATTTGCCGAGCAGCGATAATCCTACGAATCCGCCCTCTGACAAATGATTCTGAAAATTGATGTGATAATAAGTAAATGCAAGCAAAAATGTTCCAAACAAAATGACTGTCAATCGGAGCAGTACATTCACTCCGTAATTGTGGTTCCTCATACAGGTCTCCCCTTATCGTATATGGCGGCTAGACGTCCCACCAACCTCTACGACGGGTAAAACCGGAGGTATTGCTCCTTCGCATATATATACTCCTTCCCCTCGCAGAGGCGGTTCGTCAAGTAACAACGGTTTACGCACCTTCTACAGGGAAGCTAAGTATAAGACAGATCATAACGTTTCCAAATCGTCCTTTGGGGAATCGTCCTTCGGGGACACATGGTATCCTGATCCTTTCTCTAATTTGATAAGTTCTGTTTACATTATACCACGGAGCCACCCTACTCTAAACAGTTTGCCAGAAAAAAGCAGGAATCACTCTGTACTCCGCAGCAAACGGTTGATTGTTTCACGTCTTACACCGATCAATTGTCCTATTTCTTCCTGGGTCAATAACTCTGTTAGCGCTGCGCCATGAGAGTAGTCATTAAACCAGCGGGTTAGCAATTCCATACGTTCTGCAGGTGTACCTACAGTCAGATGATCCAGCCGTGTCTGCATAAACCGTACCTTCTCCTGAAGCAGTCTGGCGATTTCCATCGCTTGACCAGAATCATCCCGCAGCTGTTGATACCATTCAGCTGATGGAACTGCCTCCACCTCGCTCTTCATCATCGCAACTGCCGTTCCATGCGCCTCCTTTGGCGAAATGAGTGAATGATGGGGAACCATCTCACCGGGATACAGGATGTTGAATAACACCATGTTCCCATTCTCATGAAGTCTTGTGACCTTGAACAGCCCGCTTTTTACCTTAAATAAAAAATCACAGCTGTCTCCTTGGCGGAACAAGACTTCCCCCTTATGTAATATCATCTCGCTCGCTCCTTTTCCTTCTGATTATATATATTTTCAATTATATAAAATTAAACCTCATTTATGGAGATAAATCTACCTATGGGTGAGGAGGGGGGGATTAATGTCCATGCAAAAACTGCTGGACACCAGAATGAAAATTCTGGCACCCAGCAGTTCAATTTACTTATAAAGTTACTTTGCTTCAAGCGGTTTCTTCCATAATCCGAGCATCAATCCGGAGATGACCGAACCGATCAGAACAGCCAACAGGAACAACAGCGCGTGGCTTGAAAGGGCAGCTACAAAGATCCCGCCATGCGGAGCCGGCACGTTGATATTCCAAAGTTGTGTAAGACCTCCAGCAACGGCCGAACCAAGAATACAAGAGGTTAGGACACGAAGCGGATCAGCTGCGGCGAATGGAATGGCCCCTTCTGTAATGAACGATAAGCCCAGCACATAGTTCGTTAAGCCTGATTTACGTTCTTCTTCCGTGAATTTATTCTTAAAGAAAGTAGAAGCCAGTGCTATTGCAAGTGGAGGTACCATCCCCCCCGCCATTACAGCAGCCATCATGAAGCCGTTGGTATTGCCACTGGTAGTGAATACACCGATGGCAAAAGTATAAGCAGCTTTATTGAAAGGTCCACCCATATCTATGGCCATCATGCCACCGAGAACCAGGCCCAGAATAACAGCATTAACAGTTCCAAGATCATTAAGCCAATCAATCAGTCCTACATTGATCCAGCTAAAGACCGGATCGAACAGGTAATACATCAATCCGCCGGTAATTAGAAGCCCAAATACCGGATATAACAGGATCGGCTTCAGTCCGTCAAGTGTTTTAGGCAGACCTGCAAATACTTTACGTAGTCCGATAATTACATAACCCGCCAAGAAACCAGCAGCCAGCCCGCCGAGGAACCCAGCGTTGGAATTCAAGGCCATGTAACCCCCAACCATACCTGGCATCAGAGCCGGACGATCACCAATGCTGAGCGCTATAAATCCAGCAAGGACTGGGATTAGGAAATGGAAGGCACCATCTCCGCCACCGATTGTCTGCAGTAACTGGAACAGCGGGTGATCTGCTCCACCTACTTGTTCAATCAGGAAGGAGATTGCTAGCAGTATACCGCCACCGACTACAAACGGGAGCATGTGGGAGATCCCATTCATTAAGTCCTTATATATTTTACTGCCGATACTGCCAGATTTCTCTTTAGATCCTTCGTCATTGCCACTGCCACCTTCATTGTGATAGATCGGCGCTTCCCCATTCATAGCTTTACGAATAAGCTCTTCCGACTTACGGATGCCATCACTTACAGGTCTTTGCAGTACAGGCTTACCGTCAAAACGGGCCATTTCCACCTTTTTATCAGCTGCAACAATTACACCGCTTGCACGCCGAATCTCATCAGGGGTAAGTACGTTTTTGGCCCCTTCTGAACCATTCGTCTCTACACGGATATTAACTCCCATTTCCAGAGCTTTTTTCTTAAGGGCATCTTCAGCCATAAAAGTGTGTGCAATGCCTGTAGGACAAGCAGTTACAGCTACGACAAAAGCTTGGGAATCCGGGTTGCCCACGATTACACGTTCAGGCTCTGACTTCGCGGCAGTTTCAGCAGCTTCGTTCTCTTTCTCCTTAGCTTCACCTTCCGCCTGCTTGGCATCAAACAAAGCTGATACCTCGTCAGGAGTCTGAGTATTCATAAGCTGTTCAATGAACTCGCTATCGATCAGTAGTCTGGACAATGAGGCCAGTGTACGAAGATGCATATTGCCTGCTCCTTCTGGAGCGGCAATCATAAAGAAGATACGTGCTGGCTCATCATCAAGGGATTCAAACTCCACTCCCTTTGCGCTCTTAGCAAATACAACTGTCGCTTCATTTACCGCTTTAGTCTTAGCGTGCGGCATTGCAATGCCGCCGCCAATCCCAGTGCTGGACTGCTCTTCGCGCTTCAGAATCATCTCTTTAAAAAGGATCGGATCATTAATTCGGCCACTTGCAGCAAGACTCGCAATCAATTCATCAATTGCAGCTTCCTTAGTTGTAGCTTTTAGATCCATGATCATCGTTTCTTTTATCATTAAATCCGTTATTCTCATCATGCTCAACTCCCTTAAGTACTTTGAATGCTGCCGGCTTACACTTCTGAGATTTGGATCAGCGGTCTCAGCTGTTCAATGAATTCTCTGTCCGCTAAGTCATCAGAGAATGCGGTTGCACTGCCCGAGGCAACGCCTGCACGGAACGCCTCCAACAAGTCTCCTGTCAAAGACAGTGTCCCTACAAAACCAGCGATCATGGAATCTCCTGCACCTACAGAATTTTTCACTTTACCTGATGGGGCGTTGGCGTGGTATACCCCTTGCTCCGTAATGAACAAAGCCCCTTCACCCGCCATGGAAACCAGTACATTTTTCGCTCCTGCATCCAGCAGCTTGCGTCCATAAGTAATAATCTCTTCCCTCGTATCTATGGTTACGCCGAATAGCTCTGCGAGCTCATGATGGTTCGGTTTAACCAGCAATGGCTGATACGCCAGTGCTTTTTGAAGTGCAGCACCAGTAGTGTCAATGACGAATTCCGCTCCGCTCTGTTTGCACACAGATATAAGCTTGTCATAGAAATCTGCACCCAGTGATGGGGGAACGCTTCCCGACAAAATCACTACATCCTCCGCGTTCAGGGCAGCCAGCTTTTGCAATAGTGCGTTGGCTTCAGGATCATGAATGACGGGTCCAACACCGTTAATCTCCGTTTCCTCTCCATGCTTGAGCTTGATGTTAATCCGCGTATCATCAGAAACAAACACGAAATCGCTTGAAATTGACTCTTCGTGTAACCAATCCTCAATATATCGGCCGGTGAAGCCTCCAAGGAATCCCATAGCCTTATTCTGAACCCCAAGCTGATTAAGCACTCGGGATACGTTAATCCCCTTCCCTCCCGGAAGCTTCAAATCACGTTTCATCCGGTTCAAGTCACCCAGTCTCAAATCTTCCACTTCCACGATATAATCAATGGAAGGATTAAGCGTTACAGTATAGATCATGATTATCCCTCAATTATGTTGGTTTTCTAAGCCATAGATTACCGATCACAAATACGGCATCTGTAATTTCTCCAAACGATCACACGGTAATTCATAATTGCTTATCCTATATAAAATTTATACAAGCGTGAAATCCACACCCAATTGCGTGATCTCACGGATGAATTTGTCAGACGCTCCTGAATCTATAATGCAATGATCCATTTCCGTCACATCTGCAACCTTGCTAAAGGATACCTGCCCCAGCTTACTGTGATCTGCCAGTAGAATAACTTGCTTGGCGACTGCGATCATTTTGCGTTTTGTAGCTGCCTCTAACATGTTCGGGGTTGTGATGCCTTCCCGCAAATCCAGTCCATTAGTGGCAAGAAAAGTTTTATCCACTCTCACCATATCTAAGGAACGCTCTGTCATCGGTCCAACAAAAGCCATCGTATCCGGGCGAAGCATACCGCCTGTAATTGAGACTTCGATATTGCGGCAATCCCGCAGCTCATTCAGCGCCATAATCGAGTTCGTAATGACTTTGATATTCGAAAATTTCTTCAGCTCTCTGGCAATCTGCAGTGTTGTTGTTCCTGCATCAAGCAGTATTGCGTCCCCCTCCTGAATCATCTCCACGGCCTTACGGGCAATCCGTTGCTTCTCATCCAATAAATGGTCTTCCTTATCAGGATAAGCCGCCTCAAAATTGACGCTCTGCAGGGAAACCGCTCCTCCATGAGTACGCTTTAATAGCTTGGCTTCTTCCAGCTCCTTCAGATCACGGCGCACAGTAGACTCAGATACGCCCATTTCCTGACTTAGCTCCTGTACAGAAGCTCTGGAGTTCTTTTCCACAAAAAGCACGATTTTTTGTTTTCTCTCTTCCTCAAACATCATCGTGGCTCGCTCCTTTATGTGACAGCGCGACCTGTGCAATCCCTTGCGCTCATCTATGAATTTTATTGACCGTTAATTGATTATATATGACCGTTATTGATCGTTTGTGCTCGTTTATGATTTTAACAGCGTTTTCATCCTGTGTAAAGTGCTAAAAAGAGACAGTGCAAAATTACATCCGAATTGCCTATCTCATATGCGGCATTTATAACATATGAATAATACATACCGGGAAAAGCGGGTGATCAGAAATGGCCAATGGAAGAAACAGCGGGAGAAATAAAGGCAACAGCAATGCTAATAAAAATGGGACCACCAATAGCACTAATCCAGTGGAATCCGCAGAACTTAGCGCTGAGGATTATGAGATCATCGCAGCTGGACTTGTAGCCTTAGGTGAGATTTTTTCCTTTTTATCTCTTGTTAAAGCAAGACAAGTTACCAAAGAAACTGGAGGCGAGGAAGTAGTTCCTGAAATCTTCACTTTATCCACTAGAAAATCTCATAGACGAAAGTCAAGATAATCTGTGAAAAAGCAGAGAAATAGTTATATTCCCTTGTTAAATTGCGAACTTTTACTTGGCGTAACCTTTGTAACTAGAACCTCTATATGGGTATGCCAAGAACTACCTAAAAGGAATTGTCCGCTTTTGAATCAATACTTGCAAATTAGGGTTATTAAACTACATAGATATAAATTTGAATTTTGGGGGATGTTTTTATTGCCACAACAGAAGTATTTTCGGACAAGCCTTGCTATTATCGCCTTTTTACTGATTTTGTACTTAGGCTCCAAAGTAATGTTTCTCTTCGCCCCACTGGGTGCCATTTTCAAATTATTACTTGTTCCCATGATGTTATCAGGGTTCATGTACTACCTGCTGCGTCCGTTAGTAAGAATCCTTGAGAAAAGAAAATTAAACCGGGCGTTCTCCATCCTGCTCATTTATTTTCTGATTGCCGGCTTGTTCGTTCTCTTCTGGATTCTAGTCTGGCCGACACTTCAAGAACAAATTCAGAACTTTATTGATAACACTCCTTACCTCGTGCAAGGTTTGCAGGATCAGTTCAATGCATTGAGGGAGAATCCGACACTGTCACGTTTTTTCAAAGGGGACTCTGACGTCGCAGCCCGTTTATCAGAATTTCTTAGCGATACTATTACCTGGGTTACCAATTCCATGTCCAATTTGATTGGCGTTGTTTCCAGCATTGTAGTGTTAATCGCTACTTTGCCTATCATTCTGTACTACATGCTAAAAGATGACTATAAGCTATCGCCTAAGCTTCAAGGCTTAATTCCGAGAAAATATCGTAAGGAAGGTCAAGAGATGTTTGGAGATATCGACAGCGCCTTAAGCAGCTTCATCGTCACACGCGTGGTGCTGAATGTCGTACTCGGTATTATGTTATATATAGGGTTCCTTATCATCGGACTGCCTTACTCCCTGTTGCTCGCCGTAATTTCAGTGCCCCTTAACTTCATTCCATATGTGGGATCATTTTTAGCAGCGATTCCGGTAATTATAGTGGGTTTCATTGAATCACCGACCATGGCCATCTGGTCCCTGGTTGTAATCTTCATTGCCCAGCAGATCCAGGATAATGTACTCTCACCGATTATTTACGGAAAATCATTGGATGTTCATCCACTGACTACGGTCATCCTTGTCCTTATAGGTGGAGACTTCTACGGTATTATCGGAGTTCTCATTGCGCTCCCTGTTTATATGATTATAAAAATTGTTTTCCTGCGCGTGTATGAGATTATTATTGCAGACCGGATAGATGAAGCTGAGCCTATCAAAAAAGAGGAGCTATAACGGTTGAAATCTACTTCGTGAACGGACGGAGCTTATCTATAAAATAAAAAAGGGTACGTCTCCAATCACTCGGAGCCGTACCCTTTTTTATTCTTTACAGGTGCCTGAAATCACCCTCGTAAAGAACGAACTACAAAGATGTGATTGCCCTTCATCAGGTTTTGGCCGTTCTGAAGAGTAACTGAACCTTTCGTATGTGAGGTAATAATCGTATTAAAGGCAATAAGCTGATCTTCTTTCCAGACGCTAACCGCCGATTTAAAATACACTGCATTGTCAAATTGCTGCCGATCCCTCATCACATAACCCACGGAATGGAGAACTGGAGGCAACGCTCTTTCTTTTGGAGCCAGAGCCTTAATAACAACAATATCCCGAAACGGCACAGCAATTTCCTGATGGCCAATCACCGCCACCGATGCGGAAAGGTCCCATTTGCGCAGGATTCCCTTCATAATGGTATAAGGTTTCTCCCCGCAGTACATTATAACGGGTTTACCTACCCAATGCTTCATAGCTACCTCCCCTTCGCATCACTCCATAAATTATAAGTCCGGAATGAACCAATCTATTCCTGCCACCCCCTGCGACTCTAAAAATTGATTGGCCTTTGAGAACGGACGACTGCCAAAAAATCCACGATGCGATGAAAGTGGGCTTGGATGAGGCGATTGCAGCACCTTATGCCGGCTTTGGTCGATGAAGGCGCCTTTTTTCTGCGCATGACTTCCCCATAATATAAACACCATAGGCGTAGATCTTTCATTTAGCTTTTGCATAATAGTGTCTGTGAATGTCTCCCAGCCCAGACCTTTATGCGAACCAGCCTCACCCTCACGTACCGTCAGCACGGTGTTCAGCAACAACACTCCCTGCTCTGCTAAGTGCAGCAAAGAGCCGTGGTTCGGAACAGGCACACCGACGTCCTGCTTCAGCTCTGCATAAATATTACGCAGTGACGGAGGGATACGTACCCCCGGATTGACAGAGAAGCTTAGTCCGTGCGCTTGTCCGGGACCATGATAAGGATCTTGACCTAAAATAACTACTCCGGTCTCCTTATAAGGCGTTAATTTCAATGCTGTGAACAATAATTCTTTGGGCGGATAAACGGTATGCTCCTTATATTCTTGTGTTAGTGCATCCATTAATTTTATAAAATAGGGCTTTTGCATTTCATCCTGCAATATCTCATCCCAATCGTTGCCAAACATCCCCAAACTCCTCCTTTAACCGAGATCATAGCGATATAGCTTTTTTATTTCCGACCATAATCCGCTTTGATCTCGCCCCACTCTTTGGTCTGCCACTTGAGCACCTTATTGTCATATGTATTGGTTTGCAACCAACGCTCTGCCCGATCAATAAGCACCCAAATTTCCTCTGTTGAAGAATCGCGCGGCAAGGTTGTTGCCACTTTCTTCTGTTTTACCCACTTCATTGCATTTACAGAGTCACTGTAGACCGTTTTATCGCTTCCCTCTTTCTTCAATAACGCCAAGGCATGAACAATCGCTAAAAATTCACCTAAATTATTAGTGCCCTTTTTGATCGGACCACAGGAGAAAATGATATCTCCCGTTTGTGTATCTACACCCTTATATTCAACAGGCCCCGGATTACCACGAGTCCCCACATCTACTGAAATACTGTTATAATCTATCTCCTCAGAGGTCTCTACTGTAGCACTGCGTTTAAAAGAACTAGTCCCCTTAGACTTTGCACCAGCTGCCCCTGTTCCCCAATTCCCCTTCCAGCCCGCTTTATATGCCGCATCAGCTGCTGCTTTGGATTCATAGGATTTATATTTTGCACCGGTATAATGATCTGTCTGTGCCTGGCATTCTGCCCAAGTGCCATAGACTCCCGGTTGTTTACCTTCCCAGACTACATAATATTTCTGCTTGGCCATGGATAATGCTCCTTTTCTACTGCCTGTACTTATTGTAATCCATATTGCTCGTGAATTCATCGGATAAATCACATTTTTCAGGTCATACTATACGCCAGAGATGTCCAGGCCTATATTACCATTTGTAGATTGATTGGTAAATTACTAACTAATCACTCTATAGTAAGCTCGAAGGATATCAGTACAATTACTTAGGGAGGTTATACAGATGAGAAAGATAGCAAGTGTTGCTGCGGTATTTGCTTTTGTGTTAATGGTCGGATGTGGAAATGCAACAAACAATGCCAATAATGCTACTGCAACAAGCACTCCTGAGAACACGAATAATGCGGGAACCACGAATAATGCAGGCACCGCTAATAATCAAAATAACACCACAGATGCTGTAACCTCAGCTTCCGTAGTAGATAATGAAGAAGCCTTCAAACGCGCCATCAGTCCAGAAGGAACCTGGATTGCTGCCACACTTAAAGACTTAACCTTCACCGAAGATCTCGTGGTGGATGGAGAATTCATGAATAAAGAGGAACCTGCCAGAAAAATTGCTCTATACACACAAGATGCGGATCACAACATCACCAACTCCTTCAAACTGACTGCTCCAAAATTGACCATCAAGAGTAAAAACGCCCGCATCCAAGGCGGAACCTTTATTGGAGATGTATACGTAGAAGCGGATGGCTTTACCCTGGTGAACGCAACCGTTGAAGGCAATGTCTACTTCGCAAACGATCAATATAAATCCACCTTTAATTCATCCGATCAAGGAAAAGTAACTGGTGTTGCAGAAGTGAAAAAATAAGCTTCAACCCCAAAAAGGTGATCTGAAGTCGTTAAGACTTGAGACCACCTTTTTTTATATACACGCTTATTCTTGATAAAAACCATCTTTAAAAAATTTGTACCATCCCTCGACGGTTTCGATTGGGAAACCCTCTAACTTCTTCATAACTTCCCTTGCAAATTCTAAAGAAGCTGTGCCATTAGCTGTAATAATATATTCACTCGAAACTGCCTGTTTTTCTATATAATTTGCTCCTCCTTTATAATTAGGAGCATTTTGTTTTAAATAATCCAATGAATTTCCGGTATGCGGTATGTTGTCTAAATAGCCATGTTCAGCCAAAAAAGTTGTAGCGTCACATATAGCGGCTATAGGTACACTCTCCTGCAGACATTTTTCAATCACTGGAGTAATAGCTGAATTATCATTCCAGCCTGTGCCCCCGATTAAAATTAACATTTCATACTGAGCAGGTAAACTGTCTAAAGTATAGTCAGGTACAACAGTAAATCCACCCATAGATTTGACATTGTCGCTAGTTAAAGCAACTGTGCTTACTTTATATTCACTTTCCGGCTTATTTAGTTCGGCACTAATATATCCGCTTTCCCAATCAGCGTAACCATTGGATAGAAACATCAAAACTTCTTTTTTCATATACTAGCACTCCCTTTAAGTTCTAACGCCACTTCTGCCACTTCTCGCCCATTTACCAGCAGCACAATCCGGTGCTCTCCTGGATAATGACGCCGAGTTGTTAAATCAGCCCAACGATGTGTCCGTTTACCTGACAGAATTGTACCTCCAGGTACGGTCTTATCCGATAACAAAAAAGATTTACGGGAGGTTCTACCTGCCGCTTTCACGAAATAGATTCCGTATTCAATCCGAATCCGTACCGGAGCTCCCTCACGAACTTGAAGCTTATACTGCAATTCAGAGCTTTCGCCAATGGTCAGAATTGAAGGTTCCAATAGAATTGAAGCACTCGTTATAAGTGGAGCAGCTTCGTCTGTCTGCTCTGCGTATCCGAATAAAGCCATAATCTCTGGCTCAGCTTTACGAATCAAAGAACGGCAGCCGTGCCGCACAATCCAGTCTGTATCGGGATGTGTTCCCTTCCAGCGCCGAGCGGTATCGAGCACCACTTCCGGATGATCCTTCGCAATATCATTCAAATGATTAGCGACACTTTTACGCACATACAGGGATGTATCCGCCTTAAGCTGCTCAAGTACAGGTAATACCGGAGCTGGGTCAAGCTTGAACATAGGAAGCGCCTGTCCCCAAGGCAGACGAGGTCGGCAGCCCTCACTAGCCAGCCTACGTACATGCTCATCAGGGTGCTTCGCCCATATCTGCATTTGAGCCATCATCCGCTCTGGTTCCCGTAAGAGAAATGGCCTAACTGCAAATTCAGCCGATGATTTTGCTGTGAAACTTTCCAGCGCCTGCATAGACAACTCCCAATGTTCATCTCCCTGGCCATATACCTCAACGAAATCCGGAAAAATTAAATAAGGAAATCCTACACATTCTTTAGCAATGGCGAATAGGATAGCCAGCGCTTCCTCATAAGGAAGCTGTAAGTGGCTGCCCAACGTCTCGGTGATCCGACGCATTCTTGCCTTCAGCTCAAGCGTATCCCACGGTTCAGTCATGGCTGAGCTTACAAATGCCTCAGTATCGAAGACATTATGTACGCCACGAATCTTTTCGCCGAACTCACGCAGAAATTGTTCATTGTACATTGCTTTTAAAGGTTCAGCCATTCAATAATCCCTCATTTTCTTCTTTAGATCAGCAGACTTGATTCTGTCAGGAAATCGTAGCACACCCAATTTGACAACAGTATGTCAACTTTGGCAGCTAAGAATTAATAAGTACCTTCACCTCTTCAATCCCTTGTTGGGCTCGACTGTTTAACGCGCGCTTATCTTTAAGGTTATGTTCTTTAAGTTCGTGTCCAGGATCAATGACCAGCGGCTGTGAGATTACATCCTCGAGGATTTGTACAGCAACCTTACAGCCTTGAAATAACAGTTCTTTTGTGATCACTTGATTATGAGAACGAATGATTTCAAGCATTTTTTCCGCATAAATCAGTCTAACCAAACTATCGGCGCTCATAATATTCCGCGAAGCAAAAGAAGCCACTTTTTCCACAATCCAGCTATCCTGATAATTCCGCGAGATGGATTCCAGTATCGTAATCGCATCCCAGTCCCGTATCGACAGCTGCTTGACGTGCTCCATAGCCCATTCCTGCAGCCATTCCAGCTCCACTTCTCTTGGAATTTCAAAACTTTTGTACTCCTTAAGTACTCCTGCTTTATGCATATTTAAAAAATGACCCAAAAACTGAATGTACAGCTCCTTGGCTCTCTGTGTCGGTTCTGTCATCTGGCAATCATCCTCTCATTATCCAAATCATATCCATTCCCCGGTTTCTTTTCAAATTAAAAATAAAAAAGGACAGGTAGCGAAATCATCGCAATACCTGCCCTTTAATAACTTCGGGTTATGATAAATAGTTTGCTTCAACCGGAGGGGTTTTGTCTACTATTTTCAATTCTAGTCCTCCGAATCTCCTCGCCAGCTTGTTATATACCAGCGCTACCAGCATACCCACCAAACCATAAATGAGTATTAAAATAACCGGCATAATCAAATAAGGGATACCCATAACCACTATAAACGTCTCTTTAATGATAAGCCCGACCACCACCATGCCTAAACCTACTATAAACAATAGCAGTGTAGGAATGATCATAAAATAGATAGTCGTTTTAAAAAAACTCTTTTTGTTAATTTCCAGCACTTCATAGTCTTTCATTATGTAATCCCCTTAATTTATTTAGAGTGGTAAAATTACCCTCTTTATTTCATTAAAGATGATCTTAAATACAATTTCAACCAAATTTCTCATATTTTCGACTTTTACCAAAGAATTCTTCCTAAAACTCAACGATAAATCATGGTAAAATAACTCCTATGGTTTAATATATCATCATGTACAAGATGTCACCGGAGGGAATAACATGCCACAAACATTAGTGAAAAATATTGATTTTTTTATAGCTGCCTTATCCCAAACCTATATTTCTGCGCTACAGCTTGATCCTGATGGAATGTATTCAGAGGTTGCTTCAGGAATTGTTGAACTGTTCTCTGATGAACAAGTACGGCTGAGAAGATATGACGGATCAGTATCCCATTATGCAAGAGACAATACCAAATTTCAGCGATGACAAAAGGACGTGAACTGGAAAAAGGTCATTGTGAATGATCCTCTTCCAGCTCACGTCCTTACTCACTCTGCACACAACTAATCTAGCACGATCCATTCGCCTTCAGCATCCGCTGACTTCATTTCTGCTTCCACGATTCTTAGAGACTCCGCTGTACTCTCTGGTGTACAAATAATGATAGGCTTATCCTGAATAATGACATCCAGAAAATATACAAGCTCTCTATAGTAGCCAACATCCGGTGAAAGTTCCGCTATATAGCCTGCCCCGTCATTCGGATTGACCTTGACCTCGCTGCCGTCAAACACTATATTTCCACGTTCAAAATTAACCCGGTACCCCATGTAAAAACCAAAATCACCTTCCAGCGTCCAATCCACCTGAGCATTAATTACTTTTGCATCCTTATAAAAATAGTGAGTCGATGCGATATCATATCCGCTTCCCGGAAGGACATTACGTCCTAAGGATGATACTTTATCCGGTCTGCCGAACAGATAGTTAATCATATCCGTATCGTGAATATGCATATCCATAATGCCTCCACCGCTTAGTGTCTCATCAAGAAACCAATCCTTAGGAGCACCAGATCCCCTGTAAAAATACCCTTCCGTGACCTGACCGAACTGCCCGCTCTCTATCACTTCTTTTAAATATTCATATCCCGGCCAAAAACGGAGACAATGTCCGATCATCAGTTTTTTCCCACTCCGGGCTGCCGTTTCCACCATTTTCAGCGCTTGTGCGGAAGTTCTGGCCATCGGTTTCTCACAAAAAACATGATATCCACGTTCCAGCAGCGAACAAGTCATTTCCGCATGCAGATAAGTAGGAACCGCAATGTCGATCATATCCAGTTCCTCACTGGCTATCATTTTCTCCAGATCATCATAGAGATTGTAAGCTGACAAATCATAGACTTCTTGAGCGGTGCTCATATTCCCGGCTGCTTTTCCATTCTTTAATTCCTCAATTCGCAAATCACAGATGGCTTTAAGGGCAATGGGCTGCCCCTCTTCCGTTAAACGCACATAATTATCAAAATGCATCCGGCCCATAAAACCAAAGCCGATCAAGCCTATTTTCAACATCGTGAAGTCTCCTTTACTAAAAGTATGGTACTTAACGTATCCGTATCCAGGCCCCTTCCTGATCAGCCGATTGGATTTCAGCCTCAATGATTTCTATGGACTGGGCCGCACTTTCGGGCATGCATAGAGTCACTGGCTCACCGTTCTGAATGACTTTTAAGAAATATACTAACTCTCTGTAATATCCGGTATGCGAAGAAAGCTTCGCAATGAACCCCGGTTGACAATTCGGATTCACCTTAACTTCCGCGCCATCGAAGACTACATTTCCCCGTTCAAAATTAATCCGATAGCCCATGTAAAAACCAAAGTCGCCTTCCAGTGTCCAGTCCGCTTGGGCATTGACCACTTTTCCATCCTGATAAAAATAATGAGTAGAGACGATATCATAGCCACTTCCCGGTAAAACCTTCCGCCCAAGCGTCGATACTTTATCCGGTTTCCCAAACAAGTGATGGATGATGTCCGTATCGTGTACATGCATATCCAGCATACAGCCACCACTTAGCTCATCATTGACCAGCCACCCTTTAGGAGCACCGGAACCCCGGTAAAAATAAGCCCCTGTCACTTCACCGAACTCACCGCTAGCTATGATCCCCTTCAAATATTCATATCCCGGCCAGAAGCGAAGACAATGACCAATCAGCAATTTTTTTCCGCTGCTTTGCGCCACCGCTACCATCTTCCAAGCTTCTGCGGAATGTCTCGCCATCGGCTTTTCACAGAATACATGATACCCTCGTTCCAGCAGCGAACAAGCCATTTCAGCATGCAAGTACGTAGGTACTGCAAGACTAATAGCATCTAGTTCTTCATTTTCGAGCATATGCTGCAAATTCTCATAAAGATTGTAAGGGGATAAATCATATACCTCGTGGGCCGTGTTCATATTCCCCGCGGATTTAGTATGTTTAAGGACTTCAATCTGCGGGTCACAAATGGCAACCAGAGAAATCGGATGGCCGTCTTCCTGTAATTGAACATACTGATCAAAGTTCATTCGGCCCATAAATCCAAAGCCCACCAGCCCCACTCTGAGCACAGCCTTCACCTCTCTTAAACTTAGTAACTAGTGCGTCCTAAAATAGCATCCATCGCTGCAGATGTATTAAAAATGATTTGCTCCGAATAATGCGTATATGGCGGTATCATTTCACCTGTAACATAATTGCTGTAGCCGATCTCTTGCAGTGCTTCCATAACAGCAGGATAATCCACATCCCCAGCAAGTAGATCAACAAATCCATGAAGTCCTCCCGCTGCCCGGCGGTAATCTTTGAAATGCACCTTCTTGATTCTATGGCCTAGAATCCGTATCCACTGCTCTGGATAACCAGAATGAACGATATTCCCTACATCCAGATAGGAACCTACATAATTGGAGCCTACAGCATCAATAAAAGAACGTAATTCGAGCGGAGACAGCAGGAATTTATTCCACACATTTTCAATCCCAATAGAAACACCCGCCATTTTAGCATCCTGAGCTAGATCACTGATCGCCTTCAAGGCTCGATCATAAGCTTTTTCATAATCGACTACTTCACAGCCCTCAATAAAATCGACACCAACCGCACCAGGAATGACAAGAATCGTATCTACGCCAAGTGTTGCTGCCAGCTCCAATTGTTTTTTACATACATCGATAGCCTTCGTCCGGTTCGCCGCGGATTCACTTGTCATGGCATATGACCAATATAGTCCTGTCGCCAGTCCTGCAATTTCTACCCCCATCTCCTGAATGGAATTTCTGATCTTAATAGCTTCTTTCTCAGTGGTTTGCAGGCCAAGTTCACCCGATTCATTCAAAGACAATTCAATTCCATCGAACCCCGCCGCTTTAGCCAGACGTGCACATTCTTCGATCTCAGTACCTTCGCGAAACGACCAAATGTTTATTCCCTTTTTCATCTGAATCCTCCTCAAATTTGTTATTTTCCGTCTTTTAAGATCCTGCCCTAAATACCCTTATATCCTTGATTTATTTATATTATAATAGATTGTAAGTTAGATTTATTTAGGTGAACAAGAGATTTTTTGCACGATTCCGGTCTATTTAGTAAATCATTTTATACTGTATGGGAGGTTTATTCGTGGCTGAAAAAGAACCCCGTTATCCCCTGAGAAAACAGGTCCCTTCCCGGGAGTGGTCACCTGGCATTCACTATGCACAATTCCAAACCCTCTCACCTTGCCTCTTCCCAAGAAGAAGATTGTATGATTTCGAGCTGCTATACGTTCGCCAGGGGAAATTATCAACAAAGATGGATACGAAGGAATATATCCTGAATTCAGGACAACTGATATTTCTTTCTTCCGGGGTATATCATCAGAATGCGATTGTCTCAGATTCGGAAACCAAACTCATTGGGATCCATTTTGATTTTTTTGGGGAATCGATTATTACAAGCGATGAAGACATGCTGGTCAATGAGGAGGAGGTTATGGCCGAGAAGTTTGCCTTGGAAGCTGTGACCACTCCTTTTATGCCATTGTCACAGGAGCCCATTTATACCCCGCCACCCGAATGTATCCATGCGATGGAACAGCTCGTGCATGAATTTACGATGCGGCCTGCCGGTTATGAATGGGTCTGTCGGGGGTTACTGCTCGGCGTTCTAACCTCGCTGCTCCGAACACAAAGCTCCCGGAATGCTGCCAAATCTTCCGTTCATACCGGGCGGATCAGAGCTTTAATCGATGAGATGGATTCAAAGCTAGCAGACCGCTGGAGCAATAAATCCATGGCTGGTGCAATGAATATGCATGAAGACCATTTCTCCAAGCTATTTCGTGAGGTAGCTGGCATGCCTCCTGGTGAATATCTCCGTTCCATCCGGCATCGGGAAGCTCGCAAGCTGCTGCGCGAAACGGATTGGCCGATTGAACAGGTCGGTGATAAGGTTGGTTATCCTGATATCCATTATTTCAGCAGGGTATTTACTGCGAATGAGGGGATTTCTCCGCGGGCTTATCGCAAAATGTCCCGGATACTCTAGATACTGAAAACTCAAAATATCTCAATCCAAGTGAGAAAAACCTGCCAAAAACATTGAGGGGGATGGATCATCTGCTTTGTATGATACCTGTGGGGGCCGATAAACAATATACATTGTACGGTGAGATGTGCAATATGGGGGGCGGCGAACGTTCGTGTTTTCTGCGTTAATGCAGTATGCGGGGACGGCTCTAAAAATAATTAGGGAAAAACTCCCTGAAAACAGCCAATATTCGCTCTAAATGAACGAAATCAGGGAATTCCTCCCTAATAATAAGAGGAATTTCTATAATTGCTAACGAATCAGCTAAACTTTGGGGAGATTTTCCCTGATCATTAGTCTGATGACCAAAAATCCCGGAATTTCAGGGAGAAATTCCCCAATCACTCTATCGAAGCGGTACAATTCAGGAAATTTGGAGATAACAGCAGCCGGAAGTCTAATTATTCGCCGTAGTTACGGCTGACTCTTAATGTGTGATCTCAAATTGAAACCACACACTTTCCATCACACCCAACTCTATTTCTTGGATCACGGCGTTGTCCATCAGGATCGTTGTCTTTTGGATCTCGGAAGTGTTATTTACGGCACAATATCGACCCGTCTCAGGATACGCGTGACATTCAACATTCGGATTCACTGAGAACCATGAATACAATTGCTCCTCTTGATGTGCGGCCCAAAAGATCGCTCGGCTGAGTAGTCTGGTATTCTGAATACTGTACGGAAGTCCAGCGATATAAACGCCCCGCCCCTGACCAAATGAGTTCACGGCAAGATTGCAGCTGCCTTGGTGCACGTCCAATATTTCTGCTCCGGCCTCCGCTTGATAAATCATGGTCATCCCTTCACCATAATTAATCTCACCTTCCAGATCTTCCGTTATGAAATGATCCTGCACAAGCGTTACCTTGGGCTTATTGATGCTTGCTGTAAATCCAATTTCCTTCTGAACACCCAGAATATCCGCTAGTTGAAAAAGAACCCCTTGATGTTCATAAGCTGATGGATCACCAATCCCAATAAAACCGCCCCCTTGATCCACCCACTCACGAAGTGTTGCCACAACTTGCGGATCGCTCCATTGATCTCCACCACTCCAAGAGGTGTGTACATCACCCGCGTTAATAATCACACCGATACTAGGATCAATCCCACACAACCTGATGTCATCAAAGCTTATAAACTCAATGTCGAACGGCAAGCCCGCCAGTGACTCTAATGCCCCTATGTAGGAATAACATCTTTGATTCCATAAAGAATGAGCCACTTGATGTGTCTGCCAGCTTCGAAGGGAGCCCCAAGTATTCAGAACCGCCACTTTAAAAGGAGCTTTAAAAGGCTGTGTCCCTTCTGCATTGGCATGAATCCCTTTGAACTGCGTCGCAATCTCTGTCACATGATCTATAAAATCCGGGAATTGATGCGCTAGACTTAAATATCCGCCATACCCCATCCTGCCAACTGGTTTACGCATGAGCGCACGCCGGCATTTGATCCAGATCGGCATGGACTCTCCGACAGGGTCTCCCCCTTCAAAAAAGACATCTGGAAAGAAATAAGGATAGAAACGTGCCTCGGTATCCTTAATAGGTATATCCGCAATCATACGGGTTGTAACGCCATCTCCTGCTGCCCCAACCACTGCGTCGAGCCCGATCTCCGGAAAATATTTGCCATAAGGCTCTGTGCCCGCCCAGTGATCCCCAAAAAACATAATCGCTTTCTTCCCGAAATCATGCACCATATCTACACATTGTTTCGCATAACCTGCGATGAATTTCTGATTGAAGTCCATCCAGTCCAGATATCTTTGGGTCGGGTTCTTAAATGGTGTGTTATATCGCCCCTGATCCACAAAATCTTCCGCAGTCAATCGGTACCCATAAGCTTGTTCGAATTGCTCTAACGCAAGTGGACTCACACAACTCAGATAGCCAAACCAATTCACCTGTTTCTCCTTACCTTCCTTGTTAAAAATCAAATCAAAATTATAAAAGAAGGTCGTAAAACGTACGATATCTGTCTTGGGATGTTTCTTCAGCCAATCCTCCAGCACCTTCAAAACATGCTCTTGAGCCTCGGGATAACGAACATCCAACGGTAAACGATGCTCCTCATCCCAATCATTCGTGATGTGATTGTACATGGAGACTGGCTCCCATTTCTGGTAGGCCAAGAAACTGACCGTATATTTGTGAAATTGTACCCCCTGCTCAAGCGTGACAATCCCCTCTGCATAACTCCAACATTCAGAAGGTAATACCTCTCCTGTAGTCCGGTTTACAACCTGCCAATATTTTTTTATATCCACATCTGTGTTAGGAATAAATTGATCGGCAAAATAATCAGCCATAATATCGATGGTCTTCACCTTTGAAGTTACTATTACTGGAGCAGACATCAGATAAATCTGCTGTCTATATTGCGGATGCTGCTTCGCCCACTCGTTGTCCTCACGGACAAGACAAAGCGTTGAATAAATTTGCAGACCCATATCGAGAATGTCCTGCGATAGATTCGTGCCATCACTGTCACGTACGGCATCTACACCCCATCTTTCGACGAGATCACCTATGACCTCTTCCATCCCTGTTTCACCAGGCAGGGTAAATCTTCCTTTGTCCACGTAAATTCCCTCCATGTCTTTGTTGTTCAGCCCTTAATTCCGCCTGCGCTTATTCCTTGGAGCAATTGCTTTTGTCCTATCACATATAAAAGAATTGTTGGAATCAGCACTAGGATCAGCGCGGCAAATAGTGCACTCCAATCTGTAGCATAACGTTGAACCTCAAAAAGATTGGCTAAACCTACTGGCAATGTTTTTTTGCTATCACTTTGAATTAAGACCAATGCCAGCGGATACTCATTCCAAAAGCCCATCGCTGCCAGCATACAGACCGTCACAATCCCCGGTTTAGCAAGCGGCGCAACAATTCTGACGAGCACTCCTGTGTTGCCACAACCGTCAATCTTAGCGGCTTCTTCATAATCTCTAGGGACGGACCTCAGAAATCCACTTAATACAAAGATGGCAAAGGGAAACTGCAGAACAGCGTAGATCAAACTGAGCATCCCGCGATTGTCCAACATCCCGAATGAATTCACCTGCAGAAATAAAGGAACCATAATGTAGGAGGCTTGCAGAAAGATACAGGCCATATAAAGGTTAAGGATTAGTTTGGAGCCCCAAAACTTAAATCTCGTTAAGACATAAGCCATAGGAACCACAAAAATAACTAAAATCGCCGTGGATAACACCACAAGAAAGATAGAGTTCAGGAAATAACTCCCCATCTTGGATTTCTGAAAAGCACGTACATAGTTATCAAAGTGTAAGGCTTGTGGAAAGGAGAAGGGGTCGGTCAGAAATTCCGTATTGCTTTTAAATGAAGCTAAGAGATTCCATACAAACGGATATAACAAAACAATGGTGGCTACAATCAGAAACAGCCGTGTGATCCAGTTGGCAATATTCATTTTTAGAAGACTTTGTTGATTGCTCGTCATCCTTCTCCCCTACCCTTCTGCTCGATTTGTAAGTAGTCTGGACAGAAAAGAAAGCACAAAGGCGAACACCAGCGTAAATATAGCTATGGCCATGGCATAACCAAAGTTCGCATTCTGGAAGGCCTGCGTGTACATGTAGTGGAGTAAAACAGTAGTTCCACCTGCCGGACCACCGCCAGTCATTACAGTTACAACTATAAAACTTAAATTGATCGTACCTGCCAGAGACAACACAAACGTAATGCCAATAATATCTTTTAGCAGAGGGATCGTAATACTGGTAAGCTTCCGGAAATATCCCGCACCATCAATAGTCGCCGATTCAAACACATCCGCAGAAATTCCATCAATCGCAGCGATATACATGACCATATAATAACCAACCGCTTGCCAAATCAGCGTAACGGCTACACACCACAATGCTGTTCGGCTATCTCCAAGCCAGGGTCTGCTCAGTTGATCTAATCCGATGCTCCCCAGAATATTATTCAAAATGCCCATATTGGGATGAAACACAAAGGACCAGATAATTCCGACTACCGTCAAAGAGATGATACTAGGAAAGAAAAATACGGTTCGGTAAAATCCTCTTTCCTTCAGCTTCGTCTGCGTTAATAGAAAAGCGAGCACCAGCCCAAAAATCAACGTAATCACTGGCACAACCAGCATCAGTTTAAATGTATTGCTCAGAGCTTTGAGGAACATCTCATCTTGAAACATATATTTATAGTTATCCAAAAAGATAAACTTGTTCTCATCACTCATCCCGGTAGCATCCGTAAAAGACATAAAAAATGCCCGAAAGGTTGGAATAATCATAAATACGAGGGTTAACAGGAGCGTTGGAATCGTGCATACCGCTATGAATAGCTTAGGATTTCTGGTTTTCGCTGTCCTAATCTTTGATTTCCTCTGTCTAGGAGCTACTTCTGCCAGCTGCATTTCAGACATCTTTCTCACTCCTCTTCATACAAAATGCATCCCGTTCATAGATAACCTTATCCATTCTTAACAGGATGCATTTGCATGAGATACTATAGATTATTTACTAGCCGCTTTCTCTTTACGAATCTGTGCAAAAGCTTTTTCCACATTATCCATCCATTGATCTGTGGTCATTTGGCCTGTCATCACTGGTGTGACCGTATTCTTGAACATTTCAGTGACTACACTAACCTTGGAGCCCTTCGGTAACGATTGCCAGCCCTGTAGAATAGAAATGGAACCATTATAAGCCTCAAACATGTCATAGACACCTTTAGTCAAAAATGGCTTAGACAGCTCCTTCGCATCGTTAAGCGCATACGCCCCATTCGCTTTTTCCGCGAATAGTTTCACAGACTCATCGGTATACAGGAACTTCAAGAATTCCTTAGCGAGCTCAGGATTTTTGGCCTTAGCAGGGATGGAGAATTGCTCGTAGCTGGAAAGCACATACTTCTGATCGCCTTTATTGAACACAGGTACAGTTGTCATTCCAAATTCAAACCCATTTTCTCTAGGTGAATCCTTCATTTCATTTTCCATCCAGTTCCCGTTTACGATAAACAAAGCTTTACCCATCATCATATCGGTCTGCGACTGTGTATGGTTCAAGGCAACCGTGCCGTCCATCAGATAACCGTCTTTAGAGATTTTATAGAAAATATCCAGTACTTTTTTGATCGTGTCGTTCTTAAATGAACCTTCCTCATAAGCAAAGACTTTATCCAGCGTTTCTTTTCCCCCCGCACTCGCAATGGCCGGGTAGAGAATTTCCTCCAAATAATCCGGATAGATACCTTGGTAAGTGAATAAAGCCCGCTTCGTTTTGGTTCCATCTGCATTAACCAGGTAGTTCTCCTCTTTGTTCAGCTCATCACCTAAAGCAAAGAACTCCTCCCAAGTCTCAGGAACACTCCAGCCTTTTTCTGCGAACAGTGTTTTATTGTAAATCAAGCCCATCGGTCCAGCATTAAAAGGTGCGAGATACGTCTTTCCATCTTGATAGGGCTGAAATCTTGTACTGTCCAGCATCCCCGGTAGAATCATATCCTTAAGCGTCTCCTCTTTATCAAGCGCTTTGCTTTCAAATACATCGCTGATATCTAGCAGTCCTTTTTCTTTAATCAGTGAAAGCACGATGCCACTTTGCTCTGTATCTGTAACGGAAAGGAAGTCGGGAGGATTACCCGCAACAATCTGCGGCCGGATTACTTCACCAACTTTAGGATTAATCGTCATGTTCACTTTCACACCTGGATAAGCACTTTCGAATTTGCTGACAATTTCATTCCAATAATCCGCACCATATCCCCCTTGGAATACAGCAATGCTAAGTTCCTTGTTATCAAAATCTTTAGCAGGTTCTTCTTTAGTATTCTCGGCGTTCGTTGTACTTGTAGCTTGCGCGGTGCTCGCAGCTTTCGTTGAATCAGATTCATTCGAGGCAGCAGGTTTATTATTGCTGTTCCCACAGCCGAGCAACCCCACACCTAGCAGCATTACTGCTAATAATGTACTCATAGTCTTTTTCATAAACGCCCTCCTTAAGATTTTCTTGTAAACGCTTTTTTAATAATCTAAGTATAGAAGGATTTACGCTATATTTACATTTACAATACAAACCTACCTATGTATTATCTTATCCATCTTCCAATGCGAGCTCGTATAAGCTTATTCATCAGGGTCACATAACCTGTAAACTTAGCCGTTAACGGAATGGATAATATTATCCATTCCATAGATTATTCTCACTTTTCGCCGCTGCATATATATTCCATAGTTCTTTTTATGTTAACTTGTAAGTAAAAGATAGTGAATGGGAGGTCATCCACCTGAGTCGACGCAAAGGGAAGCTGCATTTTCCTAATCCTCCGCAAATCATGCGCAAGGTTAAAATTCAAAATCGCTTAACCGTCATTTTCTTAATCGTATCCGTGATCCCAATCATCTTTATAGGTTTCTACTCCTACACCATTTACTCCAAATCTATTAACAATAAATTAAGTAAATCCACATTTCAGGCTTTAACACTGCTTAATCGAACGATGTTAAGTGAACTTAACAACTATCAATATCTTGCAGGCTCTGTTTCTACCAATAGTATTATTCAGGAGCGTTTATCGGCAGCACCAAATGAACCCGCTCCTAGCAATGCTGCCATTAATCATGCCATGGACAATTTATATAGAACCATCTACCCCGGATATGTCCAGAACGTTCGGGTCATCGACGCCAAGAACCAACCTATTTATGAATTAGGCTACGACGGCATCCCCAATCCTAAGTATGAAGAAATTATGAAACAAGTAGAGCTGAATGCCCCTTATGACAGTCTTAACTATGTAAAAAGCTATCGCGCTTACAATACCATTGTCCTGGGCCGGAAAATTTTTGATCAAGATGACATTGGCGTTCCCTTAGGTCATGTGTTTGTTTTTATTGGTGGGGAGTTATTTTCAAAAGTCATTCTTTCCAGTGTGGATTTAGGTACAGGTTCCAGTCTCCTTATTATGAATAGGGAGGGAAAAGTAATGTCCTCGAATCAAAAGGATACGCCGCTAGGAGAACCCTATTATAAAGATGAGCTTTTTAAGCAAATCAAGACACAAGAGGCAAAGAAAAACCATTCCTTCCAAGGCATGGTCAATGGAAAAATGCAGCAAATCTCCTATATTAACAATAATCAATTAGGCTGGTACATGATTTCTACCGTGCCCTTCTCTTATATCAATTCAGAGACAAGTAAAATCACCACTGGACTACTTATTGTTGTCAGCATCATTGTAGTCGTGTGTATTCTAATTATTATCGTATTGTATAAAAGCATCCTGAAACCAATCAAACAAATCATCGTCTTCTGCAATCAAATTTTTTATGGTGATCTATCGAGTCGGATCGAAGATCACAGCAACGATGAAATGGGCGTGTTGGCCAATAGAATTAACAGTATGGTCAGTAGAATGGAACAGTTAATGAAGGATCAAAAGAAAGATCTGAAAAGAAGACGTTCTCTCGAATTGCAAATGCTGCAATCGCAGATTAATCCTCACTTTCTTTTTAATACACTTAACTCCTTACGATGGCTGGCGATGATTAACCAGGTTCCCGTCCTTAGCGACGGCATCTCCTCACTAGCTGAATTGCTGCGTAGTACCATTATCGATCAAGATGAGCAAATCACCATCAAGCAGGAGCTAAACAATCTGGATCATTATTTTGCCATTCAAAAAATACGTTATGCCGACAGGTTTGACATTGAATATGACTTGGATGAGTCTTTATTACAGAGCATGATCCCCAAGCTCATCCTGCAGCCGATCGCAGAGAACGCGATTCTTCATGGAGTTACGGATATAGGAGGAAAAGTTCTAATCCAAATTAAGGTATACGCAAAAAATGAATATACCCTTATTATTGAAATCATCGATAACGGAAAAGGGTTTGACACCACCAAATCTGAAAAGGCTGACAATCTGTCGGGTATCGGAATTTCAAATGTGGCCGATCGTATTAAACTTCAATACGGTGAGAGTTACGGGCTGTTCATCACAAGCTCTATGGGTCACGGAACCTGCTGCCGCCTAATTATCCCTAAACAAACATACGAACTTAAGGGGTGATACTATGTATCCTATGTATAATGTAATGCTAGTGGATGACGAACCTATTGTTAAAGTCGCGCTCAGAACCATGATTCCATGGGAAGAGCTTGGATACATGATCTGTGCTACTGCCTCGGACGGAGTTGAAGCCTTAACACTGGTAGACAAGTTTAATCCCCATATCATCATTACAGATCTCAAAATGCCTAATATGGATGGTTTGCAGCTGATAAAAGAACTGAATAACAGAGGGTTTGCAGGAAAAATTCTGGTGGCCAGCAACCACGGGGAGTATGAGTTAGTTCGTGAAGCCTTAGTGCTTGGTGCTATAGATTATATGCTGAAGATTAGTATGAAAACGGGGGATTTGATCCATTTGCTGGAGAAATCTACGAAGCTAATTCAAGAGCAGCTTCAATCTAGGCAGCAGCAGGAGACCCAAACACAGTTATTACAACACAACTTAAAAAGCGTGAAAAATGCGCTTCTAAAAGATTATTTCACCGATCCTTATTACGATGTGCAGCAGCTTGATCAGCATGATGCTATAACATTCGCTTTCAGCGAAAGCAGCTGTTATTTATTCTACGTAACTTTTGAGCAGAATAACGCCACCCAAAACGAAAGACAAAATCACATCTCCGTATCCTTTATTGAAAACATCATCTTGGATATCTTGGAGACCGTAGATCAGTTAGAAATTATTCAGCTAGAATCTAATGGGCTGCTGCTTCTAATCTCCTGTGATACCTTAGACGGTCATCAAATTATCCGGACAGACTTTATCCAGAGGGTCATTCGGTTAATCAAAATGTATATTTCTATCACCCCTACTATTGTTTTTTCTGATCCTGTACGGGGATATGCTGAAGCAAAACGAACCCTAGAGCAATGTAAAGAATCCTTGCAAATCCAATTTTACAACGAAATAACGATCATAGATCCAAAGGATGTCCATTTAAAGGATACGCTGGACTTCGAGGATGTACATGATTTCTCGACGCAATTAATTCAGAACTGGAAGCTTTCAGGGGTTGAAGCCGTTACTCAAGCAACTCAGCAATTTCTCGACACCTGTAAATCCAAGCAAATTAATCCTGCTGAAACCAAAAAGTTCATCGTAAATTGTCTGCATTATCTTCCCTTATGCGATGCTCATCTCATTGTCGAGGATCCAAAGCTTTTGAAGACCTATATAGAAAATATCGCCAGCAGTAAACGTACCACTGACGTTCTATCTATAATGGAGCTTGTGTTCCAATTATTCTCCCATCAAAAGCAACAGATCTTAACTACACACAATAGAGATGTTAAACAAGCGATTGACTATATCAACGCACATTATCAGAAGAAGCTGACCTTATCTCTGATTGCCAAGCATGTCAACTTAAGTGAGAACTATCTGTCCAGAATCTTCAAAGAAGAAGTGGGGCAAAGCATCATTCACTACATTAATACTGTAAAAATGGAAAAAGCCGCAGATTTAATACTTAAAGGGAATCCATACATTAAAGAAATTTCCACGCAAATCGGTATACACGATCAATTTTATTTCACCCGGTTATTCAAAAAACACTTTGGTGTTAATCCTAGTGAATATAAGAATCACGTTCAGGCCACGCTTGGCTCAGGAAATTAAGACCATTCCAACTCTTTTTATGGGACGCGGTTCCTGATTTTATGATCCTTTCACAACCTGAATGTTATTGATGAACCCTTCTTTAGGTGCAAATATGGAATTAAACGTCTTAGTCTGTACATCATACTCGAATAACCCTCGTTCGTTTTTAACGATGGCTATTGTATAAATTTTACTAGCGTCTTTTGAGTAATTGGCCTCTCCTCTTTGCAATCTTGTAGTTTCCCACTTACTCAAACTGGATGTTTTCAAGACTGTATCATAATCCATAACCGTTGAGGGTACTTGTCCCTTATTATATTCTTTGTCACAAAAAGCAATCACATGGCCCTCTTTTTTCATTAGCATACGAATCCAATAATTTTTACTGAAAAGTTTTGTATTCTCTTTCAAATCGTAGTCTGTTTCGTACACAGTATAGGTTGGCATTTTAAAATTGTTCTGTCCCGCAGGACCATCTTGATGAGTTACACTATATTTTCTTTGTTTCAAAGAATAAGCTGAAGCATAGATTTTTTGGTTGTCGTGATCTAATGTAATAGCCTCTACGAGCATGTCATCATTACCCCAGAGTTTCATCTTGTGCGTATCGAGATCAATAGCTCCTAATCGTATAGCTTGCTCTCCTTTAACATTAGCCACAAAAAACAGTTGATTTCCTGAAGGAATAATATAGTTAACAGCAAATAGATTATTCGTTATTTGAGTACTTTTTTCATTCGCCAAATCTCTAACAAAGATCTGATCTCCATAATCTTTGTCTGTACCTACTCTTTGAGTATAGTACACTAATTGATTAGGCTTATCATAAAAGCCCAGCGGATATTGAGCTGTATAATCGAATTGAAAGACGTTCTCCATCTCTTTAGTAGCTGTATCATAACTTAGTATTTGAGTCTTTATCGCTCCGTTTTCATCCGCAGTAGCATACTCTGAATAAGTCATCGTAATGTAATCCGCTGTTGGTGTGCTTATTGTTTCCAGACTAGCTTCCTTAGATGAGCATGAGCTCAGTAATGCTACTACCAGTAACAAACATGTCAAGTTCATTATTCTTTTCATGACACTCACTCCTTAAAATCCATCTCTATAATCGATTATGCCTATGGCTTTAAGCCACAGGCATAATCTATACATCTTAAAACTGATAGTAGTATCTACCTGAAAAAGATAAGGTATCACTGTAAGTATAACCGAATTGTTGACTACTCCAGCCCCAAAAATAATTATCTAAAACTGCATCATATAGAGTACCAATGTCGTTTTTATATACAGTTTTAACAATTTCAGTGTCTAATGCTCTAGCGGTGATTGGAGTTCCATGGATTGCATTATCAATTTGTCGCTTGGTTGCGACGTCACCTGCTTCTAATGTCTTACCACTTGATCCTTTTGTGCCAGATCCACCTACACCAGCCCGAAAAACAGTAAATCTACCCTCACCAGTTACAGCACCTCCCGAGATAACTACTTTTTGACCTGATCCGTATGTGTAAGTACCTGCAGCTAAACGTCCTGGATAAGGGACTGTTGTACTTGGAACATCAGCTGCTACTACTTGCTTAGGGGCAATACTTTCATCAACATAGACACGATTTATATGTCCATCAGAACCATACATAACTACCGTGCCTGGAGATGGTTCTGGAAGGCCAAATCCAAGATCTGTCACTGGTAAATCTTTAACAGATTCTGCTACAGCTTTAAAATAATCATCCTCAGCAGCTCTTCCTTTAATATCTGGTACTTCTAATGCACGCATTATGCCTTGTTTGTCCCCAGCATGATTCGCTGAACTTGTATCATATGTTATGGTTGGTTCTTGCTCTGCATCATAAGTTAGAATTGCGCCTGGTTCTAAAGTTGTTGGTATCTTATTCTTCACCGCTTCCAAATCAATTTGTGCTTTTACTAGAGCAATACTATTAAGTTGAGAATCGCTGGAAGCATTTACCATTAAAGAACTGGACAAAAATAAGGCAGTAGATAAGCTTACAGTTACCAATTTCATACTTTTTTTTAATTTCATCTTAACTTGGCTCCTTGGTATAAGTAATATATTGAAGATTTTAAATATTGCAGCTTATTTCTACGTTTCTAAAAAAACCTAACGTGTAAAACACTAACCTCCTTTCAACAATCAATTATGTAATTATATACTAAAATTTGCTAATATTATGTTACAACCCAACTTCAAATTCATTACCATTTTCTAACTTTATGAAAAAATCCCATTATATATATTTAAATTTTTTAAAACATTAATCAAAAGGGGCTCCTCTAAAATTTCCTTCTATGAGATTTTCACGGCGTGGACAATTTCATGCTGACAGTACTCATGGAAAACTCAAAGAACAGCATGAGCAACTTTTTAAGCCAGAAACAGTAATAGAGTAGTGAATCATCGAAGGTACTTCTAATCCATCTATCAGATCCCTTTTAATACCAAAAAAGAGGCCTTTGCCGTAGATTAGCAAAGGCCTCTTTTTTGGTATTACATCACTTTCAGAAACAACTCTTTGTTTAACCGCTCCAGCTGCAGGAGATGATGACGATAGTGCATTTCAATAAGTAGGAACCATTCCTCCGCGCATAGTCCACCGAATCGCGGGTGAGATATGGTATTTTGTTTGGACGCTTTCTCAAGAGAGGGTTCGATCTCTCTCATTCTTTGGATGACTGTACGTAACCCTTGAATTAATTGTTCTTTGCTCTCCGGCTGCTCCGGCGTATATTGGGCGGAAGGCGGAACCTGAATACGAATGGGCGGAAAGCTTCCTTGCGCAAATATAGCCGCACCATCCTCAGTTTTCCCCACATGAGCTACTAAGGGATCTTGGTCGAGCACAAGGCATTGATCAATATTACGAAGCTGCATATACAGCGCCGAGTTAATGAGATGCTGAAACATCTGTCCGATGGACCACTCGTTTTCACTCGGCTTTTGCTTCAGCTGCTCCAGATTGAATCGCTCCAATTCTTGAATATAGTATGTCGCAGTTTCTTCAAATCGTTGTAAGACTTCTTTTGTTGTAATCATCATATATCAGCTCCTGTAGTCATTGATGGTCCAAGTATACAAAAATGCTACTGACAGCGTTATGTCAGTAGCGTTTTAACATTATTTCTATTTCATTTCTAACCTGATCACGGAAAGATTCGGGCTCCAGCACAACCATACCGCCTCCCCAGCCAAGCACCCATTGCAGCAATTCCCCTGGCTCGCGAACGCGAAAAGTAACAAGTAACCCCTTCGCATGCTCCTCAATAGTTTCCATATAGAAATTATTTGATTCCCTTACCTTATCGGCTATGTCAGCTTGGACTAAGATAAGCACATGAACGTTGCGATCATCAGGAGGTTGGTATACCTCCAGATGAAAATCTGCTGGCAGTATAAATTCATCTTCCAGATTAATAAGCTCCCTCATTCGGGATAACCGGAAATGACGGATGTCTTGACGCAATTCACACCAGGCGATGAGTACCCATGACCCGTGATGAAGCACAAGTCCATAAGGAGCAACCGTACGAATACTTTGACGGTTCCCATCGGCTTCGGCGATTCTTTTGGAATAACGAAATCTTATTTTCCTTCCCTCCGATATCGCTCCACGAATGGCCTCCAAACATGCCTTCTCTTGTATGGGTGCTATATCTTCTGCGGATGCAAATAAACGAAAACTTTTGCGAATCTGTGATGCTTCACTGCGGATAGCTTCCGGCAGGATGGCTTCTATCTTTGCTTTAGAACTTCTAGCCTTATTACCATAGTGTGCATCAAACCGCTGCTCGATAAAATCAGTTCCGATAAGCAATGTCACTGCTTCGTCCAGCGTGAAACTAACGGGTGGCAGGAAATACCCCTCGATTAAGGAGTAACCCTGCCCGGGCGCTCCTATAATGGATACGCCCGCTTCACTCAGTGCCTGAATATCCCGATAGATCGTTCTTACGCTCGTTTCAAACGTAGCAGCCAAATCCTCCGCCCGTAACATTTTGTTACGCTGCAGTTCAAGCACTATAGCTAACAACCGGTCCATTTTGTTCATATGACTCCCCCTCCCCGAACAATCTCATCAACAGCTCGTCGATACCCACCCGAGTTCCGAAACGATTCACTGATATTGGAGACAGCTTTTTTATAAGATAAATCGCTTAAAATATGATCTACGGCTTCTCGTAGTTGAGTTGCAGTTAAACTTTGCATTTGTAACTTAATGCCTGCTCCGACATGGACGACTTGCTCCGCAATTATTGGCTGATCCGCACTTTGTGGAATTACAATTAGCGGAACCCCGTAATAAAGCCCTTCATGGATACTGTTCATTCCACCATGTGTAATAAATAATTTTGTGTATTGCAGTATATCCGTTTGTGGAACATAATTTTTCACGAAAAAGTTTTGCGGAATTCCCCCTAAATCAGTGATTTGGACTTTATCTCCAATTGACATCACAATAGTGTGCTCCGTGTTCCCCAATGCTTCAATACAAAGTTTATAGAATTCAATGGCTTGGTTAAAAACTGTGCCGAGTGAAATGTAAATTAGACTTTTCCCCTTAATTGCCATGAGGTCGAAGTTTTCTGGAGCTAATCGTGAAGAGATGGAGGGTCCTACAAAGATATAAGACGGGTCGAAAGCTTCTCCCTCAGGTTGAAACTCCCTAGTTGTATAAACGATAGTAAGTGGGGCAGGATTACAAAACACTTCATAAGGGGATTCGATGTCCACATCATATTTGCCCTTCACCATTTGCGTCAAGCTTTGGAATTTATCCTTTATAGGATTAGTTACTTCTGCAGGAACGGTAGTATAAAATTGTTCTAACATTTCATCGAATGCTGCTTTTGTCTGCGCAAAAGAAGTACAGGAGCTAATGGCCGGAAGCTTAAGAATTTGAGCTAGCAAACGTCCACAACCAAACATAGAATCATGGATGATGTAATCAAAATGCTCCCCTTTAATCTGTTCAAGAACGCTTGGAATAACTATATCTGCCGTAAGTAAAAGACCGTTGATTCTTTCGAGTACATAATTTCTTCCACCTGAGATAAAAGCTTGTATAAATTTCTGATCGTCAAATGTTCGTGCTGTAGCCCCCGTCATTTCCATACGCTCTCTGTAAGCTTCTATACAAAAGTATACTACCTCTTCGCCACGCGAAATAAGCTCTTCCACAACGCCCATCGTGGGATTAATATGTCCCTCTGATCCACCATTAATAAATAACACACGCGCCAATTGTAATCCCCCTTAACTATAAATCATTTTTATATTAGATATTATAAACATTAATTTTACTTATATCGTTCTAAAAGGGTATAGTAATATAGGCTTTAAAACCATTTTAATAATATAGAGTATACCCTTATTAGAGGAGAGATCATATTGGAAAGAGTAGTTGGAACAGTTGTACGTGGACTTCGCGGACCTATCATTAACAATGGGGATAACATTGAAGAAATCGTAGTTCAGACGGTATTGAATGCAGCAACAGTCGAGGGTTTTTCGATTGAAGATCGTGACATTGTGACCGTAACTGAATCCATTGTTGCTCGGGCACAAGGAAACTATGCGACGATTGACAATATTGCTGCTGATATAAAGGGGAAATTCGGCGAAGAAACCGTAGGGGTCATTTTTCCAATCCTTAGCCGTAACCGGTTTGCTAACTGCTTACGCGGTATTGCCAAAGGTGCACAAAAAGTAGTCCTAATGTTAAGCTATCCAGCTGATGAAGTAGGCAACCACCTTGTAGACATCGACGAACTAGATGCTAAAGGTATCAACCCATGGACGGATGTATTAACAGAAGCTCAGTTCCGTGAGTTTTTCGGCTATATTAAGCACCCATTCACAGGTGTTGACTATATTGAATATTATAAAGGTTTAATTGAAGCTGAAGGTGTGGCTTGTGAAGTCATCTTCTCCAACAACCCAAAAACCATTTTAAACTATACAAAAAATGTATTAACTTGCGATATTCACACTCGCTTCAGAACCAAACGCATTCTCACAAACAACGGTGCTGAAAAAGTATTTGGTTTGGATGATATTCTTACACAATCAATCGATGGCAGCGGCTTTAACGAAGCTTTTGGTCTGCTAGGATCAAATAAGGCTACAGAAGAAAGTGTAAAGCTATTTCCAAACAACTGTCAGCCTATCGTAGATGGTATCCAAGCAAAAATCAAAGAAATTACAGGTAAAACTGTAGAAGTTATGGTTTATGGCGATGGAGCATTCAAAGATCCAGTCGGAAAAATCTGGGAGCTGGCAGATCCAGTTGTCTCCCCTGCTTACACTGCCGGACTTGATGGAACACCAAATGAAGTAAAATTGAAATACTTGGCCGATAACAACTTCTCTCATCTTCGTGGTGAAGAGTTAAAACAAGCCATTTCTAACTACATCCAGAATAAAAATGATGATCTAGTTGGTGCGATGGAAGCCCAAGGGACTACACCTCGTAGATTAACTGACCTGATTGGATCATTATCTGATTTAACTTCTGGTAGTGGCGATAAAGGAACACCAATGATTTATATTCAAGGTTATTTCGATAACTATACAAAATAAGAGTAGTACAACAAAGGGGGTCTCTAAACGAGGCTCTCTTTTTCACTTTCTGGGTTATAATAAAAGCAAACAGCGGCAGGCGGAGGATACTATGAACATAAGAAGGATTAAATATTTTATCGATCTCGTAGAATGCAGAAATTTTACGGAAACAGCTAAAAAAAACTATGTATCGCAGACCACCATTAGTCAACAAATCGCCGCGCTTGAAGAGGAATTCAACATTCAATTGATTGACAGAAGGCAGATCCCTATTGAGCCAACCAAAGCCGGATGGCTTTTCTATGGCGAAGCTCTGATCCTCTGGAAGCAATATAACCATATGAAGATGAGCATGGAAAACTTTCAAAAGTATAATACGCAATCCCTGAGTATCGAATATGCGGCGATGACGGATATGCAAAGTTTATTGAAATTGATTCCCTCGTTTCAGGATCATCATCCGAATATTAAGCTGGAACTGAATAAAGTATTGCTAAAAGATATTGCAGAATACTTGCTAAAAGGGATTTACGACGTGGCTATTGCCTTTGATTCCGAGTTTCAGGGAAAAGAGGACATTGTAACCTATCCCTTATATAAGGGACGTTATTGTGCGGCTGTGAGTCATCACCATCCCCTGTTTCATCATGAATCGATCGCCAAAGAGGAGTTATATGAACATCCGCTAGTCATGCTGAATCCAACAGCTATTGGAAACTCTTATCATCTAATGATCCAGCATGCAATTGAAGACGGCTATCAGCCGAACATTCTTCGAACCGCAGACGATGTGGAGACAGAATTGTTTTATATCATCACGGAGAATTTGATTGGCTTTTTCCCGGATAACTATCAGCTCGCTTATCTTCAAGATGAAGTCCGGCTAATTCCCTTAGATGATTCACACCATACCTTTGCAATCGAAGCAGGTTATCTCAAAAATAATACAAACCCGGCATTGCCCTTCTTCCTGCAACAAGTCCAAATTGGATTTAGCAATCGACCATAAGTTTTATGTCTTGGACTATGTTATTTTTTTCACATACTATAAGGATATAATTCATTTCAACAAGGAGTGACAACGATCATGGGTAAATTATTGTTGACTGGTGTCGATGGAAATCTAGGGAAGCAAGCTGCGGAATATTTGTTGGAGCTGGTAGATAAAGACCAAATCATTTTTTGCGCTTATGATCCAGCATGTTTGAAAGAATATGCGGAACAAGGGATTGAAACACATGTGACCAACTTTAATAACAAGGATGGCCTTGCCGAAGCTTTTGCTCATGCCGATAAACTCGCTCTAATCTCCATGCCTTTTGTTGGAGAGAAACGTCAAAATGCACAAAAAAATGTAGTCGATGCTGCCAAAGAAGCTGGAGTCAAACAGATCATTTATACATCTTTGGTCAACGCAGCCGATGAAAGCAATCCAAGCGTAGAAAAAATCGACCATGTGTATACCGAACGTTATATTCAAAGCGTTGGGCTAGATTATATCTTCCTTCGGAATTCCCAATACGCGGAAGCCATGATTACCAATTACTTCACGTATGTGAAGGGTGACGGGGTATTAACAAACAATCAAGGTGACGGTAAAATGGCTTATATCTCGCGGAAGGATTGCGCAAAAGCCGTTGCGTATGCCCTAGCCTCCAATAATTATCAGGAAGCGATTCTAAATATCAACGGGCTTGAATTGATGACAATTACCGACTTCATTAAGATTGGTAATGAAGTAACGGGCAATCATATCACCTACAAAGAAAACACGGATGAAGAAAACTATGCCGTATTCGAAGCAATGGGCGTGCCTAGAACCACCGATGGTGCGTTTAAAGAAGGCTCCGAAGCCCCCTTTTCTTCAGAAGGTATGGTTACTTTCGGACAAGCTATTCGTGAAGGAAAAATGGATGTTTATACGGAGGACTTCAAACAACTTACTGGTCAAGACCCTCTGACTGTGAAATATATGTTTGAACATGCCGATGAATTCCAGGTTGGCGAAAGACACTCTAAAGACAATTAAAAGCTGACACTCTTACTTTTTAGGCTAAATCACCCCCGTTTATTTAACGGGGGTGATTTCTTTTATACTGAGCGTGGCACAAAAACAACCCTTTTTCCGAGGTCAGTAGGAGCACTCCAAGCTTCCTCTACTTACTGAACACACACAATTATCTGCCATTGCAACCACAATCGTGGGCAACTCAGCAAGTACCGCAAGTTAATAATTCCTAATTAATTCTCTGACTCTCTGCTCCGTAAAGCTCAATCATATGCTCGCCCTGGTGATAATCAGGGAAATCCTCCCTAATATTCAGAAGATTCTGGTCATCAGACTAATAATCAGGGAATTTCTTCCCTGAAATTCGACTGATTTGATGGTAAATCTTGATATTGCTCTGTTTTTAGAGAGTTATTCCCTAATTTCATTCATTTAGAACAATTATCGGCTTTTATTAGGGAGGTTTTCCCTATTCCTCCGTCACGGTATAGATAGAACTCGCCAAGTATATCGGTATGCTCACTGTAGAACAAAATACACCTTTAACCGTACGGATAAACATCCGAATGGCTAAAGGTGCTTTATCTTTATCTCTGTCTACTTTTTAATTAAAGTTAGTTCCAAATCTCTTCAGCAATTTCTTTAATATAAGCAAGCTTACGCCATTGCTGCTCTTCTGTCAGGTGGTTGCCTTCTTCCGTGGAAGCAAAGCCACATTGCGGGCTAAGGCAAATCCGATTTAGATCAACATATTGCTTCGCTTCCTCAATACGCTTCAGAATATCCTCCTTGCTTTCAAGCTCACCAAATTTGGATGAGAACAGACCTAACACAACCTGCTGATTGTCTTTCAAGAAGCGCAATGGCTTGAAGTCGCCTGCACGTTCGGTATCAAACTCCAGATAATAACCCGAGTAGTTATTGATATTAAGAAGCGTTTGCGCGATAGGCTCATAACCTCCACCTACTCCAGCATAAGTCGAAACATAATTGCCCCGGCATACATGGGTCGTTACAACAAGATCTTCCGGCAGACCAGTTACAACTGCCTCGTTCAATTTTGCAAGTTCGCTTGCATATTCAGCTACGTTCACGCCAATCTGATTCATAAACGCTATAAACTGTTCGTCGCAAAGCGCTCCCCACGTACAATCGTCAATTTGAATACTGCGGCAGCCCGCTGCATAAAAGGCAAGAATCGATGCTTTGTATGCTTTGGCAATATCCGAGATAAGCTCTTCGCGATTCGGGTATAATTCATTTGTGCTTTCCTTGTTTTCCGCCCGATCTAGCTCAAACAGGAATTGTGCAGCTGCAGGAATCGATTGACGCGCAACAACGTCCTCACCAGCAGCATCTTTTAAAAATTCAAAATGTGAAACAAAAGGATGGCTGCTGTAGCTTATTTTCCCGGTCAGTCGGGCTGTTTCTGGTCTGGATTCTGCACCGTTAAATTGGTAACCTTGATCAATGATTGTCCGTTCCACACCGTCAAGTCCCCAGAAGAAGTCGAGGTGCCACCAAGAGCGGCGGAATTCACCATCGGTTACCGCTTGAAGACCCACCTCTTTTTGTTTCTGCACGAGCTTAACGATTTCGTCGTTCTCTACTTCCTTCAACTGCTCGGCAGTAATTTCGCCGTTCTTGAATTTCAATCTAGCCTCTTTCAACGCTTGGGGGCGCAGGAAGCTGCCCACGATATCATATCTAAATGGAGTAACGGTTCGTTTTTGGGGTTTGGTCTGAATGCTCATATATTAATCTCCTCGTAAACAAATTATTAGAATTAATATATCATAACCGACTGACTAACCGATCTACCAATGCACTATGGCAGGTTATAAGTATTAACTATAGCTAGATTCAGCGTGATAATGAGAAGCGCATGATAAAAAAAGAAGAGGCGCATGAGTAGCGCCTCTTCCTTAACAAATCATATCGACGGATATTCCATAGTAATTAAACTCCGCAGTCACCTCGAACCCAACCGACTGATAGAGGGATAATGCATTTCTATTTTGAGTGACCACGCCAAGACGAATCTGAGTATTTTTATGATCTCGCAAGACTTTAACTACCTCTGAAAGAATTTCACGGCCGTATTCTCTGCCTTGACACGAAGGAAGCACACAAAAATCATGTATAACCGCAGTATTTGTATCTAAATCATTGACTCTGATCATCCCAACCGGAATCATGTTGTCCACAGCAATGTAAGTAATCCGTGCAGGTTCTCTTGTACGAGTTAATTAATTCCTAGTCCAGGACTCTGAATCACCAAAGGCTTGTGATGAACATTTAACCATAAACTCTAAATCCTGATCTTCTTCCAATCGTACAACTAAACCGGATTGGCTTGATCCAGCGATTTGTGCCCGATTAAAAACCATGAGGAATTCAGACGGTGCAGCACTTGCCCCTAAATGCCGGATATAATCCATACCTGATTGAGAATTAGAAGGTATCCTAAAACGACAAGTTTGTATGCCTTGCATTAGCATATCTGATGCGGCACTTTTCAGTAAGCTGTGGAATACACCTTGGCGACGAAAGTCCGGGTGAACCATTCCGTTAATATTAGCTTCGATGCCATCCGAAGTATACCAACTGAGAAATCCGACTAATTGGTTATCGATCTGGCACAAGAATGCCTCATCTCCGTCTATCTCCTTAAGGCTTTCTACACCCACCCTCAAACTTGACCTGTCGGACGTCTTGCAAAGATATTCTAATGTCCGGATTTGATCAATGTAATGCTTTGAAAAGTCTTTCATTGTACAAATTTTATATTCTTGCATCTAGTACCCTCATTAAGAAGAAAATACGCAGTTTATGGACGAGTAGGCGTTATCCTTCTAAATTCTGTCCACCTAATGTTAGTTACCAATGGAACCGCCTCCTAAAAGTCAATATCTTCACTCTAAACCAGGGTAATCATAAAACAAACCTTATAACTAAAAAAATGACGGCAATTATAGCCACAACGATCAACAGATTGGTTACCTCGCTCCAAAATCCAGGAACGCCTTCAGTATGATATTTTTGCGCATTTACATCATGGTTTGCTTTATGGCCTGCAGGGTCCGACAAATTGGGATTAGGTCCTGAATTAAAAAAGTCAGACATAAATACAACTCCTTCCCATGATTATAAACCATATTATACCAGTTCATTGCCATTTAAACGACCACTTAATGCCACATTCAGTATATCGTTTGTCGGAGGGCTTTAGGGAGATTTTTGACAACCATATCGTAAGAGTGATCAATCATTAAATAGATATCCGACTCTGGTAAGGAGCCATCCAAAACAATCGTATTCCAGTGTTTTTTGTTCATGTGGTATCCTGGCTGAACGCTCTCATGCTGCTCTCGCAAGTTCCCTGCAATCACCGGATCACATTTAAGATTTATGTAAGCATAATTCCCCTTATTCTCAAAAATAAGTGCAAACATTTTACCGGCAATCTTAATCGCCAATGGATCGAATCCGAAAGGATAGTCCTTTGTAGCTCCGTTCTTTTTTAAACAGTATTCAATAATATTACGGGTCAAAATCAGTCCCTCGCCTTCTCAGCCTAACCAATTTGGGAATAAAAATAAGATAAATGTTCCTTTGACAAGGCTTTATCGATTAGTTCTTTATCATAGCCTTTTTTTTGTAATGCAGCGATAATCGCTTGTGTCCTATCTGATCTTTTTCGTCTTAAATTAGATTCCAACTGTATTTCTAACGGAACCGTAGGAATAGTATACGGTCCGATATCCACGTTTTTGAAATGGCTCCAAATGAATTGTCCACCTTCCCATATCCCATCACCATCCATAGAATCAGGAATTCCAGCTGAATTGGAAATATGAACAACCTCCACCTTAAACCCATCGATTATCCAACTCCCTTTTGTCCAAGAAAATCCCGAAGAAAAGGTTTGAGTGAATGTAGGTTCTTCAAAAGAAGATAGCCAGTTATCCCCATGAGGAAATTCACATTTATCTAAAAGGGAAAATCCTTTAAGAAGTTCTGCAAATTGGTCAAGCCCTTCCTTATTCCTTGTATAAATATCAACGTCTCCTGGGGTCATTTCACAGCCCTGAAGAACCGAACCAACCGAGCCAACCAAGATCCATTCTAAATTCGAATTCATTTTGGATGAAAAATAAAGTTCACATACCTTTGACAAAGCTTTTTTCCAGCTATACATAACTTCACCCCAAATTAACTAGTAAGTTCAAGTGCACGAAACCTGAATAACCTCAAATACGTTAAAGTATTATAGAAATCCACAGGAGGTTTTTAAAATGAGATACAGTGCTGCAGGCGCACCAATAACCTGTCCTTGTTGTCAGAACGATACCTTTGATCTGGATTATAAGCTGCTTAACACAAGCGGCGCATCATTTTTAGGCTTTGACTGGGCGAACAAAAACGCTGCCATCCTTATTTGTAAGCGATGCACCCATATTTCATGGTTTATGAAGGAACCAACATCTGATTAGTGTTTGGTAGAAATAATGTATTAGACTGGATCCATTAAAACAAGCAGCGGCGGACCAAGACTTGATAAATAAAGTCTTAGACTGCCGCTGTTGTCGTTCCATTAACGTTTCACGTTAGCGTAATCACCTTAAGTGAAAAGTCATCTTACCGTCTGGTAAACGAGACCTATGGCTCCAGAATCAAAGGTCTTGTTTTCGATTAGCTTAAGATTTCTCTTCTCCTTGAGACCTTGGAATAACGGCAATCCCTTACCGATCAGGACGGGAGAAACCGTAATTTTATACTCATCAATTAAATCAAGCTGCATAAGGTGGTGTGCGAATCTAGGGCTGCCGAGGATGACCATATCCTTGCCGGGCTGCTGTTTGAGGTTATTGATCTCTTCCTCGACAGCTTCTTTCACGAGTCTGGAATTATTCCATTCGACTTTCTCCAGCGTCGTAGAAAAAACGATTTTGGCTGTCTTTTCGATCCACTCGGCATGATTCCGTTCATACTGCGAAGCTGAGGGGTTCGAAGGGACAGATGGCCAGTAACTGTGCATCATCTGATAAGTCCCACGTCCCCAAATGACAGTGTCGGCAGTACTCAGAATTTCTTTCGCATGGTTCTCCAAATCAGCATCGTAGGAAACCCAGCCAATGTCCGTCTCACCATTCGGCCCTTCTACAAAACCGTCAAGTGATGCGTGAAGAAATAGAACGAGTTTTCTCATTTTCAGTTCTCCTTTATTCATGAGGGATACCTACATCAGACATTAACTACATTTTAGCAGATTTCTACTTGGATTTTTTTTATGGATTGCTAATCTCAAAAGCTTTTTTCTTCACTTTGGTATTTTTATCCACATTAACATTTTAGCAAACGTACGTTCGTTTGTAAATGCACCTTTTTCTATTTTTCAATTCATCTTTCATTTCTTTAGAGCCGGCATTTTTCTGTGTTTCGTTTGTTGTTCGAATGCAAATGCAATCCGAATGAGTGTCGGTTCACTAAATGCCGTTCCTGCAAATGTGATCCCAAAGGCTCTTCCATTCTCTTGAAAGCCTGCGGGCACTGCTATAGTTGGATAACCTGCTCTAGCACTTAAATCAGCTCCGACATAAGCAGGAAACAGGATTGCATCCAATCCATACTTTTCTAAAGCATGATCGATCCCCATATTTTGCGAATAATATAGGTCAGAGATAGACTCTACAATATATTCCGAATGATTCAACGGTTTATCTAGCTGTGATCGATAGTTCAGCATATCTTGTCCATATTTCAAAGCCTTTTCCGAATTCCGCTCGTTCCAATCCATCAATTCATTTAGGTTATGGACAGGAAGTTGAGCCGGAAGGTTATATAAGTAATTTTCAACGGAATGCTTAAATTCAAGATTCATTTTGTTATATTTCCACTCTCTATGGAACGATGGAATATCTATATCTTCTATTATGTTGGCTCCAGAATCTTTTAATTTAGCCACAGCATCATTAAATAAATGTTCATCATATTCACCCATGTCACAATAATTATTAGGTAGAGCATTTCTAAAAACGCCTATGGTCGCTTTATTTAATCCGTCTTTATCCAAAAATGCGGTGTAATCCATAGTAGAATATTCATTTTTCCAAGTTGCAGGATCACTTTCAGCTTTTCCCGTAAGCGCATTTAATAAGATCGCAACATCTGTCACATTCCTTGCCATAGGTCCAGCTGTATCCTGAGAATATGACCATGGAATTAGGCCTGATCTACTTATTAGACCTACAGTTGGCTTTAAACCAACAATCGCGTTTTGCACAGCTGGACTTAAAATAGAGCCAGATGTCTCTGTCCCCACGGCTACTGTTGAAAAATTGGCTGCAACGGAAGCGGCAGAACCCGTACTGGAACCCCCTGGAAAATGATCCCCGTATGGATTTTTGGTTTGTCCTCCTATTGAGCTATATCCAGCCCACATGGATGATGACATCCCATTTGCCCATTCCGTCATATTTGTTTTTGCAAGTATGATCGCCCCAGCATCCCTTAGTTTTTGGACAAGAAAAGCATCGTTTGAGCTAACATGGTTTTCCAAAGCTAATGCGCCCGCAGTTGTATGCATTTTATCATTCGTTTCAATATTTCCTTTCAATAATACAGGCACACCATGTAGAAGACTTCGTGCTCCGCTTAATTTCCTCTCCTGATCTAATGCCTCAGCAATAAAAATCGCATCTGGATTCATTTCCATAATAGAGTTTATCATGGGACCACTCTGGTCAAACGTTGCTATCCGATACATGTAATACATAACAAGTTCCCTAGAACTAACATCCCCTCTATCCATTGCATCCTGCAGTTCGAGTATCGTTATTTCTTCACTCTTTATTTTTGCTAATTCGAAGATATGTTCCATGATAACTCCTGCTTTCCATTTAGGTCGTTTATGTAATAGTGTCATGTTCATATATTTTGGTGGGCCGTCCCCACTCGAAGTTATCCAGACCTATCTCTTTAAATCCATATTTCTCATAATAAAGAATATGATCCGTCGCCAAGTAGACTTTTGCATAACCTAGTTGCCCAGCTATTTTTCTGGCATGCTCCAACAAAACGGCTCCTAGTGCTTTGCCCCTCTCACTTTCGTCAATAAACAATGGCGCAATCCAAGGTGATAAATCTTTTCGAGTTATAAATTCCTGCTCAATTAATTGATAAAACCCGATGATTACATCATGTTTCAAGAGCAAAAATGTAAAAGGGAACTCCTCACCTTTTGAGATTAAACTTTTTTGTATATTGGGGAGCACAGCTTGTTGTACTTTTGGCCACCGTTTTTTGACATACTCAATAAGCTCATTTTGACGAAGAGGACATTCTTGTATGGATTTAATATCTAGCATCTAACCATCCCTTCTTGTAAAAAAATTCCTATACCCATGCCTGCTCTCACAATAGTCATCCACCAGCTCTCAAAATGCAGAGCAGCAAGCCCCGAGTGGGGCTTGCTGTAGGTTGTAAATACTAAAGTGGTTTATAACGCTGGTTCACTTCATTACTTGGAAACCGGTGTATAGATCAGGCAGCGCAGAGTCTTCTCCGGATAGCGCAGCTCTACCGTGTAGGAGCTACCGTCTTTCAGTTTGGCCAAGACCGCTACTACTCCGCTTTTGTCATATGCACTGTCTTTAATGATAGAGGAGCTGGTTATCGGACGGGTCTCGCCCTGCTTGTCCACCACAATGGTTTTAGCGGCTTGAAGCCAGCTTGAGTCCTGGCTAATCTGTTTATTCATAGCTGCTGTAATCGGAGTTCTCTTATAGGACAGATCCACTATCGTGGTATCAAGTACGGTCCCGCTCTTTGCATCCACGAACGTATTATACATGAAATAAGACTTATCCTGAGCCCGCAGTGTCTCTGCCCGGTAAGGTAAAAAATTAACGAACCATTGCCCTTTCGAATCAGGGAAAGGTTTATAATATGAGGTCTGAGCCTGCAACTTTGAGAGATCGACACCGAATAGACGGCTTACACTCTCTTTTGCTCTGCGTAGGGCTTCATCCTGACTGATGTCCTTCTTATCTGGCTGTGCCACGACAAGATTGAGGCTTACCACATAATTAAAACGATAATTCCAGTCGATCAATTGCAGCATTTCTTCATCGGTCAGTTCGCGGTTAGGAAATACATAGGTGAATTTGCTTTGATCCAGATAAAATTCGGAGCTCCCTGATTTCAAAGGTAGCTTCTGCTTGGGCCGTAAGCCATCGTACTTGTATTGATCATCCAATAACATCCGCCGCTTATTCTCCTGGTCCGTAAATTGCCGCGTAAGCTGTTCATCCTTGCCAGTGAGCCTGGCCTTTTCTGCATACTCATTAATCTGCTTGATTTCTTCAGCGGTGACTGTGCGCTCAAAATACGACTTGATCGTCGAGACCGGTGTTTTGGTTGCAACCTTAAGTACCGGGATCTGGCTGCTCGCCAGTTGAACAGCAGGCTTCTGGTTGAGTTCTTGCGTGTAGGAAACGTTCGCTTGAGACACATTCTGGTTCACTGTAGTATAAGCGACGATTTTGGGCACTGCCAAAGCAGTAAGGGCCAGCAGACCAGCGGATATCGCGATCACCCCGAGGGCTGATTTCACATCTTTACTCTTCATTTCTTATAACCTCCATAGTGTAAGTGGGCTTGACTTACATGTACTTTAAGATACGAATGTTATAAAGTACGAAGCCCCTTGTTATGAAGTTGTAAAATCAATTACAAACTAGTTCTAAATATTGGAGCCAAGTAACAGATCAAGAATTGGGAAACATACGCTGCCCATGTTGACATAGTCACAATTACTCATAACAGAAATAGCGATTTTTTTATCGGGAAGCAGGAACAAATTGCTCAAGAATCCAGTATCCCAGCCGGAATGTGAGAGAATACGAGAACCCTTATATTCTCCTAGAAACCAGCCCAATCCTATCTGTGCATTTTCCGGATCATAGCCTGTTTGCGCATGAGGTTTCCACATTTCATTATAGCTACCTGACTGTAGGACTACATTACCGTTCCCGGCTGTTCCACCGTTTAGCTGCATCAGCAGATATTGGCACATATCTTCGGCATGGGTATATAAAGTGGAGCTAGGGGCATGGGCCCTGTTATATGGGAAAATACTACTAACGCAGCCACCGCATTCATGGGTAGCTCCAAGTACATGAGGTGCAGCAATATAAGCTTCAACCTCCTGTTTAAGAAAAGAACTGGACTGCATTCCTGTCGGTTCCAGAATATTTTTTTCCATATACTGCTCGAAGCTCATATCGCTGACTTTTGCTATCATATCTCCCAAGATCTCATATCCTATATTACTATAGGCAAATTTCTCTCCCGGTTGGCTTAACAGCTTGTGGTGACCTATCCCTTTTACATATCGTTCAAGACTTTGCTCGTCGTATTCAGGGCGGTCCCACGCGTAATCTTCCTCATCAGGCATACCGGAGGTATGATTCATAAGCTGTCTTATTGTTATATTTCGATACCGCTCATCCACTAACTTAAAATAAGACAGATATTTAGTGATGGGAGCATCCAATTCTACCTTACCACGCTCAACTAATTGCATAATGGCGGTAGCTACGAAGGTTTTGGAGACAGAGGCTTGGTGAAACAAAGTGCCACGAACTACAGGATCACCCGTCGATAAATTTGCCGTCCCATATTCACCAGTAAACAGAACTTGGTTGTCCTTTACGATTCCGACCGCTAATCCCGGAAACTTTTCAATTTCCACAGACTTAATAAGCATTTCATGCAAAATATCCTCTATCTTCTGATTCGTGTACATTTTGTCCTCCCCAATGACAATAAAGCACCATTTTCAATAAATTCACCCATACAAATAATAACATCTTATCCACCCTTTATCTGGTAATAAATAATTATAATCAAATAAACAGGTGATTACTTGAAAAGGCAGCACTTCATTCCCCCGAGCTTCCGAGCCAGCCTCAAATTAGAGGACCCAAACCCGTAGTCTTCCTACCTTGCTAATAATATCCAGGAATCGTCTTCGCCTGCCCTTCAACAATCATAGATTTTACAGCTGAAACAGACGGCTGCCGCAGCTTGATAACCTCTAAAGCCTCAGTAACGATAGCATCCGCGGCTGATTTCCGGGAAAAACTCTTCATACCCTGTACCTTTTCATCCTTGTACCCAAGATGTTCCAATCTCTAGAGCTGCTCTACTAACTGCTCCTCGTCTCGGGCAATCTCTATTAAATTGTGCTCAGACAACCATTCTGCATTGCCTGCCTCCTGACCGGGGAGCGGACGATAGACAATTACAGGAAGTGCTAGAGCCATCGCCTCAGTCAAGGTAATCCCCCCTGCTTTGGTCAACAGACAGGAGGATATGCACATTAGCTCCTGCATTTCTTCTGTATAACCCCGTATGTGAACCCGAGGATTCTCTTGAAAAAGCTCTTCCGTAGCCATCTGGAGCTTATGATTATTCCCGCACAATACCACTACATCGAAGTTTGATTGCTGCAGCACCCTTATTATTAAATGGTTAATATCACTCAACACACCGTAAGCCCCTGCCGCAAGTAATAGATAATGCCGATTTCCATCTAGTCCATGCTTACGCAAAAGGGCTTCACGTTCCTGAGTCTGTTCAAAAGCTTCACGAATCGGAATCCCGCTAACCACAAGCTTTTCTTCAGTAATACCTAATGACATCAGTTCTGCTTTCATGCTTTCCGTAGCGACAAAATACTTTGTGGTTTGTGGATGAAGCCATCTGCCATGAACCACATAATCCGTCATGACAGTGAAAAGGGGGATTCGTCTTCCCTTTGTTGATGCAAGCTCTGCAGCGGCCAAATAAGGAAAGGTATGAATGATAATATCCGGTCCGATCTCGTCGATGATCCTTTGCACTTTCCGCTTGCCCATAGAATGAATCCATCTGCCCATGAATTGGTCTGGTTTCATCCTACTCGTCAACTTGTACACTAATCCATAAAATTCTTGAGTATAACCTGTGGTGTTCAGATAGAATCTGCGGGACAGCTCATTCAGACTAGGGTAGACTGCAGCAAAAAGATCCATGGTGACAATCCGGCTGATCCCTCTACGTCTAAAAGAATGATCTATCGCTTCTGCTACTTTGATATGCCCGTCTCCAAATGCCGAAGTTACAATAAGTACTTTAGGATCTGTGTTCATGAGAAAGCTCCTTTTTCGCTTGACCTTCTCTAACTCTAACTCTAAATCGTAAACAGATAGTGATGACATCCTCAACTGAATATTAACTTCAACATTTTCTATAGCGCGAAGCAAACGAAGAAATCCTCAGAAAAAAACACAGCGCATCAACCTCCAGTAACTCTAGGATTAATGTTCTGTGTTTAGTTAAAGGCCAATTGAATCCGGTAGCATCTTGGAACGTGTAATATGATCAAATTTAACGAAAATTGGTGTCTGAGCGTAGTTCTATTGCAGTTATTTGTTTTTTAACAAGTCCATTACGTTATGAAAATGAATTTCGCTCAAATGTTCGACGACCTCTTCCACTACCAAATTCTTAGAATCTGTAATCCACATACAAATCACACCTACTAATCCTGAAATCATGTACTCTAAACCAATTTTCATTTTTTGATTATTATAAAGCTCACCGATACCGGAGAGCATAATATTTTTTAATGCTTCTTTTAAATATGTCGAAAAGTTAGGATGACCATTCTGACTAAGCATCGCTTTAAAGAAAATAATGTCCGCTTCGATCGCTTTGAACGTTTCGCTTAAGATTGAAATAAATATGTCCCTATTCATTTCATCGATATCTCTTATCTCTAAGTTAATACAAGCGTTTAATTTCCCAATACTTTCCTGACATAAATCCTCCATCAAACTAGGTTTGTCCACATAGTGTAAATAAAAAGTGTTTCGATTTATCATAGCTTCCACGGCAATGTCCTGTATCGTTATCCGTTCGTAACCTTTTGTTTGAACTAATGTCAAGAAGGCTTCTTTAATAGCCTTCCTTGTTTTTAAAATACGGAGGTCTACCTTATCTTTTCCCATTTAAAAGCTTCCTTTCAATAAAGATATCGATCATTTGTCACCATTATGACTATTAATTATCACATTGATAAATATTGACCATTGAGCATATTAATTATACATAATATGATGTATAGCATCAAATGTAACTACAATTGCAATGAAAAATCAAGGATAAGGGAGATTAACAAATGAAAACATTAGCGGTCATTGGAGCAGGTAAAGGATTAGGATTATCTTTGGCAAAACGATTCGGTAAGGAAGGCTTTCAAGTCGCATTAGTTGCGCGAAATGCAGTGAAACTTCAAGAAATGGTAAATGAACTAACAGCTATTGGTATCGAATCTTCTTACTTTACAGCTGATATTTACAGCAGAGAAGAAATCGAAACGGCTATTGCAGCAATTAAAGAAAAATACGGAAAAATCGATGTTTTAGAAGTTAGTCCTGTACCCAGTAACTATCCTCCAACTTCAGTTTTAGAATTAACAATAGAAAATGCTCGTGATTCATTCGAAGGTTACGCAGCCAGTTCAATCAATATCGTAAATGCAGTTTTGCCAGATATGCTTGAGCGCAAAGACGGCGCATTACTATTTACAACCGGCTTCTCAGCATTACATCCAATGGCTATGATGGGTAATATAGGCGTTGGTATTGCGGGTCTGCGTAACTATGTTGCGAATCTTCATACTGAACTATCAGACAAAGAGATTTACGTTGGTCACCGTTCATTAGCTTTATTCATTACGGAACCAGGGTCGGGCAAAGTGAGTGATCCAGATGTGATCGCTGATATGTGGTATAAAGCTTATACCGAGAAAGCCGTTTGGGAACAAGAGTATCCTGAAGGCATTACTCCCGAAGCCCTCTTATCCTTCCACAATAGCAACAATTAAAGCTGGAGATGTAACTTGGGAATGCAACATATTTTTTTAAAAAAAAATGATGCCGTAGCAAAAAGAGGCTCCTACTGTTCTGGAGTCTCTTTTGTTCTTCCACGCTGACTTGCCCGTGTGTCGCTATTGAGTTATCGTTATCCGTTAACTTAATACAAAATGGCTTCTCTGCTATTACATATTCAGAATTAGTCAAGTTTAATAAACTTATCAAAGCAATATGAATCTTTGCCATAACCATTATGTACATAGAAAGCATGGGCGTCGGTTCGTTTAAATCCGCTACATAAAATAATACTTGAGATTCCCATTTCTTTAGCATAATTCTCAGTGTGTTTTAGTAGTTCTGTACCTATCCCGCTATGCTGTAATTCCTTTTTAACGGCAAGCCCTTGAATATGTAGATAACCACTCAAAGACCCTACGGATAACGCCTGAACTATAGTGACAAAACCAACCACATCATTTTCAAATAATGCAACGAATGTTTTGTAATTTCCAGCCTTATTCATGTTTTCCATAGTAACTCGGAAGTTTTCAATATTAACATTGCGAACACCAAGTACATCGTTCCATAAAAAAACAACTTCAGCATAATCATTTGCTACAACTTCTCGTATCTGAATTTCCATCCCCTCCTTTATAGAAATATTCAAGCAAAGGATTCGACAATTGATGAAGTAATCCTGCCCGTAAGCTTAATAGATTGCCCTCTTTCTCAGCCTGCAATCATAAGAATCCAATCTCTCATTAGTTTATTGATTTATATTATTCTGATAAAATGCCCTCTAAAACTTCCTTATAATCGTTTTTATTATAAGAAGAGTTATCAACTTTTATTTTAGTAATGTTTAATCTGTTAAAAATCTCTTCTTCTAGTTCCCTTCTTGCTTTAAGAACCTGTAGTGCTCCATCTAACCCTTTATAATTTTGTTCTTTTCCATACCCCTGATTCGTGTAATATTCAATAAATCCCTCTGACCATTCCTGAGGTCTTTCCTTTACAGCCTTTTTGAAAGAATGATCAAGATCATTCTGCTGTACGTATATCAACAATGGATTCAGCCGCTCTACAATTGTAGCCAGTTCTATAACATAACTTATAACTTCTTCTTTCTTCGCACCATGTTTAATCATCCCTATAGTTACAGGGTTTTGTATAAAACAACAATCAAAAACAAAGGTGTCTGCGCCATACAAAACACGATCCGCAAACTTCTTCCATCGTTCTGTTATCAGTTTCCTATTTTGATCTAGCGGTAATTCATAAATATCATGTTTAAAAAATGCGTGATGCAATTCAGCTGGAAAACTTGACCAGACTTCATTTTTTATTTTCCGATATTCTAGGAAGTAATCGTTATCTTGTTGAATCATTAGATTACTCAACAAATCTTTAAACTTTCTATGGGTATTCAATAATTCATCGCATTCAGTTTTCTTAAAGAAAGCTACTCCATCATAATCAGCAGGATGTTCCAGATTCCCTTCTAAAAAAAGCTGGGATGTAATGTTCACTTCCGTAAAAATTTCATGAACGAGCTGAGCAGTTGTTGTTTTACCAGATCCTGGAATTCCCTCAATCAAGACTAACTTCGATCGCATAATAATGTTCCTCCACTCGCTAGTAGAAGGATAAACAGGTAGGAATCAATAGAGATGCTGTTTCCCACAAATAAAAGCGGATACCATCAGGTATCCGCAAGAGGGGTATATGATACACCTTTCCCTGCACACCCTGTAAGATTAAAGAAAAGCATACCTAATAAAATAGTGTAGTCACTATTTCAGGCATCCTTTCAAATTGTTAATCTTTACAGAGTATTCCACATGATAAGGTTTATGCTCCTTTGTTAGCATCTCTATTGTTTAGATTAACAGTAAGCATAGGTAAATACAATCAGGACTTTCTAAACAATCCTGCCCGTTAGCTTAACGGAACTTCGATATTATTGTTATTATCTGATTTAGGATGAAGACGATTTTCTATTACAAAAAAATGATTGAAAATACCTACTACTCGTATTTTATTATCTGCCTCTCCAAAAATTTTTGTTTCTGCTGTCATAAAAATAATCTGATGTGTGAGACTTGATGATTTCAAGTCATTAATAGTATGAAAGTAATTTGCGCTTTCGGAACTGTCACATTTAAGACCGTGAACCTTATGGAGGTAATTATCATAATATTGACTACTTGGTTTTGTATAAGCCATCACAAATAATAATATGAATTGGAAGTTCATATGAGAGCCATGCACGAATTCTTATAAAATCTCACGAATATGCAGTCCTTCGATGCAGTCCTTCGCACATACAAAAAACGCTCGAGGGCTGTCCCGCTATCATAGATAGCGAAACAGCCCTGAGCATAATATCTGTGTTCGTTTAATTCATCATACTGGCTGCAATACGGATGACCTCATCCTTGGTCAACTCAGACTTCTCCTGGCGAACCGACACATTATAGATGATCTGCGCCTCCGGGTCAGACCAGACCAGTCTATACTTATACCCCAGGTCAATCTTTTCTTTGCTGGAGGGTTCGAGATAAATGAGCTGATTGCCGCCAATATCAATATTCTCCACCGTTGTCGTTTTGGTCCACATCAAGCTTTCTGCCGGTTTAGCTTTTTCATCAACAAGTGAGGCACTGATTCTCACCTGAATCTTCCCCTTCTTGTACACAAGTGTAGAAGAATCATAGGCAATGTTCTCCGCCTTCTCCCGTTTCCAGGTCATCCGGAAGTTGTCTCCTAGGTCAATCTCGCTTTCGCCTTTAAACTGCTTGTCATCTTCAACCTTTATAAAAGAAGGCTTGATAAACGCCTCGTCCAAGGTATACCCGTCCGGCATATATCCCGGTTGCTTCACTTCGGGAGCGTGGTGCTTCTCAACACTGGTCTTATAAGTGGAATAGTCCTTGACTATGATCGGCGGGCAGTATAAGCCAAGATGAGATTCTTCTTTCCCGTCTTCACGTTTGATAACATAGGTGGCATACTCTCCAGGAAGCAGCAACTTCTCAATGGCATTGTAGCCCTTTGCATATTTCATCTTGTAGAGTTCATCCTCTTTGCTCAGCTGCACTTTGGCAGGCCAGGGAATCAAGGGTTCATTCGGCTTCTCTATCATACCACCTGATTTCGTTGCCAGAAGTGGCTTATAGGGCAGCACCTTGTACTGAATTTGGGCCCCCTGCCGGAGTTCACCGGAATACTGGGTATAGCCGCCGCCCAACAAGACCATTACAAGTAGTGCCGCCACCCAGCCCTGCACCGGAATCCGCAGGATTCTCCTCCGGCTCCGTCCCGTTCCGGCTTCTGTCTTTAGCCTGCGCATAACGTTAGGAGCCCCTTCGTTTGGCGGAATTGTCTGCAGAGGGGTCTGCTCTTCTGCAGCAGGTAAGATCCCGCCAAGCCCGAGCGCTGTCATTACCTGTTCATGAACATCAACGGGGATAAAATTGGCGGACCGGTCTCCGTGCTTCAGAAACCGCTCCTCCGAGGTTAATTCACTCTTGTCCATAGTTGTTTCTCCTTTCTCTCCAACACCTTTTTAAGCTTGCCTTTGGCCCGTTCATATCTTTTGCGTACGGTAGCCGTACTGACGCCCAGAATTTCGCCGATTTCCGCAAACGATTTATCTTCATAAATACGCAGAATCAACAAATTCCGGTCTTCCACATTCAGCTTCCCCAGGGCGGTTGAGACTGGCTCGCTGAACAGGCGGTCCTCGACCATCTGTTCGGCACTGTCCACCGCAACCTCCTGCCGAAGCAGCTTGCGCAGTTGAAGCTGAAATTTCTGCCGCCGCAACTGATTCAGACAATGGTGGTAAGCGATCTTGTAGAGCCATGATACGAAATCCGCTTGCGGCTTGTATTGCCCGATATTCTGATAGGCCTTAATCAGGACATCCTGCACCGCATCCTCCGCCTCTTCCCTGCTGTTCAGCATCCGGAAGCAGTAGAGGTATATCCGCTGCTGGTACAGCTTGATTACATCTGAGAACAGGCGGGCATCTCCGGCCTGTATTCTCCTAATCTTCTCTTCCATAGAATCCACGTTGGTCTCCTTTCTTCTATTTCTTCTGTTTCTATAGATATAACACTTGAGTAGCCTCAGGCGTGACATTTATTTCTTCCGGCTGTACAGCAAATGAGACCTACAGATGAATCCCTGTTGATCTCCCAGGTGTGTAGAGCCTGCTTCCGAAACCGTCTGCTCTGCTCTAACTCGACGGTCTGGTTGAGTTTCAGCTCTCCGGTATCCCGGTTATGATCCGCTTGAACATGTGCATCACCTTCTCAGCCAGCTTCCCGCTTTTCCAGTATTGGGCTGCATCGGCATGGACCTTAATCAGAATTACGTCCGGGTCATCAAAGCTGATCTACGGAATAGTAACGATAGCACGTATCGTGATCCACTTTTCTCGGCCTAAGTATGCCAATCTGGTCGTAATAACGCAGTGTCATCTTTTATCTACAACATAATATGAGTATACAGTTTCCCTTGCTGGGAAACGTCAAGGATGCTTTTATTCATTCGAGAAATTACTCTTAGATGAACAAAAGCAGCCGATCGTGTTGATCGGCTGCCTTCTTGTTTTTATTAAGATATCGTTTCACTCTAGCTTAAAGTTCAGGTAATGAATCGACATGTGATTCGATTTCAAAAATAAATTCTTCGAGGTTATCGCAGTCAAACCAACCACTTTTTTCATTAATTTCATATAGCACTTGAAAACCATGATAGGCAATTAATTCTATCCACCCGGCTCTCGAAATCGTCGCTTCTAATATCTGACAGTAATCAAATAAACACTCAACATTAGCTCTGTCCATTAAATTGGAATGCTGATACTCAGTCCCAGATGGCTCTGGATAAATTCGATATGCCAACCACTTTTTATCCATTTTTCACCACTCCACCTTAGATCGATCACTAATACGTTTATTTTACCATGAAAAATTCGACGATAAAGCTCCCTTTGTCGTTCTCCAATCCATTTCTTATTTAATAACCATAGTAGTTTTAGTCCTACTGCTCATTTTTTTTAAATAGTAAGATGGCAAGAAGTAAAGCTATGCATACAGTGGCAAAACCCAGCCAATTCAAATATAGGACAGATGTACGACTGATGACTAACCCGCCTAATCCAGATCCCAGTGCAAAGCCAAATTGGATGAACGAAGTATTTACACTAAGAGCAATGTCCGGATTTCTAGGCGCCAGAGTAACCAGATATAGTTGCTGGGCCGGGGAAATACTCCACGTTGCTAACATAAAAATCATTAAAACCAATATTAAAACCAAGAGATTGACTCCAGCTAGAGCGAATAAAAGCAGAGTCGCCCCTTGTAACAGGAGCCCGAGACAAATGGTAAATTTCGATCCCTTTGCATCTGCCAATTGTCCGCCCAGCCTTGATCCGACAAAGCTGCAAATGCCAGCTAGGAACAGAACACCGCTGATTTCGGTCATGGAAAGGGGGGACGTGGCTTGCAAGAAAGGCGTAATATAAGTAAACAGTGTGGAATAGCCGCCGACATAAAATAGCGTAATAACCAAGGCCATCAGAAGGGTTGGATTTTTTAAAATAGAAAGCTGCATTCTAAGAGTAACCTTCTCCTCTTCTTTGATTGCCGGAACCTTTTTATAAATGATAAGTAATGGGAAAATACTTAATAATCCGATTAAAATAAATAGTACTCTCCATCCAAACATCTCACTAAAAAATGTGCCCAAAGGAACACCAAGCACTAGTGAACTGCTAAGCCCCATCAAAATGATACCGATGGCATTGCCCCTTTTTTCTTTTTCAACGAGTCGGGTCGCTATTGCCATGGCTACAACGGTAGCGATTCCTCCGCTAGCCCCTTGGATAATACGTATCCATAGTACTGTCTCATAAGCAAGATCTACAAACATAAGTCCGTTGCTGGCAATAAACACACCTAGGGTGATCATTAGTAGTTTCTTGCGATCTGCATTGATCGTTAATGCAATCAAAACAGGAGCGACAATGGCTGCAGAGAGGGCAAACACAGTCACCAATAATCCAACTTCAGAAGTAGATACTCCCAAGTCCACAGCGATCATCTCAATAACTCCCGTAATAATATATTCAATGGTTCCAATCAGAAAAACAGCCAGTGCCAGAATATAAATGATCCGTTTATTTTTCAATTTCCCCCACTCCACCTTCTTCAGTTATCTATTTATAATGGGAATTTGTATTTCTATGAATTGTGCATCTTGTTCTGGAGTTAACGGTAAATACAACTCCCTGCCCGGTTCGTTCTCCTTGATCTGATAGTTGTTTTTCTCAATCCATTTAGCTAAATGAACACAGGCCGCACAATCAAAATTAGTATTTGAATGAAAAGCCATTGTGGCCATCATCGGTTCAGGAGGAAGAGTCCGTAGCTGAAACGGTTCTGGAAATGATCGCAGCTCACAGGTTAAAAAATACCCGACTTCAAACTCAAACTCATCCTCTTTTCCTTCGACTTCTTTCCACAAAACAACCTGAGGACCTTGAAATAATTGACGATTTTCCGTCGTTATAAACTGATCAAATTGGCGAAGCAAATCCGGAATGTCCTCTTCTTTCCCGCATGCTTTCTGATAAAGAAACCATTGAGCAGCCTCTGCCTTGACTCTGATTTCTTGACCCGTTTCGAATTGACCCTCTTTTTCTATAAGCTGCATACGCTCCTCAATCCTGACGAGTTTAGCTTGTTCCGTATCGATGATATGCTGGATTTCGCTTCTTTTCAGCTTAAACATGCCTTGAATATTTTCTAATGAAATATTTTCCTGAAGCAGCTGTTTAATTTGAGGCAATGTAAAACCCAATTCCTTATAGATTAAAATTCGGTTGAGCTCAAGAAGCTGATCTGCGGAATAGTAACGGTAGCACGTATCCTGATCCACTTTTTTCGGCCTAAGTATACCAATCTGGTCGTAATAACGCAGTGTTTTTAAGGATACCTTGCTTAGCCTAGAAAAAGCACTGATTTTGAACAAAATATCATCTCCAATCTATAACATAATGTGAGTATACAGTTTCCCGTGTAGGGGAAAGTCAAGGGATGCTTTTATTTATTTGAGGAATTACTCTTAGATGAACAAAAGCAGCTGATCGTGTTGATCGGCTGCCTTCTTGTTTATATTAAGCTTCTTTCCAATGTTTAATTGGTGCGTAATATGCGAATAAACGTTTTCACCTTTGCCCATCCTTAAATTATCGCACGGAGTAGTTAGCTTAGGCTAGTGGTAGCTAATTCCGCGCACGGTGTAGATAGCTTGAGCTATAGACGGCTAGTTTAAACACTGGATAGCACGTTTAGGAGCAAATTTGCAGGCGGCGTTCTTTTCACCAACTGTTCGGACTCAGTTGCTCTTATTTCCATAATTCAGCTCGTTTTGCCACACTATCGGACTCAGTTGCAGCTATTCTCTCAAATGTACTTCTTTTCTGCGCAAATCAAGGGCAATAAGAGCTATACAGTCCGAAACCTTCGCAATATAAACCCATATGCTGAAATAGCTGCAATACGGTCCGATACGGTCAAGATCAAGTAAAAGGCAGGCGGTCATGCAGCTGCCAGATTGTGATTATCGAGCCATCGTTTCCCGTTAATTAAACAAACTATTCCCAGTAAGGAGTCCCACTAAAAAGAAATTCTTCTTTATTTACATATAACTTAAATTCTCGACTTGCTAATCTACTAATGTGACTGGGTAACCACTCATTAGATTCAGGCAACCCAAGCCAAAAATTCATTGTTTCGAGTTGGGCCGCTACAAAGAAGCCTTCTAACTGTTGAACATAGTTATGAGGCAGGTCGAATTGTTTGGCGTATGATTCTAGCAACTGGCTTCTGAACGCTGGGTGGATATAAGAAAGTGTCCAACCTAAATCGAATAAATAATATCCGAACCCGCAAGCACCAAAATCAATGGCTCTAGCTTCTTGTTTATGAAACACAAAATTACTTGGAATCAAGTCTGCGTGAATTATCCCCCAGTTACCAGGCGTTCTTTCTATATCGTTCATCATTAAAATTGCACGTTCACCGGCCAATTGCAGAATTGCCACATCATTTTTATTGAGCTCACCACCGTCAGCAAGCTGTTTGAGCTTTTCTAATGATTGTGAAATTCTAGTATTATCAAAGGATGGTCTAGTAAATGATTGCGGAACCTTCCAAATAGCTGATTGTTTATGAAGCTTTCCGATCAATTCGCCTACGTACTCGGCATCATTGACTGTTGGAACAAATTGTTTTTGCTCACCCTCCACCCATTTTACCAATGTACAGTTCATGTCAGCTATCTTAGTAACATATTCACCAATGTTATTTTTTATAGGTGACGGTAACACCAGATCAGTATCATTTATTAATGATTCCAGCCAAATCATTTCTGAATGAATGACTTTTTCCTCAGACCAAATCCTTTCCATCGAATCATTTTTTGATAGATGTATCCGCAAACTATAGCAGTTACTTTCTTCATCTGTCACTTTATAGATAGTGTTTGCATTTTGACCAATATGATCTATTGATTGATAAGTAATTGAATAACAAGTTAATGCTTCTATTGCAACATCATGAGTATTTAACATGTTTTCCTCACTCCCCCTGAAACAACCGAATAAGGACATCGTACCATGACTTTTTCTAATAGTTCGGGAGAGAACTCTTATATTTATATTTTATCCACCACTTAGTTGATTAAGGTAACTTAGCCGTTAGTTGAATAAAGGCAGCCGATCACATTTACTGACGGGCTGCCTTTATCGTGTTTATTGAACTAGCGTTTCCCGTTAGCTTAACGCCATTGCCTATGCATCACCAATCTCCGTTAACGTGTCTACTTTACTTTATTTAATAAGTTTGTCACCATTCTGCTCAATGTCCCTTGATCGACGAAAGGAGCAAGGCTTGCCAGCAGATCTGGGCTAATATGTTCAGCTTCGACTCCACTAATTAACTTCTCGAGACTTTCCCTGTCCAGAAAAGGGGCGAGGCTTATGATCCGGTTCGCATCAATAGTGCCATCTGCAACCCGGTCTACCAAGCGGCTTAACGTTTTTCTGCTAATAAAGGGTGCCAGCCCTTGAACGAAATGCCAGCTCAAGCTACCCTCTTCTGTTTGTTGAACCAACCGATCTACATGTTCTCTTTCAAGAAACGGGGCAATTCCAACAAGATTGTGCACTTCTAAGGAACCGTCAATCGATTTATCTACCAGTCGGCTTAATGTGTCGCTGCTGACGAACGGAGCGAGTCCAGTAATGACATTCCACACAATTTCGCCCTCTTCTGCCTGACGAACCAGTTCATCCAATGTATCTGTTCCCAGGAACGGAGCCAGCCGCATGATCAAGTCTAACTTAAGGACGCTGCTGTCTAATCGTTCTGTAACCTTATGCAGAGCGCTTGCTTTTACAAACGGTGCTACTTCAACAAGTTCTTCCACCTTCATCTCACCGATATTGACCATCTCTGCAACTTGGTCCGGCCTGTTCTCTGCGATCTCCTCAACGATCGTTCCTAGGTGAAGGTGCTCCCGATTTTCTGCGTTGTCTCCTGCATTTAAAATGTCATCTACCGTTTTGCCGAATAACCTCGCAAACTGCGGAAGCGTCCCGATATCCGGTAGCGAGTCGCCCCGTTCCCATTTCGATACCGCTTGATGACTTACATTCAGTTGATCGGCAAGTTCCAATTGGGTCAAATCCTGGTCTTTGCGAAGCTTCGAAATATAAGCTCCAATTTTACGCAAGTCGAGCATTGTATACCTCCAATAAAACAAAATGTACAGTGCGCACTGTCGAAAACAGCATAGCATTTCCTCAAACGCAATCCTATCAAGCGGTGGTTGAATTTTCACAGGCGCTTTATTCAACTGTCGGTAGAATTGTCCACTTTTGTCATTTTCATTTATAGGTTTTTTTCTACAAATCACTTCCATTATCCTGCCCGCTAGTTGAATTACACCACGTACGTTCACAGGTCCATGCAAGCACAACTTCACTAATTGAACAACATGAAGCTATCACACGAAACCTTTAATGGAGACGAGAAATGGATGGATAACTTTTTTTATTTCCTATAGCCATTTGAACGATAATCTGAAGCACGATGATTACAGCCAATCCATAAAATGCTTGAACGAAGCTGCCTGTTGCATCGTGCAGCCAGCCAATGGCTAGCGGCCCAAGCGCTCCGAGAATGTAGCCACCAGATTGGTTCATTGCGGACCAGCTACTGGCTTCCTGAGCATTACTTGTTTCATCAATGGGCAACATCAGTGCAATCGGGAACAGCCCTCCCGCCCCAATACCGAGTGGAATCGCCGCGAGCCAGGGGCTAACGGATAGGTTAAGCATCAGGACACCCATCAACTCCAATAAAGCACACCCGACAAGCCAGAATACACGTCTTTGGTAATGATGTACAAGCATCGGAATGAACAAAGTAGAGGGCAGCGATATCAATGTAAATAAAGTTTGGATTTTGCCGGCAGTCTCTTGGCTATACCCCTGGCTTTGGATCGCTGGCGCAAGCCAAGCGGTCAACGAATAGAAGATCGCTGCCATCAGCCCGAAGAATAATGTCAGCACCCAGGCACGTCTGTTGTTCACCGGAAGTGGTGCATTGAGTACACTCGAGATTTTACCGGATTGGCGATCTGTGCGAGCAGACCTGGCTAGTCTCAACCAGATCGGCAATGCAATAGCTGCGAGTAATGCCCATACAGCCAACGAGCCTCTCCACGAACCACCCAGCGTATGCTGTAGCGGGACCGATAGTCCCACACTAATGCTGGCCCCCATCACCATCGCTGTAGAGTAAATACCCACCATGGATGCCACTCGGTCAGGGAAGTACTGCTTAATGAAGCTGGACAAGAGCGGCCCTGCCAATGCAATCCCTACACCGGATAGAAAAGAAGTGAACATCATCAAAGGAGTTGTACCAACAAACCATCGTAATCCCGTACCTAACCCAATGAGAATTAAAGCCAGAACAATCGCGCCCTCATTTCCCCACTTTCTACTTAATCTTACGGAGAACGGAGCAAATATACCCATACATAATACCGGAAGTGTGGTTAACAGACTGGCGGTAATCCCGCTTATACCCAAATCATTCTGGATGGTGCTCATTAGAGGAGAAATGGATGTAATGGGGGGGCGTAAATTCAGTGAAGCCAGAATAAGCGCCAAGACGATATAAAAAATTTTCATTATGAATCACCTCATGGTAGTAGTATCGATGCATTCACCGATGACCCTTTTTGTTAATAACAGATCTTTGGTCGGTGCACGATTAAGTATAGAATCATTAGAATGATTGAACAATACTATTGTTTCTATTAAAATGATTACTAAAACCAATGATTAGAGGTCATTCTTATGGAGATTCGTCAGATGGAAAACTTCATTGCTGTGTGTGAGGAGCTTCATTTTACACGAGCAGCTGAGAAGCTTGGCATATCTCAGCCTACGTTAAGTCAACAAATACGCGCGCTCGAGGATGAACTCGGAGTTCCCTTATTTGACCGAGTCGGCAAAAAGATTGTGATGACTCAAGCAGGAAATCTGTTTTTGGAGCACTGTGTACAGATGATTCGGCATTTACAGAATACCCAGGATGCGTTAGCTGAATTACGCAATGATCAACGAGGTCGGTTGGTAATTGGTGTTCTCCCTTCCGATCTAGACTACCGGCTCACCCCATTGCTCGTGAATTTTCATACGCGATTCCCCAAGGTGCAGCTGAAGGTTATCTCATCGATCTACGTCTTGAATCAAGTACTGGATAATGAAGTAGACATCGGGATCGAGATCACCTCTGCTCCAGATGATCGGCTTGTACGCATTCCCTTGTGCAGTGAAGAATATGTACTTGTCGTTTCTGAGAATCATGATTGGGCTGAACGAAGCACGATCGTAATCCAGGAACTGCGTAATATCCAAACTGTGATGTTCCCCGAAGGATTTACAGGCAGAGAATTGGTTGATGGCTATTGTCGTAAATATGGATTCAGCTTAGATACGATCATGGAGACCAGTTCGGCAACTTCCATTATTAGCTTGGTGAAAGCCAATGTCGGAGGAACATTGCTGCCTTACCGTTTGATCCAAGCAATGAATGAACCAACATTACGCTGCATCCGAATTACAGACGATCCGCCATATCGTCACTTTGAGATCATTCATCGGTCCGACCGTTTTCTGACAAAATCGGCCAAGGCATTTATTGAGAAAACTATCGAGTATTTCAACTAAAGGTGAGATGCGAAAGAGATCGCTTCTGCTGCCAGAAGTAGAGTATAGTAGGAATGAAAATATATTAGGAGGCTACAGCCATGTCACAGGAGATTTGGATTAACCTGCCAGTCAAAGATGTTGAGAGGTCAACTGCCTTTTTCAATGAGATTGGATTTCAAGCGGTGAGTGTTGGGAACGAGAGAGCTAAGCTTGTTATAAGTCAAACAACAATTCTGCTGTTCCCGGATGCGGCGTTTGAGAAATTTACTGGTTCAAAAACCGCAGATACTTCCCATAACGCTGAAGTAATATTCTCCATTGGTGCTGAAAGCAGAGAAGAAGTAGATGCCTTTATCCAAAAAGTAGAGGCTGCCGGAGGAAACATCTTTGGCAAGCCAAGTGAGACTGACGGTTGGATGTACGGCGCAGGATTTGCCGACCTGGACGGTCACCGCTGGAATCTGCTGTACATGGATGAGAGCAAAATGCCAAAACGCTAAATTTGAAGCGAAAAGCCAACACCGACAAATCCAAGATATCCAAGATATGGTGTAATGATTCTGGCTTATACGTTGATGAAAAGAGCTGGGGAACGGAATGAATAAAGAAAATAGGGACTTTGCTGAACGAGTTCGATGATTTAGCTGGTCAACTGTACCTAAACATTGAATCAAAGTGGACTATATTTGATTCAGTTCCCTCTCAATACCCTAGCAACGAAAGTCGAATTGCAGATGTTTCTGAGGAAGAAAAATACAGTCAGATCATAAAGATGAGACGTGAAAAGATTATAGATATACAATTGGGAGACAGCACTCCACATTTAATTATAAGCTTTGAATCGGGAAGCATATTATTTGGTATTGGTTTTCATGAGAAGTATGAATGTTGGCAGGTGGGAGTAGAATCTGATAACTGGCTAGTTGTTGCAAGTCCAATGAATGGAGTTGCTACATGGACTTCAAATAAATTTGAATAAAAGAAAAAACACTCCATTGTCAGGAGTGTTTTTTTGCTTTATATACGGATATACATTTGTGGTCAAACTGTACTTTGTGTTTGGACACATTACGGTGAACTGTATTATATTCAAATATCGTGGCTACGCTATCCTACCTGTTCATTAAAAAAAGCAGCTGATCGCTTTGACTGACGGGCTGCCTAATCGTATTTGAGATAACGTCTCCTGTTAGCGTAATGCAATCAGTAAAAAACTCACCCCTACCTACGGTTCACCGCTTTGGTTGAAGCGGTGAATTTTGGATCCACTCTTATATAAACCGAGCACTCATTTTCGGCACGTGACAATTTTCCCAATTAGCTTTTATGAACGCACGATGTATGAGCGAGCGTGTTGTACTTGAGATAATCATCATATTACTGATCGTCACTCTGCTGTGAATTGTTGTGTTGAGTTCACACCCTCCACAACTTGGCCGCTAGACAGATAGTAATCTCTTTGCACTGAACCGTCTGTTTTGGTGCTATTGACCACAAAGACCTGGCCTACTTCTATCGGCATCAGATAGTTATCGTAAGGAAGATAATTGTCCACCAGCGGAAGGTCTTGGACATCTTCATAGGCGTCCTCCAATCGCCAAAATTCTCGATGGGCGTAATCCTTGAACCCGTTCAAATCCTGCTTACCAAAATAAGATGCTGCATATTCCTTGCCCTGTAAGGAGATGTAATCTGCTCTGGATGGCTCAATATCTTTAGCAATCTTGCTTAGGTTCTCAGAATAAATGTTAAAACCATAATGCTCCTGTAATTGATTGGCCATACAAGGGATGGTTTGGGTAGTATAGTCCATTTCATCAAGCCCGGTATGTGCTGAGCCGTAAATGCCCATGACACTCTCGTTGCTCAACTTTTCAAATTCTCGGATAAAATTTTTGGTCATCTTGTTTTCCCGATATACACCGTCTTCTTTGCTGTAAAAAACACGACCTTGCCGGATCGCTTCCATTGTTAAAGTATACTTCTCCGATTCTCCCAGATCGTTTGCCGCAAGATAAGATAAAAAGCGGCTCCCGGTAATATCATATTGATGCCCGATGTCTGTACCGTGGAAAATCGTCTCAGGACACTCGCTCTTTATTTTTTTGTAGAACTCTTTGATATCAGGGTTGTGATTAAGTGTCCGTTCCCAATCATCATAAATCTCCTCTAAAATATCGTCATTGTCCGACTGCATCCATAGATTCAAGTATTCGGCGGTAAAATAGGACAGCTCGACGAATAAGTGCCTCATGCCCTCGTTATGGTAGTATTGAGACCACAATTTATATTCCTTGTCCAATATCTTGGCTACGCCGTGTGCTTCACCGTACAGATAAATGCTGCCAGATGCTTGCGTCACCACAGGTACATCCTTGGTCGGCTGCGCAGACTTGCTTGCTGTCTTGCCTGCGGTGGAATTATCGCAGGCAGTAAGGCTACTGACCACAAGTATAACGATCAGGGCAAGCAGCAAAGGTTGTACAAGCATCATTTTCGCTTTGGCTACGAAGGTGAGATTATAGTCATTCATAAACTAGGATCAACCTTTCATGTTCATTTATAAATCCATAATTTGGTGTTCCCTAGCTGATGCAAGATTTCCTGCTATCTCATCTTCAATTCTATATAGATTAAGGGGAAATGTGTCCTTTAGTGCAACGAAGGTAGCCGTTCATATAGACCAGCTACCTTCGTTTTAGATTAAGCTATTGTTTCCCGTTAGTTTAACAAGAATCTTATAAAGCGAATCTATTTTTTATGATTTCAGCAACTTCACGAGCGTTGATTTTCGTATTGTTTATTCTCAAATAGTTTTCTTTTATAATTTCTCCCTCTAACGAGTTCAATCGATGTAGCTCCATTGTCTGTTTTAAATCCTGTTCAGAGAATGTGAGATCTCTCTTTGTCGGTTTATGTTCAAGTCTATGGGGAGTCTTGTTACGCTCTATTCTCTCCTCGAGATCGGCTTCAAGCTCAACAAAATAGACATCCGCACCTTGATCCTCAAATATTTTACAAATTTTATCGACATAATCCCAATCGCTCTGCAAATCGAATCCCCATACATATGTGAATATCATTCCATACATTTTACTGGCGGCTGTTGCTTCAAATATATCCTGACGGAATTTATCCGATAATCCCCACATTTCACTACTGAAACCAAAATAAGGAGCCAGCAATTCTATCGTCATATGATTGTGGAACAATTTTAAATCAGATATCATTTCCAGTTCATGCCCCACTGTCATTTTACCTACTGCCTGAGGACCAAATATCAAAACAAATTTCATGATATCACCACTTTTCGAAGTCATTTTAAAAATAGTACCACAATTGGTAAAGTTTTATTGCACTAACCTGCCTGTTAGCTTAATAAAAAAAGCAGGATACCGAAGCACCTGCTTATCAATGTAATGTATTATTCAACTATAGTTTCCCGTTAGTTCAGTAACAGACAGTCTGAAGAAAGCAGTAAAGAGAGGAATTTCTCCCCTACTTAATTCAATGATTAATTGATACATTTTTGATTTGCCTCGCACATGCACTTACATGAGATCCCTGCATTACTTTGTTGGGAATATGAATACTAATCTTCTGGCATTTGCCAACCCCTTTCCTCATCCCAAATGGCATCCGTATCATCTAGATGCACATGCCAATCCCCATTAGAAATACTTCTTCTAATATCCGTCAAACAGGTCAACCAATAAAACAACGCATGCAATGTATCTTCAAAATCAGCTGAAAAGGGTAGCTTTGTTGAACCTGCAAAGATCACTGTTGGTTCATCCTGCTCATAGTCATAAACACAAAATGTTTCTCCAATATCCTTCATTTCAAAACCCACAATGTATTTATCAATGATGGCCGTTATCTCTTGCTCCTCACTGTTGGTAAGGTTATGGTTTCTCATACAAGTGTAATAAACAGAAATCCCCATGCTACATTTCTCCTTTTTATAATTTTTAACAACGATCACTCAAGAACTTACGTTCTTATTCATATTAATCCATTGTAAGTAAATATTCATTGCATTAACCTGCCCGTTAGCAGAACGAAGCTGCCAAATCAAGTCGGCAGCTTCGTCTTGGCGTTATTAAGCTATAGTGTCCCGTTAGCTTAATAGTCTTAAGTTTTAATTAGAGTCGCTGCTTATTGTGAGGCTTGCCAAACACCTAACGCAGTGACGTCCTGACGAGCTTATGGGGCTGGATGTGGTCACTCGCTTCTCAGAGTGACCCGGAGCGTCAATATGGTGTTAGCCGAAGGAAGTTCTGGAAGCAGCCATTGCATTTAAGGCGTTCTCAAAATAGTTATATACTTCATCTGCAATTCCCAGAAACTCTTCAACAAGTACATTACTATCCAAGTAACAAGCATACAGATAATCAACTAATGCGGAGTCAATCTCACAATATTTTAATAGGGCATTCTTCATCTTAATAATGTCATCTTGCCATACCCCTGTATCTTCTAAAACCAAAGAGTATAATGCACGAATTAATCTCTTAGAGTAACCTTTAATATATCTAGTTTTCATTGTGTTATCACTAGCATTAGAAAGTGAACTATGTATACGATCTACTTCCTCCTTGGTCTCTGTATTTAAGTCTAAAATGAACTCTGGAGAAATAATTATCGGTGGTACTTTTTCACCAACGTCATGACCATATAGGCAAACACAAATTATCTTTACCCAAAAACCCCACTCATTTGGTTTACTTAATACATCTTCAATCGAGCAAATTATCGTATCAATCTTAGTTACTACTGGATATTCTTCCAAAAGCCTGTCCTTAATATTTGACAATCTTTCGTAATCAATATCTTTGGGATTTACACATACAATAGTAAAGTCTGCATCTGAATTAAAAGGTTTAGCAGTTCCTTTTGGAATCGAGCCACACATATAAATGCTATGAATCTTACCCTTGAATTCGGTAAGTATATTATCTATATACTTATCAACAAAATCCTTATATTCACTTTGTATTACAATTCTATTTATAACTTTTTCTAATATCATATAGACTCCTCCTAAACTAAGAACTTCTTTCGACTAACGTCTTTTTGCGAACTTCGTAAATTCGTCACGACTTAAGTTATTCGCGAAATTATTCAACTATCGTCTGCCCGTTAGCTTAACGGAGCATCGATATTATTGTTATTATCTGATTTAGGATGAAGACGATTTTCTATTACAAAAAAATGATTAAAAATACCAACTACTCGTATTTTATTATCTGCCTCTCCAAAAATTTTTGTTTCTGCTGTCATAAAAATAATCTGATGTGTGAGACTTGATGATTTCAAGTCATTAATAGTATGAAAGCAATTTGAGCTTTCGGAACTGTCACATTTAAGACCGTGAACCTTAAGGAGGTAATTATCATAATCTTGACTACTTGGTTTTGTATAAGCCATCACAAATAATAATATGGAAACGATTAGGAAAGCATATTTCTTCTTGATAAAGGCACCTCATCTCTTATGGATAATCGTACCATATAATACCGCATTTAACTGCCAAATAGTGCTTTTGAATACCTAAATGCCATATCTAATGGGACGATCTTCCTCCTGTAAGGTAATATCCCAATAACAGGTTTAAAGTACCCTCTGGTCATTATCACTTTAATATCCTTTGAATTAATAATATTTCCATTTAATAAAATCTGCCCATTAATTGAACAATCAAGATTTCTGCACGCCGTGGCCACTCTTCTAATGTCTATGCTCAAGGATGTTGATAAGTTTGCCAAACGGGTCGCGGACATAGAATCGCCGAACACCCCAAGGCTCATCAACAGGCCCATATTCTATCAGAAATCCAGCTTTCTTCATGCTTTCAAATGCAGTGTCGACATCATCGACTTCAATTGAAAGATCAGGCGTAGACGTTTCTGAGCCACCCTGTGAGGCGAAACTAATCTGGATGCTCATCTCCTCGTCTAAACCATAAGTTCTAATCCAACCATGATCCATCATTAAATCAAGACCGAGCACATCCTCGTAGAAGCATTTAGCTGCCGTGATATCCTTCGTGTTTATATTGGCGACGATTCGTTTAACCTTCATTTCAAACCTCCCAGACATAAGTAGATTAATCTTGAATATAGAATACATTCAACATATAACAGTTAGTTCTAGCATCGACGTTCCTAACCTTTATTTATCCATAATAAGCTGCGAGGCTCACCGAGCAGGAATCACCCGAAGAGTTGTCATTAAGTCTGGTTACGAAATCTCCGTACCAACCATCTCAACACAAGAAGCACCACGATTCCACAAATGGTATAACTGATTGGGCGAATAAATTGCTCAACGATACCCCAGTTGTCACCTAAGCGGTATCCCAGATAGATCAAAGCTAAGTTCCACGGGATACAGCCGAGTGCTGTAAATGTTATGAATCTCCAAGCTTTCATTCCAGCAACCCCTGCGGGCAGTGAGATAAAAGTACGAATAAAGGGCAACATACGAGTAAAAAATACGGTACTCTCGCCATAACGCTCGAACCAACGCTCCGATTGCTCCAAATGATGCTCATTCAAGAGAATATATTTTCCGTATTTCTCTAATAACCGGCGTCCACCAGCCTTACCAATATAATAGGCAATGATGGAACCCAGTAGGTTTCCGAATATCCCAGCAACTGCAACTTCCATAAAAGTAAGCGAGCCTTGCGCAATCAGCCAGCCACCGCTGAGCATAATCACTTCGCTGGGAATGGGAATACAGGCACTCTCTAGAATCATCCCTAACCATATGCCCCAAATGCCCATAGAATTAACAAGGTGAAGCGCTGTTTCAGATATCCACGTAAAGAGTTGATGCATGAGTGTTCACTCCGCTTCATAAATTTTACTGTTCCTTAAGAAAGTCTCGTTATAATTGAACAAAAAACGGGGGGAAACAAAATAATGATGAAATTCAATATACACAAATGTTTGTATGGCATATTCGTTATAGCCGCTATCTTGCTGATGTTCCCTAAATTTTCTTACAATGATCCCGATACCTTCTGGCATATAGAGCTAGGGCAATATATGATCGAGCACGGACAAGTTCTACATCATGCCATACATACTTTTTACGGAGATAAGCTGCCCTACGTCCCTCATGAATTCGGATTCCAGCTGCTCGTTGCCCCGCTTTATGCAGCTTTTGGATGGCCGGGTGTGTATATTTTGACCGCTGTATGCTTGTTCTTTTTAGTGCTCGGATTGCTTCGGCTGGGTAAGGTTTCACGCAAAGAACTGGGACTTCAAGAAGACCATGTTCTCCTGCTCCCTTTTGTGCTGCTAATTTCTTGCTGGATTTATTATAATTATTTCAAAGGCCGTCCACAGATGATCTCTTCGTTTATGATTGTCTGGTTTTTCATATATTTGCGTGAATATCAAATGAGTTCTCAAAAGAAATATGCCGCTGCGATGATTGCTCTTTCTATTGCCATTGCCAATTTCCATGCAGGAGTATGGCTTGTAATTGCTGTATTTACAGGGATGGCTCTGCTTGAATCCTTGATCCAAAAAACGCTGAATGGGCGTAAAATCATAGTCTTCATTCTCGTCTGGTTAGTTGGCATTCTAAATCCAGGCGGCGTAAAAAGTCTCTTGTTTATTTTGACAGTTACGAAAAAGAACTTTAACCTGCTGATCAATGAATGGCAGCCGATTCGGTTCAATAGCTTGGAGAATTTGCCCATCTTACTATTGCTTTTGTTCTTTGCCTGTACACTTCCTTTTGCACTCCAGCGTAAACCGTTCCGCTTTTTTCTTATGCTTGGGATTCTATACCTCGGTGTATCAAACTTCAAGCAAAACCTGTTTATGTGGCTGTTCATCCCCTATTTTGCAGCTGTATTTTTTGATGCGCTTCCTGAGTTCACCAAAACAGGTATTCTAGTCCGACAAAGTACATTACGAGGGGTACTGGCAGTTGGCCTGCTGCTAAACATTGCTTATCTATTCCTTGTACCACCAGTTATTGACGCCAAAAAATATCCTGTAGATGAAATGGACTATATTCTGCAGCATACATCTGAAGGTACACGACCCAAAGTTCTCGCCCACTACGGTTCATCCGGCTATGTCATGTTTCGAGGGGGAGATGTGTTATGTGATGGCAGACAAGATCCCTTCGTGACAAAAGATTCTCTTGGCGTATTGGGTTGGACTGCTTTTGAACGCTCGATGCACGGATTCTCTGAATACCTTCCCGAGATCGTTAATTACGATCAGCCCGATTATGTAATTACGAGCAAAAATGTCTCATATAAGCTACTCAAGGAATGGACACAAAAATTCGGTCAGCCCGTATTTACAGGGACCTATGGCAGTGTCTTCTCGTTTATCCCAGAGTGATGATCCGGCTCATTAATTCCTCACTCTGTAGAACGTAAAAAAACGCTGACCTGAGGCAATCTAGCCTATAGTCACCGATCCGCAAATAAGTATTCTGATTAATAACATCCGCATGGTAAGAATATACATAATTACGACAAATAAGAAAAATAAGTTAATAAAATATCAAATCTAGCGTTGATTGTTCCTAAATTGTATAGTATTTTATGGAAGAAAGGTAATTTAAAAGAAGGGAGGAATTAATAATGGACAAGATGTGTATGGAAATGATGATGAACATGTGTATGGATGATATGATGTCTAAGATGAACTGTATGAAGATGGGCATGGAAAAAATGTCTGAAATGGGCATGATGGATATGAACATGGATATGATGATGAAAAAAATGCAGGACTGCGATGAAATGATGACTATGTGTATGACAATGATGCGCGAAGGAATGCAAATGTCTAAGTAGCCTATAGACCATCGTAAGTTTGGCAGAGCAGACTAACTGCATGCCTTTTTTTATTTTCTATTACAATGTGGGCTTAAATTATATCCTGATATATCTACTCTGAATCTTCTTCGATAGATTAATCCGTTCCTGCTTTAACTCCCAGATTTTCTCTTTCCACCGATACTGCTCTACTGGATCCGCACTTTCCCTCAGCTTATTAAATAAATCCATTAATATGGCATTTACATCGTCGAATTGACTCCACAGCTCTTTCACACTTTGTTCTGTTGTCTCAGCATGAGAAGCCTTACTCAGCTTATTCAAACGGTCTATAATGTCAGCTTGCCACTGTCCATCGTTAATTGCTTTGGCGTAGTTTAGAAGATCCAGATAATCATCGACAGACATTTTCACCGACTCCTTATTCTTTGTATACCCAGTATTATACTCGGCATTATAGAAATTGCAATAGTCTATCTGCAGAAAAGGCATCTTCTCAGATGCCCCCGCAATGTTATTCCCAATCCGTTACTGGATTTTCCCGCCTTCAACGACAAGCTCATCGGTATATCCTTCACCGTAAATTTCATTTAAGGTTTCTTTGTAGGCTTGATGGATAAATTGTTCTTTACCAAGGGTATCAAGTTCTGTATTAATCCAATCCAGCAATTCCTTATTCCCCTTTGCCACTGCTGGAGCTATTGTATCCTGACCCCCAAAAGCAGGAATGCTGACCGTAAATCCAGGATTCGATTTAGCCCAAGCAATGAGTTCTGTATTATCGTTAGCGATTGCCGCCCCCCGACCATCTTTAAGCGCTGCAAAAATCTCGGTGTACTGATCGAATTTGAGCAATTCAATATCCGGATATTCTTTGGTAAAATAGGTTTCCGCTGTCGTACCTTTAGCTACAATGAGCTTTTGCTTGTTCCCTTTTAATTGATCAATGGAAGTGATTGGAGCACTGTCTGGGGATACGATCCCAAAGGATAATTTCATGTACGGATTAGCAAAATCCACTTTTTCTTTTCTTTCCTCGGTGACCGTAAAGTTAGCCATAATGATATCAACCTTACCTGATTCAAGATAAGCCACGCGGCTGGCAGCATCAACTAACACAAATTCAACCTTCGATTCATCCCCTAGCAGATCCTTGGCAAAGCGTTTGGCAATATACACATCAAACCCTTGGTTTTTACCCTCAGCGTCCACATAACCAAAAGGTGGTTTGTCTGCAAATACGCCGATCTTAATCTTCCCTTTCTTCTTTAGCTGTTCAATAGAAGTGAATTTAGAAGATGCTGAGTTTCCGTTGTTATCCGAACTATTGCCGCAAGCAGCTAATCCCATCAATAATATACTTACACTTACCAGCATCGTTAGCCATTTCAAACTTTTCTTCATTTCTCTTCCTCTCCTATTTCTATAATTTTTCGTACTGAAATATATCCAGAAAATGCTGGGCACGTTCTGTCGCAGGGTGGGTAAAAAATTGTTGGGGGGCAGCGATCTCACATATCTTTCCTTGATCCATAAACACGATCCGATCCCCAACCGATTTGGCAAACCCCATTTCATGAGTCACGATGATCATCGTCATTCCTTGCTGAGCAAGCCCTAAGATCACATCAAGCACTTCCCGAACCATTTCCGGATCCAAGGATGCCGTCACTTCATCAAATAACATAATCTCCGGGTTCATACATAAAGCTCTTACTATAGCTATTCTCTGCTTTTGTCCACCGGAAAGCTGGCGTGGATAGTCCAGTTTACGCTCTAGCAGCCCAACCCGCTCTAAGAGCTGTTCCGCTTGCTGCGTTGCTTCTTTAAGCTCTCTCTTTTGTACTTTCAGAGGACCTAGAAGAATGTTATCCATAACCGTCATATGCGGGAATAACTCATAATTTTGAAAGACCATTCCGATATGCTGCCTAACTTCACGCCAATCTACAGCAGCCCCCGCAAGGTTCTGCCCGCGATATTGTATCGCCCCTTCCTGAACCGGTTCCAAACCGTTAAGACAACGCAGGAACGTACTTTTTCCACAGCCAGAGGGACCGAGAATAACGATTACTTCTCCTTTTTCCACCTGCAATTCAATGCCGTCCAGAACCTTTCGCTCTCCAAAATATTTGTGTAATTGTGTAACCTCCAGCAGGAGTTCTCCGGAATCTGCCATTACAACCGTTCCTTCCTAAGCCTTAATTTTGCCATCTGCTTTCAACTTTTTTCGAAAGTCTGGATAACGGAAAACATACAGAAAAATATAATATAAAGATAAAGCCGTATACCCAGAATGAAGCGGTGGGCGCTTTTATCACGCCGAGTTCAATAATTTGCTGCCCGATCTTTACCACCTCAATCACTCCAATCAGCACCACCAGTGATGTTGTCTTGATCATTCGTGTGGCAAGATTAATCATTCCCGGCAGCATTCTGCGTACAGCCTGCGGGATCAAAATATGCCGATAAAGTTGACTGCTGCTCAGACCTAGCGCCCTGGCAGATTCCACCTGATGTTTTGGCATAGATTGCAAAGCTCCACGAACAAGATCCCCAATCTCCGCAGCTCCCCATAAGCTGAACACCAATATAGAGGTAGCCTCCCCGCTGATATCGATATGAAGTAATGGAGAGAAACTGAAATGTACTACATACAGCCACACTAGAATCGGAATAATTCTAAAGGTCTCCAAATAAAGACGTAATATAAACCTTAATGGCCTCGATCCCAGCGTCCGGAGCAATCCCATAAGGATACCTAATAACGTACCGATTCCAATAGAGAGAAATGAAATTTCAATCGTTACAAGTAAGCCCCCTAACAATCGTTCGAAATTAGAACCTTCAAAAAGCACCTCAATCCCCGAATTCTGCATATCTCACCTTCCTTTCCACCCAAGTCAATAAAAGCGATAGGGGCAGGACTAACACCAAATAGGCGAGTACCAGAAGGAGCAGAGACTCCGCTGTTTTGTAATGCATGCCGATCAAGTCTTTTGCCACATTCATCAAATCCATTAAAGCAATGGCACCTACAATAGAGGTCTCCTTCAGCAGAAAGATCGCATTTGCCCCTAAAGAAGGAATACTTATCGCAAAGGCTTGAGGAAAAATAACATATCTGACCAGCTGCAGCTTAGACAGTCCAATGCTCTGTCCTGCTTCAATCTGAGATAGGCTAACTGCCTCGAACCCACTTCGAAAAGCCTCCGTCATATAGCTCCCGCCCAAAAATGTCATGCCTACAATCGCACAGGTCATCTCACTAAAGTGAATTCCGATCTTAGGTAAGCCATAGTAAAGAAAAAAGAGCTGCACAAGTAAAGGGGTGTTCCGTGAAAGCTCAATGTAGATCTTAATAACCTCACTGACGATTTTGACCTTATAGTACAAGACGATACTGGACAGTAATCCAAAAAGAAGTGAGAATACAATAGCTAACAACGCTAGCTTCACTGTCAGCCACATCGCCTCACCATAAAGCGGCAAACTCTCGTAGATAAACTCCCAGTCTAAATTCATATCTGAGTAACCCGATCCCCTTTTCTTAATTTCTAATAATTATCAAAATCTTACATTAAACCTTACGCGTGGTGATATGATTTTATTCATACTATTCCAAGTAAATAACTACGTTTTAAAATTCTTGTATAGTAGTCCACAAAAAAAACCGCTAAGAGATTAGTCTTAGCAGTTTCCTTGTTCTATAGGCTAAACCTTGCCCCACCCTAACATCCCACTACCAATAGCCTCGGATGCCGGTCTGCAAGCGGATCAACGCTTCCAAATAATAATAATCTCCCCAAATCATATGACCATCAGGCACACGTCCACCTCTCACATGATAAGAACCATGCTTTAGAAGTCCCTCTGCTTCCGGATTTCCAGATGTCGCATAATGTTCCACTAGGGATTTCATGCTACGGTGTAAAGCAACTTCATAAATGGCCCGGTCCGGATCATCTGCGCCTAGGTGATCGAGCAGTTCCAAAAGACCGGCTGCAGCAATCGCCGAAGCCGAGCTGTCGCGAGGGGTATCCGCTCCCACTTGGACATCGAAATCCCAATAAGCCACACCGTCCTCCGGTAGATGACTGATAAAATAATCCGCTAGGCTCTTAGAGGTATTAAGAAAATCCTCATTCTGCGTATAGCGATACGCCAGAGCAAAACCGTATATTCCCCAAGCTTGACCCCGTGTCCAGGTCGATCCGTCCTCATAACCTTGATGTGTTCCTCCACGAATTGCATTTCCGGTAGCCGGATCAAAATAAAAAGTATGGTAAGAAGAGGCATCCCCACGCACAAGAAATTTCCGGCTCTTAAACGCATGTTCGAGCGCTATTTCATAATAGCGCTTATCTCCTGTTTCCTCCGCTGCCCAGAACAATAGAGGTATATTCATCAAGCAGTCAATAATGATACGTCCCGCATTCTCCGGGTCACTCTCCAGTCCCCAGGCCTGAAGAATCCCTGCTGGCTCACGCCAGCGCTTGCACAGCGTGTCCGCAGCTTGCAGGCCGACAGCTCGTGCCGCTTCGCTGCCCGTTATTTTCCACTCCGCTACTGCAGTCAGTGTATACAAGAAACCAATGTCATGATGGTCCAGGGCGATGTGCTGATCCAGACGATGCTTGAAGTCCCCTAACCAAGAGGCTGCCGCCTCCTTATAGCATGAATCCTTACTATATTCATAAGCAAGCCACATCATCCCAACATAGAAACCCTCTATCCAGTCGTCGTTGTCTCCCCATTCGTACTGTTGCCCCTCAGCGATATGAGGCAGTTTGCCCGGATGGTTATCCATATTGCTCCCAACTTTGTGAATCGCATCCTCAATAGCCTTATTCCACATCTTTGTTTCTCCCTTCCCTTAAATCAACAGTATGCAAAAGTGTATCGTTACCAGGTTCGTATACAGCAACCCTTCCGTCCGAGTGCCATTGAATAAGCGGCGGTGAAGCAAGACTTGCCTGGTTCTCCGGAGTATTCGTCGCTCCGAAGACAGCAGATATCAATACTTGATCTCCCGGTTCCAGTCTGGAGCACAAGCTCGGAAGAAGTGTCCGCGGCTTCAGCAGATTGGTATTCGGCTCGGGATGTACGCACTCTCCCCGATCAAAGCCGCTTAGCCTATGTATGGCACTGATTCCCCAGGGCAGCTGCACCGAAACAGCAGTGTTTGATACCTTAATGCTTTCCCGTTCACTGTGCGAGAAGCCAGCTGACTGGCCAATGGCAAATCCACCCTCCGCTACACCCAACCGCCGGGCAGTATGAATGCTGTGAATACGAACATGCCATAGACCTGCCGGAATAATCCATGTCTCCACATGTACATCACTCCAGGGATGCCAGCGGGAATGTACATAGCTCTCCCCGATTTCCCAGGTCTCACAGAATCTGCGTACCCGATAGTGTTCATCACATTCGCATAGTGCGAGTGTAGAATCGTAAGCGCCTTGAACCAACCCGTAACCCGCTTTCGGGACACTAAAGCCAAACAGAGTGGAGTATGCAAATTTAGAATATTTGGCTGCACTATGGGCCATATCAAAATTAGCCATCTGGCCAGAGGTATAGGCAATAACATGCCTGTTTCCTTCCGGACGACTCACAAGCATTCGCGCCTCTTGGAGAGCCCGTACCTCTTTCAAAATAGGCAGCGGCTCTTCCTCCGCCTGCCAAAAAGGATGATCATCTGGCAAGGCAAGAATAAGCATAGCTTTAAAGGCCCAATACGGAGATCCGGGGGCGTTGTAGCTCTCTGTCATAACTAGATTCGGATAAGCATATCCAATGCTAAGCAGTCCGTCTAATCCCATAATAGGTTGTTCAAACCACCAACGAAAATGGCGCATAATGATTCCCTTAAGAACGCCATATGAAAAAGGAACCACTTCTGCATACACCAGCGCGCTCCAGAAAGAAACCTGTGCAAAACGATAGGTCAGGCTACGGCCAAAAGGAAGTGCGCTTCCGTCCTCAGCGAACCAATAAATGAAATCCTCGGCAAATCGTGCTGATCTTTCCCGATAAACAGCAGCTCTCTGAGGATCATCATCCGCCATCAGCTTAGCGTATATCAGCGTATAATAATGCATAGCAAAAGCTATGTAATAGTCCCTCTGATCGGTCAATCCATCGGAATACCAACCGTCACCAAGATAGTAAGTATCGATCTGCGCTAGATAATCATCCATTATGCTCTGATCATAAGGCAATCCGACTTTCTTGAAGCCCACATTCACAAGAACCGTGAACATCAGCCAGTTATTCGGATTGGAACGATCCACATGATTAATCTGATTTAGCCAGTTATATACATTCATTTTCTGCGTGTCGCTCAGCGGCTCCCACATTTTATGTGGTGCAAGAGCAAGCCCCAGTCCCAACACGGCCTGTTCTACCATACGCTGATCTTTGGTAGTAAATTGCCCCCAATATTCTTCATGCTCCGGGTCTGTTCCGTTGATGATCCCTTCCAGAAACATCGGCCAAAGTGCACTTTCCCCTCCACCGCTGGCATGGGGAACAAGGCCCCATAGAGGACGGGCGAAAGCTTCCATAAGCGCCGTAGCCTCATTGTAAATCGATCCTGTAGCGCCCATATTAATTCCTGCACAACCAGAGGTAAATCTGCTCTCCAGTGGAGTATATAGTTCATTTAGGAACATCTGTAATTCATTTCTAGTGCCCTTTATTTCCACAGCAATGTTTCCTCCTGTCCACACTCAATGCCAAGCCGCATATTCACTAGGCCTCATGCCCATTTCCCGTTTAAACAGCTTGATGAAATAACTTTTGTTGGCATATCCCAGATACTCGGAGATCTCTTCCACTGTCTTTTCAGATTGGTTAAGCAGCTCCTTTGCCTTCTGAAGCTTTAGCATATTTACATATTCAATGAAGTTCTGGTTTGTTTCCCGTTTGAATAAGCGGCTGAAATAACTGGCATTTAAGTTAAGGCGGCCTGCCATGTCCTCCAGTGTTATTTTCTCTGTCACATGACTAATCACGAACTGCTGGGCTTTGATGACCTCACTCCGTTTAGACTTGATGGAGAACATACTTATTTTCCGCGCTAATTCCTCTAAGTACTGCACCAGCCATTGTTCCAAATGCTCCAGAGTTTCAATGTCACCAACCACGCTAAATAGCTTTTCTTCGGTTATAGGCAATGGAGATTGCAGAAGCTGTTTCGTCTTCATCTGCAAGTCCATCAGCAAGCGAAGCACACATTCCTTGACTTCATTCGGATGGAATTTTTGCGAGGCCACCCATTCTCTCCATTCCTTTACATGAACGCGAAGCTCCGTGTTCCTGTTCAAGGCAATATCATCATTGATAACAGCGTATAAGGTTCCATATTCAGCATAAATATCTTCTCCGGAAAAGCAGACTTCTTCAAAACGGTGGATTCCCGCCGCAGGGAGATAAAAGCGCTGTATTTTCTCCCTCAGCATCCGCTGCAATGTTCCGCGAATTTCCTCAGGACTGCGCGCCTCAGCGCCAAATAAGCAAGAGACAGAGAGTTTAAGATATTTCTGAACCGCAGAGGCTGCATTTTGAATGGAGTGATAGATTGCCTGGTGATCTTTGGAAGGCTGGTCGCTGCAAAAGAGAATGACAATCTCCTTATGGCTGTATCTCGAAATAAACAGACTGTGATCAGCCTCAAGCACTTCCTGCATAATATTCTCAACCGCAAAAGAAATCGTATATTCACTCATCCGGCGCACCCTTGAAGCTTCCTCTGGACGGTCAATTACAATAACCAGCGGAATATAGTTTTTGGCATGGATCATAATTCCGTTTGAGCGGGCCTGCTCGATCCAAGCCCCCTTGTCCCAGGATTGATACAAGGTATCTTTTAGAAACTTTTCCTTCAGCGCGGCGCGATTTTGAGACTGCTTTTGCTTATAAACCAGCATCTCCGTATGCTGCTGCCTATTCAGTCCCACTTCCGCCACAAGGGTTCTAATCGCTTGCTGTAACTGCTCAATATCCAGTGATTCTTTTAAAATATATTCTCCTACGTTTAATTTCAGCGCTTGCTGGGCGTATTTGAATTCGTTGTGGCAGGAGAGAATAATGGCACGGATTCCGGGCTGCACAGCTCTGAATAGCTCCAGCATCTCCAGCCCGTTCATCTTGGGCATGCCAATATCGGTAATGATAAGATCTGGTGGACTCTGCTGTGCTTTTTCCCAAGCCTCGTGACCGCTATAATAACATCCGATGAGTTCAATACCGAGCTCACTCCAAGGTACGGCCTGCGACAAATAACGGATAACCGGATAGTCATCATCCACCAATATTGCCGTCAGCATTCTCGACACCCACCTTTCCGTAATCCAGAGGAAACTCCAGACAAATCTCCGTGCCCACATCAGGTTCACTTTGAATATTCAGCTTAAAAGAAGCGCCATAAATCATACTGAGGCGTTGGGCCACATTGCGTAAACCTATGCCGGAGAACCCTTTTCTGTCCTCCTCTGTAATTTGTTCGCTGCTGTATGCGGTTTCACGAAGTCTTGTTAAAGTTTCCGGTGACATCCCGATCCCATTATCCTTAATGGTGATAACCAAGCTTCCTGTAGTTGCAACAATACGAGCTTCAATAAAAATCTCGCCACCAAACTGCTCGAAGCCATGGATGATGGCATTCTCGATCATGGGCTGAATCATAAATCGAGGCACCATTGCTTCAGCACTCCCGTCCGCTAAATTCATTTCCAGCCTGACCTGATTGGCATGGCGGAAATTCATTAAAGTGACGTAATGCGATATCGTATCTGTCTCCTCACGAAGCGGGATAAACTCATTGTCCCTGTTAAAGGTCATACGGAGCAAAGACGACAGCGAACCAATCAACTCAGCATTCTCCCGATCGCCTTGCATCAGAATATTTAAGCGAATCGAATTCAGCAGATTAAACATAAAATGTGGATTGATCTGCGCTTGCAGCATCTCTAGTTCGGCTTTTCTTTTTCCCGTCTGTTCATAAGTGATTTGTTCAATCATAGACTCGATCCGATCCAGCATCTGGTCAATGGTGCGAGCAAGCTGTGCTGCCTCATTATTCCCTCGAATGAACGAACGTTCATCTAACTGACCACGACCAATTCGCTTTACAAAAGCGCTTAATTTTACGATAGGCTGAGTCAGCTTTGAGATTAGAACGGTTAAGAGAACGGAAAACAAGGTAAAGAAAAGAATCTGCACCGCCAGGCTGATAAATAAAATCTGCTTATTTTTTGACAAGGCTGCCTTCAGCGGGATAATGCTGACCATCCGCCATTTGTTGCTGCTCAGCTCCTGATCAACATATAAAAACTTCTCTCCGTCGATTTCCACAGTGTCAAGCTCGCCATCCTTTTTCAACCACGTCATCGTCTCTCCGATTCGGCCCTTATCAGCATGGGAAACTACAGTTCCCTTGTCATCCAAAAGCATCATCTCTTTATCATTATCGTTATTTAGATAAGGACGGAGCTTACGCTCATTGATATTAATAATTAAATATCCGATGGTACTGCTGGAGGTCGATTGAATCGGCCTCGCAATGGTTACCCAATCAGCTGAGCCTTTATCAGAATAATTGTAGTACGTATCGTGCTCCGCTCTCCAATAAGTCGAGATGGGTTGAATTTGTTTCAGCAACGATGTCCAATTCTTGTTGTAGAAATTTTTCGGGTTAAAGTCACTGTAAGGATAACTGGTATAAATAAAACCATTTTTTCCGATTAACGTCACCTTCAAATATTCTGTTAAAACAAACATATCATCCAGCATCCGTGACATACGGTTATACTGAATGATCTGCTTTGGTGCACGGAGCGACTCTGAATCGGCAGACATCATCTGCCTGATCTCGCTGTTCTGGAGCACAAAGTTGGACTGTTCCAGTGTCTGTTCAAATATGGCATTCATATTGGCGCTGGCTGCATTTAAAGATTCTCTTGCGCTACCAACCGCTTTCTCCAGGATGAGATCCCGGGTCAAATAATCTGTAACCATGTAAATGCAGACAAGCGGGATCAGCACGCAGATCAGCGATGACCAGACAAGTTTCTTACGGAGGGATTGATGCTTTCTAAACACGGATTACAGGCCCCACATCTGTTTGAATTTGGAGCAGGAGGCAGAAATGCTTTCCTGCCCCCACATTATAAGCCCCCTTTGAAAAGCGTACAATCAGTCTCCGCTTACTTTCCGCTATTGTTCTGAACAACTTCCGTTATTTTTTTATCGATATTGGCAACTGTGACATCCAGATCCTGTTGGCCAAGGAGATACATCTCCGCTTCTGGAATAACGTTGTTCTTAGCTTCATCCGCATATTTAGCCGGAACCTGCGTTGCACCAGGTGTCGAGTTCTCCATCGTATATTTCAGAGAATCTACATCAATCTTAGAGGAATCCTTAGAACCACTGACAATTGTATCCACTAATTTGTTCGTATCTGATTTGGCCCAGCCAGAGAAAACGCGTCCACCGATTTCCAGTCCTTCTGAGGTATACCAGCGCACAAAGGTATAAGCAGCCTCCTTATGCTTGGATTTAGCGGCTATTCCCATGTAGGTCGGCTGTACGGGTGAGTAGTGTTTGCTCTCACTGTCAAGACGGGGGATCGGCGCAAACGCGGTAACAAAGGTTGCCGGAATGGCATCCGTTCCACCCGATTCCGCAACCATCCAGTCGCCCATCGGAAGCATCGCTGCTAAACCGTTAAAATACTGATTCCGGTAGGCTAGTTTTTGCGAAATAATATCCTCATAAGGAGTGGCACTCTTATCTTCGTACATCATTTTCTTCATCATCTGCAGATTAGCCTTAAATTGCGGGTCAAGTGCATTGGAGGTTCCATCAGCTTTTAGAAAAGTATTATCCGTAGACTTGCTCATCAGCTGAAGCTGGAAATAATCCGGCCAATTATGCAGATACGCGCCAAAACGTTTCGTTGCGCCCTCACCCTTGGTCAATTTCTTGGCATACTCTTCGAAATCCGCCCATGTCCAATCGGTCGGAACCGGAAGTCCCGCCTCATCTAACATTTCTTTGTTAAGGAGCACGAACCAGCGCTGCATGGAAGACGGTAACGCATAGATTTTGCCATTGACCGTAGTGTCCACCAGATATTCATCTGCGAGCTTATAACCTTCCTTCTGAATATAGTCATCCATCGGTTCCAACAAACCGATATCTGCACGTTGTGAATAGTTGGTATAAGGCAGTTCGACAATATCCAGCGGATCGCTTGCAGCCGCCATCAAATCCAGCTTCTGCATAGAGGCAACCGAATCACCTTTTTCATTCAGCAAATCTACTTCCACATGAATATCGGGATGCGTCTTCTCAAACTCTGCGATAATCGTGCTCCATTTCGCTTTGGCTTCTGTCTGCCAGGTGCTCAGCTTCAGGGTAACCTTCTCTGCTGCAGGCTTTGAATTTCCACCAGCATCGGGTGCATTAGTCGCTTCTGCATTATTGGTTTTCGCATTTCCGCCGCAAGCGGCCAATGATAACGCCATCGATGTGATGATGAATGCAGATAATAATTTCTTTTTCATTTAGACCCTCCTATAAATGTGTTGGGCATCACTCGCTTAATAACCAGTGACTATGTAACTGCTTACAAGAACATCCTAACATGCAGGATTGACGAGGAAAGTTCTCATATTCTACCGAAGAGAAACTATTTTGACTTTTATTATCCTTTCACACCTCCGAGGGCAATTCCCTCAATAACCTGCTTCTGCCCGAGAGCAAAAATGATCAGCAACGGCAGAATTGCAGATACCGCACCAGCCATCATGAGTGAATAGACATCCCCGTATTGATCCCCGAACAACCGGATCCCCAGCTGAATCGTGAACAGCTCCTTGGACTTCAAAAAAATGAGTGGATATTGATAGTCGTTCCAGGTCCAAATAAAGCGCAAAATAGCATAAGTAGCTACAGCGGGACGGATCAGCGGAAAGGCAATCTGTAGAAAAGAGCGAAAATGCCCTGCTCCATCCATCCGCGCCGATTCAAGATACTCGTTGTTTACCCCCATAAAAAATTGCTTGAGCATAAACGCTCCAATAATACTAAAGCTGTTAATCAGGATCAATCCCAAATGTGTGTCAATTAAATTCAGCCAGTTAAACAGTAGAAACTGTGGAACCAACGAAGCCTGCGGAGGAACCATATAAAGTGCCAATACAACTATAAACATCGCATCCCTGCCCGGAAAACGCAGCTTGGAGAACCCATAAGCAGCAAGTGCGCATATCAGCACATTAATTATAGTCGTAGCCAGCGTAATATAAATGGAATTTCCATAATAGCGAGCGAAGTCACCCGACCATACCTGTTTATAATTTTCAATGAGGTTCCACTGCTGTGGCAACCATTGAATCGGAAAGTTAAACACATCTTTCTCCAGTTTAAAGGAAGTGGATAACATCCATAGGAACGGTAAAAGAAATGCGATACCTAGCAGTCCCATGGCGATGGTCCAGAAGGTTCTGGATAGAAGCTCTTTTTTCACTGTAATTTCTCCTTTCCGCCTTTAATAGTTGACCCATTTTTTTTGCGCCAACATCTGCAAGGCTGTAATAATCAGGCAAATAAGGAACAAAACGAGTGCCATGCTAGAGGCGTAACCTGTCTTCAGCTGATTGAAGGCTGTATCATATAACTCGTAGACGATAACGGTCGTGGAGTTAGCCGGTCCCCCCTGGGTCAGCACTTGTATCAGATCAAAGATTTTAAATGAACCGATAACCCCTGTTACCAGCAGGAAAAAGGTAGTGGGCGAAATGCAGGGAACCGTGATGTTGCGGAATTTGCGCCAGACGTTGGCACCATCGATATCAGCCGCTTCATAAAGATCCTTTGGAATACTCTGTAAACCTGCGATAAAAATAATAATGTTGTAACCGAGCTGAATCCAGACTTGAATCAGCATCAGCGACGGCAGAGCATAATGGATATCCGCTAACCATTTGGGTGGGTTGTTCCACCCCAGTGACATCAGGAATTGATTGACGGGTCCCAGCGAAGGGTGAAACATAACCTGCCAAACCATAGCGATGGCTACTACACTGGAAATGTACGGAAGGAAATAAATCACTTTAAACAAATCCTTCAGAAAAACCTGTTTATCAATCAGGATAGCCAGCAGCAGGGCAACGATGATTGTAACCGGTACTGTGATAATAAAGAGCAAATTGTTCAACAAGCTTTTCATAAAAGCATCATCATGAAACAGCCTGATGAAATTATCCACGCCCGCGAACTTAATGCCCCCTAACCCAGCCACAAAGTTCCAATCCGTGAAGCTTAACAGCAGTGAGCCCAGCACAGGGATCAACGTCAAGATGATCAGCCCAAGCATAAGCGGTGCAACGAATAGATATCCCGCCATCGCTTCGCGTGTGTCCATGTTAAGATGAAACCTTTTTTTGCGTATCATAGTTCTCCTCCTTTACTTATCCATAATTGTAGAAAAAGTAAGCAGTCATCATAAGAACTAGAATTGTTCATTTTGGAACGAATTTTACCGATCCAGCAGTTTTATATTCCTTTTGCACAACGTAAAAAAAGCGCGAGCTAAGCTCCCGCAGCAAACAAAATCCATATTGAGTTTTACATAAAGCAATCGCGTTATACCGGCGTAACCTCTACAGCGCCTTTTCCATCCCCGCCCGCACTATTCAGTTTTTTCCGAAAAATCATAAACAAAACCACACCCATCACACTCGTTATTACCTCAGTCACAGTCATCGACCAAATCACACCGTGCAGGCCAAAAAAAGAATGTAATACGATAATCATCGGTATAAATAATACACCTTGGCTTATCGCCATAATAGTGGTGGGTGTGCCTTGCCCCGTTGCTTGAAAAATGCTCATAAATAATCCGGTAAATCCATTAAATAAAGCCGAAATCAGCATAGCTGCCAAAATATAAGTTCCCATGCTTAACACAGAAGGATCGCCTGAGAACCAATGAAGAATCGTTCCTCTAAACACATAGACTAGACTCACAAAAACAACTACAATGCTGCCTATATATGCAAAAGCGTATTTGATGCTGGATTTAAGTCTCTCCGTATTTTTACTAGCAAAGTTAAAAGCAAATAGTGGAATCAATCCCAAAAATAAACCCATCGATAAAAATTCTGGAATCTGCACAATTCTTAAAGCCACACCAAATCCGGCGACCACACTCTCCCCATATTGAATGGAATAGTTATTTAACAAAAGCGTGCTGACAATTAAAAAACTGGCTTGCAATAGCTCCGCTGTACCTATTTTATAAACCTCAAGCTGATCTCGTACAGATATCTTGAAATGCTTCAAAAATCCTCTTAAATGCTCACTTTTCGTTTCCAAAAAGTAAATATAATAAATGGCAGAGCCCAAATTTGCTAAAACCATAGCCAAAGCAGCTCCGGCAACATGCCAATTCAGCACGAGAATAAATAAAGGATCAAAAATCAAACTTAAAGCCGTACTGATAAAAATACCATACATTGATTCCTTCGAGGCCCCTTCCGAACGGACCAGTTGTTCCAAAGCAAAATTAAGCACAACAGCAAATCCGCCTGCAAAAAGAGTGAGCGCATAAGACTTCGTAAAGTCTAAGGTAGCAGCATCTGCACCAAGCATTCGCGTGATCGGATTAATAGCTAACCAAGCGATGAGCGCGATAAGAAGCCCCACTACAATACTCCCGTAAAAAGTATATCCGGCAACCTTTTTCCCTTTTTCCGTCTCTTTTTGCCCCGCCAAGCGGGTTATAAATGTTCCTCCGCCTACCCCCAATACATTTCCAAAAGCCATTAAAACGGTGAAAATAGGCAGGCCCAGCGTGATTGCGGTCAGCATACTTGTATTGTGCAATAAGCCGATGAAGTAAGCATTGATTACATTATAAATAGTACCCACAGACATCCCAATCATCATGGGAATCGATAAATGAGCGATCGCTTTTTTCATAGGCGCCGACTCTAAATAATATTGATTTGAGAACTCATTTGTCATAAGTGAACCTCCAAACGTTTATAAACTTGAACTAACTTTTTGAAGTAAAGACTTTAGGGTTGCAGTTTCTTCCGGACTAAGCGCCTTAGTAATGCTTGCTTCTACCTCAGAGAAAATCTCATTGAACTCTTCCACTAAAAGAGCACCTTTTTCCAATACAAAAATACTCTTTTGACGTTCATCATTTTCAGGAGTGACACGCTGGATATACCCTTTCTTCTCCAACCCCTGAAGCATACTGGTGATGCTCGCCCCCTTCCTGTTAAAGACCTCCGCTAAATCCTTCTGAATAACCCCTTCTGCTTGATTCTCAAAAATATAGCCGATCATGCGGCCTTGTTGTGAGTTCAGACCTAACTCATTTAACCTGGTGTCAGCTGTACCTTTTATTTTCATCCCAATCTCTCGTATTAAATTAGAAAATGGTGTGTCTACAACGGGTTTGTTCATTGTGATTTCCTCCTCTTGCGGATTAGTTAGAACTCTAAGTAACATCATTATCATAATAGTTAGAACTCTAACTGTCAAGGTTCTAACTAAATACAAAAAAACTCCTCTCCAGCACTTGTCGGCAGACAGGTACTGAAGAGGAGTTTATAGAGAGAATTACATTACTAGTTCTTCTAGGTTTCCGAATAAGACTTTTTTCGCTTTCAACTTGGAGGCATTGCCGACAACTGTGAAATAATTTTGTTCCGTCACAGCCTTAAGCAAATAGGCATACTGTCTGATGTCTTCCGGTGTGGTCGACAAGATTTCATCCCGTTCCTGCTGCAGCTCGGCCCCGGTTACCTGCTCAAAATAATGCCGGTCCGCCCGCCGTCCCTGAGCGCTTGGGCTCAGCGGCTGGTCCAGCATGGACAGGGTGCCGATAATTGCTTTGGTCATCTCGTCGGCATCCGCTTCATATCCTTCGGTGAATCGGTACGCCTGATCATAAACCTCCAGCGTCTCCTGCAAATTGGGATCACGGTAGGAAGTGAACATCAATATCCCATCTCTGCGCAGCATCAGGCTTCCGCCATAAGCTCCGCCCTTCACGCGCACGGCATTCCACAGATAGGTGAGGCTCATGATTTTTTTGAGCACCTGCATTTTGCCGGAATACGTAAATCCTAGCTTGTTGAAGTCGTAGCCTTTAACCACATATTGCACCTGGCTGGAAGACATAAAGCCTTCATTATCCGCATGCCCCTGCGCCGTAATCTTAGGTTTATTCACCACTGGCCGATCCTGAATATCCAGCTTCGCTACATTAGCGGCGAATTCTTCATACAAATCAGGGGTACCCGTCACGCTGATGATTAAATTCTGTTTATTGAATAAAACCGTGCAGATATCCTTCAGCGTGTCTGCCACCTCAGCTCCCTGCTGATCGATCTTCTCGGCAAGCTCACGGATAAAGCGGTAATAGGCCACGCCACCCTGTTGTTCCTGATACGCTCCCATGTCCGAAAAATAAGACATCAGGCGGCTGGCCGCGATTTCATTGCCTTTTTGGTTCAGAACCGATTCCATCTGCGAAGCTTCCCGGCGCACGATTTCCTGTAGCTTCGTCAGGTTATCGAGCGCGCTGGTATAGAGCAGCTCGCGCAGCAGATCCAGCGATTCGCCAATATGCCCCGCCATCCCCTTAACCTGCGCAGTGAATTTAGGCTGATAACTGGCTCCAGTATCTTTTGCAGCGCCAAAGATCTCGTTTTTGAAATGAATGCCTCCGGTTTTGATCCCAATTTCACTAGTGAGCTCTTCAATGCTGTAAGAAGCTGTCTCCATTTGGCCCAATACCTCTGCCAGCAGCACAAGATAAGGAATTTGCTCAGGAGCCACAACACTCGTATCCCAATAAAACTTGCAGTACGCAATCTTTTGAGTAGATACGTTATGGTGGATCAGCTTTAGACCCTCAAGGTTATATTCATGGGATGGCACCTGAGGTTCAGCACTGCGGTTAATATCCTGTAGAGATAAACTTGGCAGCTTCTGCAAATCCTCGGCTGCATCTGCACGGCCTTGCCGCGCCAGAAGATGCTGTGTACTCTGCACAAGCTGCTCCAGCTGGTCTGGTTGCTGCGATGATTTGTATTCACTTAATTGACGCTGGGTGCTCGCTTCCTTGTCGGCTGCAATCGTCTTGGACGGGTTCAGCACCACCAGACTGCAATGATCACTATTCAGTAAGTAGACCTCAATCAGCTTCTCAAAATAACGATCCGTTATTTTTTCCCGAATGGTAGTGAATACCTCTTCATAAAGCATAGGAGTAGACGGCTGACCGTCATAGAGCCAGGACTTCATCACTTCGATATTGTAAGTAAGTCCCTTTGGATATCGGCTAAAGTCCGCTTCCCGCAGTTCAAATTCCTTGCTGTTGACCGCCGCCAGCACCAGCTTCTCATCCAGCCCGTTCTTAACCAAGCTGCTTAATGTGGTCTTCACCAGCTCCACGAAGGCATCTTTGGCGGAGGCGTTCGAATGTGTCAGGGTAATGCCAAGCAGCGGCTGAACCATACTGTCGGAATAAAAAGCAAAGGCATCTTTACCTAGACCGCTTTCCAGCAGGGCTTGCTTAAGCGGAGCTGCATTGCTGTCCATCAGCATGCTTTTCAAAATATCAAAAGCCAGATTCAGTTCCCGATCCGTAGAGGTTCCAATTACATAGTTCAGACTCAAATAAGTTTTGTCGTCGGCCGTTTCTGCTTCCAGAATCGGATAATCCGCTACCAGCTCCGTCATTCCGGTAGGCTGTTGTAGGGGAATGGAGGTATCAAAGCTGTTTTTTTCATAACGGCTAAGGTATTCCTGGTCTATAAATTGCAGCTTCTCTTCAATAGAGACGTCTCCGTACAGATAAAAATAACTGTTGGACGGATGATAATAGTTGCTGTGCGCCTTAAGGAATTGCTCATACGTAAGCGCAGGAATCTCCTGCGGATCTCCACCTGAAGAATGGCGGTAAATCGTGTCTGGATACAACGACTTTTTGATCCTGTCCATCAGTACCGTAAACGGCGAGGAATAGGAACCCTTCATCTCGTTGTAAACCACGCCTTTATAGATCAGATCAGCTTCAGTTTGCTGAAGCTCGTAATGCCAGCCCTCTTGCTCAAATATCTCCTTTTGCTTATAAATATTCGGCTGAAAGACACTATCCAGGTAGACCTCCATCAGATTGGAGAAATCCTGCTCATTCCGGCTCGCCACCGGATACATCGTCTTATCCCCAAACGTAAATGCATTCAGGAATGTCTGCATCGAGCCCTTTAGCAATTCTACAAAAGGTTCCTTCACCGGATATTTCTCCGAACCACATAATACAGAATGCTCCAAAATATGAAAGACCCCTGTACTATCTTCAGGCGGGGTCCTGAAGCTCACGCTGAATACCTTGTTGTCATCCTGATTCTGCACGAAAAGCAGCCTGGCGCCGCTCTTCAGATGTTCCATCGTGAATACGGCGGAATCGATCTCCCGGATAAATTCCTCATTAACGACCTGAAATCCATAATATATGTTGCCTGTGATCAAGCGGCTCATAGATTTGCCTCCTCTGCACTGGATGTGATAACTCTATCTGAAGCTTATCATATCCCTGGACGTTTATTCCATTAATAGAAGGCTTCCGGGATTAATTTCTGCAGTCTGACTAAAATTGCCGCTGCCTGCTCACGCACCAGAATCTGCTTAGGATCGAAACGGCCCCCGCTGCCGGTCATTACTTCATGTTCATTCACGGCCTGAATCGCCTGGCGGCTCGCCTCTGACAAACTGGAAGTATCGGCAAACTTCACACGGTCCGGGCTGCCGTACGTAGACAACCGGGCAGCTTTGGTTACCATATCCGCCGCTTCTTCCCGCGTAATACCGCGGTCCGGTTCGAACTTGCCGGCTGAAGAGCTGATAATGCCCAGCTCCTCAGCCTTGGCGATGGTACCGCTGTACCATTTGTCCGCCGGAACATCCTTAAAGCTAGAAGTGGTCTTGGCATCGGGGAACTCATGCAATAGCCGCAACAGCAGGGTCAGAAATTCAGCCCGGGTCAGCTTCTGCTTAGGAGCCAGCACATTTCCGCTGGCACTCACGCCCTGAATATATCCGCTGCTGAGCGCTGTTGCGATATCCAAACGTGCCCAAGCTGCGACTTTATTGGCATCCGTAAAGCTGGCCAATTCCGGGGAAGAGACATGCAGCGCAAACGTCCGTTTGGAAAGTGCTGGAGCGGCATCTTTACGGTATTTGGTGACTTGCACAGGATAGACACCGGGCTTCATGCCGGCAAAAGACACCTTTCCCGTGCTGTCTGCCACTACGCTTTTTCCTTGAAGTGTCACAGTAGCACCGAAAGCCGGAAGACCGCCCAGCTGACCGTTTGACTTGGTGATATGGAGGGAAAACGGCATATTGGCGCTTGCGTATCCACCCATTTCCTGGCCGTTTTTATCTTTCCATTTCACTTCCATCCGGTCAAGCAGTTCTGTATCATCCGCGTAGTAAACAAGCAGCTGATCCCCATTGCCTATTGTCAGTCTGTACGGGCTATTCTCAGGATACATCCATGCACTACCCCCGCTGAATACAGCAATCTTCCATTCTCCGCGTCCATTGTATCGCCCGTTCTGAATCCCTTCTATAGCTGTGAAGGCCGGTTTAGCTGCATCCGCATTCAGCTTATACGCCAGACCCTTCGCCTGTAAAAAAGCTGCCGCTGCCTTCACAGCATCTCCGCCAACAATATGCCCCCCGGCAAGGGTGCCACCGGGTCCTTCGACCTGAATCGTTGCCCGGTCAAGTCCAGCATGATGTAGTTCGCTATACAGCATGCCAGCCTGCTTGGACAGCAGCTTATAGGAAGTCAGGGCAAGGTAGGCTTGCACAGTAGCGGGACTATCGTTTCCGCCGCCTGCTGTCTGCGCAAAGCCGCCACCCGGAAGCTTCTGCGCCAGCAAATGGTCCAGCAACGAGGCTCCGCCTTCCTTGGTGAAATCTGCTGCATCAACTCCCTGCGAGGATAAAGCAACAATCACCTGCGCTGTCGTCGTAGTTTTACCATCGAATCCTCCGTCTAGCTGCTGCTTGCTCTTAAGCCACTGCAAAGCCTTCTCAATCGGCTGCGCAGTTTGTTCTGAACTCACTTCCGAAGCAAGTGCCGTCAGTACCCAGGCAGTAGCTACCAGATCTCCTTGCTTCTGCCCGGCCAGCGGCCAGCTGCCATCCGCTAGCTGCATATCAAGCAGCTGATAAAACAGCAAATCGGGGTAACGGTTTGTCCGCTCCAATGAATTTGAAATGGAGTTCTTCGAGGTGATATAGGCGGCTGCTACCGCGGCTGCCCCTTCCGAATCAATTCCGTCATGATTCATCAGGAATGGATAAAGATCAATCCCAGCAATGTTGTTGATGTTGCCCCCCGCAGCACTGTAAGCCAGCGCTGTTCGAGTTAGCTCTGCCACCTTGGTGAACTTGCCCCGCTGTTCCAGAATCTTATCGGCAGTCTGCTCCAGATATCCCTTGGGCAGACTGCGCCCATTCTTGAAGAAACCTACGGCTGCTTCGTCCGGGAATGGCTGTATCGTCAGCAGCACATTCTGTGCCCCTTCCAAGGCACTCTGCATCTCCGCTGTGAATACCGCGGTTGTCTTTTGTGCCGGAGACGGCTCCGCCATTACCCTGCCACTCAGCAATACAAGCAAAATACATAAGGCCGTAAGTGTAACCTTCCTTATAGTCCGGTTTATGGGTGTAGCTCTCATATTCATTCTCCTCCAATGTAGTTTGCTAGAACTTTATAAGGTTAGACGCAGCGAAATGGGATTTTGTTCCTGACTATGTTTCAATATACATTTTTATCCGGATATAAATAACAAAAGACCGCACAGCTACCTGCTTACACGATAGCCCTACGATCTTTTCAAAACTCTTATTCTACCTGAGCAAACCCCAGCTCACGGTATAATGTCCGCTCCAGATAATCGTGAAGATAGAAGCGGGATTTCACAAAATGCTCCGCCATATCGGATGGCTGGTAACGCTCCAAAGCCGCTTTCATGCGAGGCAAAACGTTCTCACGTCCGCGGCGATTTCGCATGTAATTGTTCAGCAGCGAGTGCCTTTCCGCTTCGTCTCCCGGATAGAGCTCCCAGCGGTAGACATATTTGTGGATCGCCCGCGAACGGTCCGTCGCCGCTTCAAAATCATGCATAATGGCAATTAGCTCTGCTTCATCCTTATGATCCTTCACCTTGTCCAGCAGCTTCCAGATAACATCATAATAATCTTCCAGCTGATAATTCCCGAGCTGAGTATGACCTGTTCTAGGATCAATGCCATGAAACCGCTCCATGAATCGATCGATAAATGTTGAGGAGTCAGCTTTGCGGTTCCAGGCCAAATCGGCGTGCAGCAGCATCGGATACCAGGTCGTCTCAAAGATCCCATAAGGAACACCAAGGCTGAACGGCCCTGTCCAGTTCGTGGCGACGATGCAACCGAGGTCCAGCTTATCCGCTGTCTCCGCCCATTGGAGCAGATTATCCGTCCGGTTCAATAGTACCGGAAAATTCTGATGTTCAGCCCAGTCAAAGCTGCGAACCGCCGGTGCTCCCATAACCTCGATGCCTAGTGACCTGAATTTATCCGCAAGAGAAGAAACCTCAGCTTCAATATTACGTCCGTTGTATATCCAGATCATCGCCGCACTCCGCTTATCCAGCTTTGCCAGTTCCTCCGGCGGGCATTTGTCCAGCATGTCATGCCAGAAAATCACTTTTTTACCACGGCTGGCTGTAAATTCAATCAAAGCGTTCAAAAAAGCGATAAACGCCCGCTCCCGTACCCCTCCGAACAACGTTTTACAGCGTTCGCATTCACATAAGCTGTACACCTCGTCGCAGCCAAGGTGAATATAACGGGAATCCGGATGAGCTTCCATCATCTCCTGCAACAAATCAGTAATCAGCTCGAAGGATTCCGGATGCGACGGGCAGATCTCCCCCAGGGATAACTCCGTTTCGCGCAAGTGCCGCCAGGTGCCGTGGCGGAGTACATACTCCAGATGCCCAAAACTCTGCTGCAGCGGAATGATCTCAATAAAATATTCATGGGCTGTGCGTTTCAGCTCTTCTAGCTGTATGAGACTTAACGAATGCTGTGGATGCACGAATTCCGGGTACTTCTGGAACGGGAATTTATCTTCGTATTCAATCAGAACCGCATTCGTTTTATACCGGGCAAAATCCGCCAAATACGATAGCAGCAGCTCTGGCTTGGAAAAAGTCTGGCGAAGATCAAAATTCATCGCCCGCAAAGTAGTGTCAGGCCAGTCCATGATAGACACGGCAGGAACTTCCCCTACTGACTTACGCAGTTGTAGTAACGTTTGTAGCCCGTAAAACAGACCCGGCGCATCCAGTGCACGGATTACCACCCGGCGCTCCGACACCTCCAGCCTGTACCCTTCCGCCCGGCCGTTAAGCAATTTCAGATCCACTTCATCTGGCTGTGCTCCTTTCGTTTCTGGCTGCGAGAGACTCTGAAGAATAAGTGAATATCCTTTTCCCGAGATAACATGTGTACATTCCAGCTCCGGAAACGAGCGGCGGCAATGAACCACCAGTCTCGGATCATGCTGCTCCATGTAGAGGCTCAGGCTTACATCCTCGCTGAACTGAAAAGCTTCGCCCTCTTTCACTTGGATCTGCTTCGGTTGCGGTATCAAGCTCTGCATCGTTCTCCTCCTAATCTTTGCTGTAATTCATTACTGCAAGCCCTGCTATGACCCTTTTTCCAGCATTCCAGCACGTTAAGTGTCCTGTCGTCATAGCAGAAGCTCACGAGATCGGCAGGTGCTCCAGCCCTTAGCCCTGCCGCCTGTTCCAGCCCCAGCAGTGTGGCCGGATGAACAGAAGCACAATCCCAGGCTTCATCCAGCCGGGCTAATCCAGCCTCCGCAAGATAGACCACCTGATCTGGAAGCATCATGGCGGAACCTGCAAGCAGTTGCTGATTGCCAGCCAGATGCAGCCGCCCTTCTGCTGTTAATACAACCTCTCCACCAATGTGCAGGTGATAAGTTCCCGGCGGCATTCCGCTCAGTGATACAGCATCGCTGACCAAGATGGTGCGGCTGCGCTTCATCCGTAGGATTACTTTCAACAGAGCGGGTGGTAAATGTTGGCCATCTGCAATCATACAGCCGTATAGTTCATCCGCCGCCAGCTGCTCCCACAAATAGTTGGGATGACGGGGCAGCGTCAGATGTGTACCATTGCCGAGATGCGTAGACATCACCGCTCCTGCGGCAACCGCCTCCCTAATCTGCTCGGGGGAAGCTGCTGTATGCCCTATGGAAACAAGGATGCCTGATTCACTGCACCGGGCGATAAATGCAGCGGCGTTTGGCCATTCCGGGGAGACGGTGAGGATACGGATAAGCCCTTCAGCCGCTTCCTGCCAGCGGCATAACATATCCCAATCCGGCGGGCCAATATGTTCCCTTGGATGGGCGCCGCGTGGACCCTCTTCTGGTGACAGAAAAGGACCTTCCAGATGAATTCCTACAATCCCCCCAGCATCTCCCGGATACAGCGAAGCGGCTTCTGCAATGGCGGAGACCGCTTGAGCCAGCGCTTCTTTGCCATTAGTAATCAGAGTTGGACAATAGCTGGTTACCCCGTTTCCTATCAGAAGTCGGGACAGTTCCAATACCGTTACAGGCTGTAAAGGCAGCGTGTTGAGATCCAGCCCCCAGC